>DYJM01000032.1 GCA_020723125.1 Acidithiobacillus ferrivorans
CAGCAGGATGAGCCATAGAACAACAGGCGAGGAACAACGGAGCAAAAAGCATCCACGGCAACTGCCGTTTTCAGGATAGCCGGCATCCCGGTTAAGATGATCCCGGGGTTGTGCGTCGATCTGCATAAGCCGGACTTATTCGGCTCCATACTGGGTGTCCAGCCAGTGACGATAACTGCCGTCCATGACCTGTTGCCACCATTGCGGATGCTCCAGATACCAGAGGATGGTGCGCTGAATGCCGGTGGGGAAATCCACCGCAGGTGCAAAATTCAGCTCTCGGGTGATTTTGTTCGCATCAATGGCATAGCGGCGATCATGACCGGGGCGGTCACGGACATACTGAATCAGTTCCTCGCTACGGCGTCCCAGCGCCGGGGCGGCCTGGGGGTATTGCTCGGACCAGCGGGGATTGCTGGCGAATAGTGCATCCATCTCCCGGCAGATCAGTTGCACAATGTCGATATTGGCCCATTCGTTACAGCCACCGATGTTATAGCTTTCGCCTTCCCTGCCCTCATCAAGAATGGCGGCGATCCCCCGGCAGTGATCTTCCACATAGAGCCAGTCGCGAATCTGCTGACCATCGCCGTAAATGGGCAGGGCTTTATTGTGAAGAATATTGACGATGATGAGGGGGATAAGTTTTTCGGGAAAATGATAAGGCCCGTAATTGTTGGAACAGTTGCTGGTCGTGGTGCTTAAGCCGTAGGTATGCTGATAGGCACGGACCAGATGATCAGAGCCCGCCTTGCTGGCAGCATAAGGAGAATTGGGCGCATAAGGGGTGTCTTCGCGAAAGGCAGGGTCTTGGGGTCCGAGGGTGCCGTAAACTTCATCGGTGGAAATATGATGAAAACGATGGGGAACAGGGCCTTCAGGACCATCCAGCCAGAGCGATTTTGCCACTTTGAGGAGCGTATGGGTGCCGACGATATTGGTCTGGATAAAAGCATCAGGATCATGAATGGAGCGATCGACGTGGCTTTCCGCAGCAAAGTGCACGATGACATTGATGGCATGGGCACGCAGGCTGCTTTCAAGCAATGCCGCATCATTTATATCACCCTGAACAAAATGAAAATCGGGATGGGTTTCCAGACCGTCAAGATTATGGCGGTTACCGGCGTAGCTGAGGACATCATAAGCAACCAGCGTACCTTGGGGATGATTCTTCAGCCAGTAGTGACAGAAATTGCTGCCAATGAAACCGGCGGCACCAGTGACCAGCAGGCGTTTTTCAGCGGGCGATGCAGGAGAGGTTGCGGTCATGGGGTTTCCTTGTCTAAGCAGAATCGGTATCGGTGAGCATTTGCCGCAGTGCCTGACGCCAATGTGGAGCCGTACCCAACGTCGCATAGCTGATACTTTTGTCCAGTACCGCGCAGGCGGGACGGCGGGCCGGGGTGGGGTAGGCGCTGGCGGGGATCATCTGGATGGGGATGCTACGCTGGAGCAGACCCAAAGCCAGGGCTTCTTCCTGAATGGCGACCGCAAAATCGTACCAGGAGGCCACGCCGGCATCCGTCCAATGCTGAATGCCGGTGAATTCAGGTTGTGCGCAGGCTCGCCAGATGGCCGCCGCCAAACCTGCCGCCCAGGTAGGACTGCCAATCTGGTCACCAACCACCCCCAGGGAGTCCCGTTCTGCCATCAGCCGCAACATGGTTTTGACAAAATTTTTACCGTGGGCGCTATACACCCAGGCGGTCCGTAAAATCAGCGCATTGCTCCCCAGAATACGGACAATCTCTAGCTCGCCGGCAGCTTTGCTGGCGCCGTATACGCCAAGTGGATGACGGATACTGTCGGGCTGATAAGGGGTTGCCTGACTCCCATCAAATACAAAATCCGTGGAAATATGGATGAGCCGGGCAGAATGTTTACGGGCAGCCTCTGCACAATGAACGGCACCATCCCGATTGATGGCATAGGCTGTTTCCGATTCCGACTCGGCAAGATCAACAGCAGTATAAGCGGCGGCGTTGATGATGAGCTCGGGCTGAAAAACCTCGGCAGCCTGGTTTACCTGTTCTTGAATGGCGATATCTGCCTGGGCGCGGGACAATGCGCGCAGTTCAACAGATTCAGGGATCTGGCGTTGGAGTTCCCAACCTAACTGCCCATTGGCACCAAACAGCAGAACGCGTTTGCTTCTGGAAGCGGCGCTGCTCATGCCTGGCTCCTGCTTCCTTGCAGAAGACCTATGCAAAGGACCATGCCAAGGAGCCTGTTGGCATTCATGGGACTTTCCTCGGGATATTCAGTCAGAACGGCCAGTTGGAGCATAAAGAAACTCATAAAAGTTGTCCATGGCAATGCCTTGGGTATCATAGCCCGTCACTGTTACCTGATCATCATGAGTGCCCACCGCGACCATGCAGGCATGCTCTTGAGGCAGAGCAGAGGCGGCCACGAAAGAGGGTTCTTTTTGTCCGCAGGGATTATGTGGATATTCCTGATTCAGGCTGACGATAAGCTGATCAGCTAGTTGCTGCGCTTGCTGTGGAGACCTGGCCGCAAAAGCCCGTTCATTCCGCCAGGCATCGGCAATGACTTTGCGTGCTGTGGGTGTGCTGGCTGATGCCATGGCTTCATGATGCATCTGGTCCAGATTTTCCAGCGCCACATACAAATCAGTGCGCGCACCACTCTGCTGATCAATGACATGGACACTGAGAATGACGGTGAGTATGCCATAAATGACGATGACCGCGCCGAGCACCCAGGCAAAGCGACGCCGACTGGATTTGGCAGGACGACTGACCATCAGGAAGGGCGCTGCTGGGCGGGGCGGGTCCGGCGATGCCCGGAATTTTTGCCCTGTTGCCGATCGGCTATCGCGCCCTCTTCATGGCGGACCTGCAAGCGATTTTCGGCGGCAAAGCGCATGATTTCCGCAAAAGCCTCGGGGCGGAGTTGCTCCAGGCTTTCATCCATGATGATGGCCGCGTTGCCATTAATGTTGGCGGGCTCGATCAATGGTAAGTAATGAATTTTATGGTCGGCACCGAAATGGGCGAGTCCTACCCCTTCTATGAGCATTTCAGCCCATGCTGAGGGACGAAATTTGCCCCCGCTTTCGGTTACGCCATCAATGATGATCATGGATACCGCTGCTCCTCAGGAAAGTGGGCGATAATAACGCTCTTCGCATGGAGAATGAAGGGTTCACGAATAGGTTTCCGCCTCTGCGAAAGAGCATCCGGCCGCATCCTTGCTGGCCAGCTGAGGTTTCGAATTCGTGATGAGGGGCCAGTCTATGCCGATGTCCGGATCATTCCAGACAATACAACGCTCGGCTTCCGGGGCGTAAAATTCGGTTGTTTTATAGAGGAAGTCAGCGGAATTGCTTAATACGTAAAAGCCATGCGCAAATCCGGGTGGTACCCAGAGCATCTGCTGATTTTCTTCGGAGAGTGTGGCCCCGACCCATTGACCGAAGGTGGATGATGATCGGCGCAAATCTACGGCCACATCAAAAACAGCACCTGAGACAACGCGTACCAGCTTTCCCTGGGGCTGATGAATCTGATAATGCAGGCCACGCAGCACGCCCTGTTGCGAACGGCTGTGGTTATCCTGCACAAAGCTGAGATTCAGGCCGGCATCGGCAAACTGCCGCTGGTTCCAGCTTTCCATGAAAAATCCCCGGGCATCGCCAAATACTTTGGGGGTAATGAGCAGTACCTCTGGGATGCGCAATTTTTCAATGATCAAAACGGAGACCCTTCTTCAATGATGCGCAGGAGATATTCTCCATAACCACTTTTTTTCAGTGGGGCGGCAAGTTCTGTGAGTGTGTCTGCATCAATATAACCCATGCGGTAGGCTATTTCTTCGGGGCAGGCAACTTTCAGGCCCTGGCGTTCTTCCAGGGTGCGAATGAATTGTCCGGCACTGAGCAGGTCGGCGTGGGTGCCGGTATCCAGCCAGGCCGTGCCGCGCCCCAGCACTTCCACATGCAGGCGTTTTTGTTCAAGATAAAGGCGGTTCAGATCGGTAATTTCCAGTTCTCCCCGTGGCGAAGGACGGATTTCCCGGGCCAGACGACTCCCGTCTGCATCATAAAAATACAGGCCGGTGACTGCAAAAGAAGAGCGGGGTTTGGCGGGTTTTTCTTCCAGTCCAATGGCAATCCCCTGACGGTCAAATTCCACCACGCCATAAGCCTTGGGATTGGCGACGTGGTAGGCAAAAATCGTTGCCCCGTTATTGGCCTGGTTGCTTTGCTGCAGGGTTTCACTGAGATCATGTCCATAAAAAACATTGTCGCCAAGCACCAGTGCCGAAGGGCTCCCCGCCAGAAAGTTTTCGGCAATCAGCAAGGCTTGCGCAAGGCCGTCAGGATGCGCCTGTTCGGCATAGCAGAAATCCATCCCCCACTGCCGACCATCGCCCAGAAGCTGCTGGAAACGTGGAAGATCGTTGGGTGTGGAAATAATCTGGATTTCGCGGATTCCAGCCAACATCAGGGTGGCGAGCGGATAATAAATCAAGGGCTTGTCATAAACCGGCATCAGCTGCTTGCTGACTGCCTGGGTCAGCGGATACAGTCGGGTACCCGAACCTCCGGCGAGGAGAATACCCTTACGCTTCATGAACGGCCTCAGGAATTTCTGTTTTGCTCTGGCACAGGCCATTCATGTACTCGGTAAAATCGGCGCCCACTTCGGAATGTAATTTGCCGAAGGCAATGGTGGCCTTGAGATAGCCCAGTTTGTCACCACAATCAAAGCGCTGACCGGAAAAACGATAAGCCAGCACCTGACGTTCGCCGAGCAGATGGGCGATGGCATCGGTCAACTGGATTTCACCTCCCGCACCACTCTGGGTGTTTTCCAGAAAATGGAAGAGACGGGCGGGCAGAATGTATCGACCGACTACACCCAGATTGGAAGGCGCTTTTTCGGGCTGGGGTTTTTCGACAATGCCGCTGACCTGAAAAATACGTTCGTCCCAAGGGCGGGCGTCTACTACTCCATAACGGGTAGAGTGTTCACGGGGAATTTCTTCCACGCCAAGAATGCCAGCCTGATAGCGATGGTGTTGTTCAACCATTTGCGCCAATACGGGTGGTTCCCCCAGCATCAGATCATCGGCCAGCAGCACGGCAAAGGGTTCATCACCGATAACCGGTTTGGCCATCAGTACGGCGTGACCCAGCCCCAGAGGGTAAGGCTGACGCAGAAAAATGGTGCTCACATGGCTGGGTAAAATGCTTTGTACCTGTTCCAGCAAGGCTTTTTTGCCACGCTTTGCCAGTTCGTTTTCCAGTTCGTAGGAGACGTCAAAGTGATCTTCAATGGCCCGTTTCCCCCGGCCACTGATGAAAATCAACTGATCGCAGCCTGCCTCAATGGCTTCTTCCACGGCGTACTGGATCAGAGGTTTGTCCACTACCGGCATCATTTCCTTGGCGCTGGCCTTGGTAGCCGGTAAAAAACGGGTACCCAGGCCCGCCACGGGGAAAACTGCTTTACGCACTTCAGCCATACATGTTCTCCTTTGGTATGCGGCGAGTATAACGAACACAGCCCGCCTCCCGCAAAGTGTTTGGCTTCATGAACGGCTCGGGCCAAATTCGCTGCAAATCGCCCAGGCCAATGGCCGTTTTAGCTTCATGAAGAAGAATCGACGTCGGATTCAGAAACGTCGTGCTGAATGCCGGTTTCCGGCCTTTCCCGGGCGATTTTTCCACCACCGACGCCACCAGCCATGGCAAAACGTAAAGCCTGCTGGGGTGTCATGTCCGGAAGCGGGATGATTTTGTCTCTGGGAACCAGGCAAGTGAAGCCACCGACGCCATAGCTCATGGGAATGAAAACGGCCACACAGTCTTCGGGGAGGTGCGGTAGTTCATGCAGGGTGTCACGGGTGACCAGCCCGATGATGTAGCCCATATCTCCCCCCTGCCGGACCAGCACGGCGCTGCGAAAGCCTCGCTCAGCACCGCCAAACAGTAATCCCACCGTTTCCTGAATGGTGCTGTAAAGACTGTGCAGAACCGGGATGCGTGCCAACGCATTGTTCATCCAGTCAAAAATCCATGCGGTCAGGACATGGGAAGCCAGAAAACCAACGCCCAGAATGGTCAGCAAGGTCAGGAGCAGTCCCAGACCGGGGATGTCAATTCCGAAAATGGCCTTGATCGGCGCTTCAAACAAGTTATTGAGCCAGCCGCCAATCCATAACACCACATAAATGGTCAGGCCGATGGGAAGAGAGATGAGCAGGCCCTGGGCAAACCAGCGGCGCAAATGCAGATGCCGAAAACGTGAAGGCGGTTGAACGGGTACTGGCAGTGTCATTGGGACCCCGTTTTAGCAAGGACCGCACCAGCATAACAAAAAATGCGAGAAAGTAGTGGATGATTACGGGGCCTCATCGCGATCCTCCTGGTTTTTGAATAGTTGCGGGGCCAGACCATGTTTGCGCATGAGCTTGTAAAGATCGGTGCGATGGCGGCCGGCGATGCGTGCCGCCCGGGAAATATTACCATCGGTGGCACGCAGCAGATTTTCAAGGTACACCCGTTCAAAGGCCGTTTTGGCATCCTGCAAGGGTGGGAAGGCACTGGATCCACCCTGGCGGCTGGCATCGGGAATGGCTTCTCCCGAGACCCAGCCTTTTTCGGTGACGGCCACTGCAAAAGTGACGGCATTTTCCAGTTCTCGAACATTTCCGGGCCAGGGTCGCTGCATCAGTTTGTCCATGGCTTCGGGGCTGAACCCGGGAATATTGCGTTCCAGACGCTGGCTTTCCCGATCCAGAAAATGTTGGGCAAGGAGCAGGATGTCTTCGGGACGCTCGCTGAGGCTGGGCACCCGTAGGGGAATGACGTGCAGGCGATAATACAAGTCTTCCCGAAAGGCGCCGCTGGCAGTCAGCGCATGAATATCCTGATGGGTGGCACTGATGATGCGTAAATCCACGGATATTTCCGTTTTTGCTCCGACTGGGCGTAAGGTTCCTTCCTGTAATACCCGCAGCAGTTTGACCTGCAAGGCCAAGGGGAGGTCTCCGATTTCGTCCAGGAACAAAGTACCGTGGTCGGCGCTGCGAATGAGCCCGATATGGTCCTGAGTGGCTCCGGTAAAAGCCCCCTTGACGTGGCCAAACAGTTCACTTTCAGCCAGTTCGGAGGGAATGGCGCCACAGTTGACGGCGACAAAAGGCTGGTCACTACGGGCGCTGGCTTCGTGGATGGCTCTGGCGACACGTTCCTTGCCCGACCCACTTTCTCCAGAAAGAAAAACACTGGCCTGGGAAGTGGCTATGCGGGTAATTTCGTTGACCAGGCTGGCCATGACCGGACTGCGGTGGAGGATGCTTTGCCCGGCCTGGGCGCGCAGGTCAGCCCTTAACTTGCTGAGTTCACGGCCAGCCAGGCGTTGTGCCAGCGCCGCCGTGCATAATGTTTGTAATTCGTCATTACTGAACGGCTTGCTGAGATAACCAAAAGCCTGGGCACGCATGGCCTCCACCGCGTTAGGAATGGTGCCATGGGCAGTAAGCAAAATAACCGGAAGATCGGGGTCTCGGGACTGAACGTTTTCAAGGACTGCCATTCCATCCATGATGGGCATGCGTAAATCGGTGATCAACAAATCCACACTTTCCTGGTCCAGTAGTTCCAGCCCTTGCAGCGGATTGTTGCTGCTCAGCACCCGGTAATCTTCGCTTTCCAGCCACAAACCCAGCAGCCTCAAGAAATCCGGATCATCATCAATAATGAGAATGGTGGGCATGGTGTTATGCATCTCAGGGTAAGGGCGCGCCATGCGCTTCCAGGGTTTTTTCTGCATGCTGGTGGAGCAGGGATTCCAGACGTTGAAGCCGTGCTTGTGCGGCCTCTGCGGCATCTTGTGCAGCGATGGCCTGAGCTTTACTTTGCTGAATGCGGGTTTTGTACTGTTGCAGGGTGGCCATATTTTCCAGCAGAGCGTTGACGCTGCGCCTGAGTGGCCGGATCTGACTGGCCAACACGCTGTTTTGTGAAGCCATTTCCAGCTCCCGGGCAGCGTTGCCCAAGGCAGTTTTATTGAGAGGGCCACTGCTGAGATAGCCGTTTGCCAAGGCTAGATGAATATTGGCACAACTTGCAGAAGTTGCGGTTCCACAATCTTTCAATTCCTTGAGCAGAACCGGTCGGGGCGTTTCCGAGAGCGGCAGAGACGCGGCCTTGGGCTGAGCCGGTGCTGGCGGATGAATCATTGCACAGGCTCCCAGAAACAATAGGATACTGAAGGTGCCGAGAGAGCGGATCGCAGGCAATAATCGGTACATCAATGGGCTACCTTCTGAGGCAAGGAGGGTAACCAGATCTCTGCGCTGAGCCCTCCCTGTGGACGATTGTGAATGCGTATCCAGCCGTCCTGAGCGGCTACCAGTTCGCGGGTGATGGCCAATCCCAATCCGGTACCCCGGGGTAAGCTGTTACTGACCGGAACCTGATAAAAACGTTCAAATACCCGTTCCAGCAAGGCTTCAGGAATGCCCGGGCCTTCATCTTCTACCCGGAACAGAACGCCCTGCTGTTCGGCAATGGCCTGCACGTGGATTTGACCGCCGGCTGCGCTGTATTTGTTGGCGTTGCTGACCAGATTGCTGAGAATTTGCCGCAAGCGTTGTGGGTCGGCGTACACTTCCAGCGGTGCATTGCTTTTACAAACCAGGGTTTGCTGCTTTTTTTCTGTTAGTGGCTGCATGCGTTTCTGCAGATCTTCGAGAATCTCGGACACTTTGACAGTTTGGGGTGAAAAATCCAGGGATTGCGCCTGCAAGGCATGCATGTCGAGCATTTCCTGAATAGCTGCATATAGTTCCTTGACCTGACGGACGACAATTTCGAGGACTTCGCGTTGCCGTGGCAGAAGCGGGCCGATGCGCTCGCTGAGCAGTAATTCACTACCGGAACGGGCCGAGGCCAGAGGGGTTTTCAGTTCGTGAGAGATCTGGCTGAGAAATTGGTGGCGCAGACGCTCTTCTTCCCGCAGGCGGGCCTGCATGCTGTCGATGCTGCGCGCCAGATCGCGCAATTCCTGGGGTCCATCGCTGGCAACATGGGCGACCTTACCCGCGCCGATATCTTCCAGGGCCAGACGGAAGTCCTTTAATGGTCGGGTCAAGGCCGTAGCAACCCGCCAGGGTATCAACAGGCTGAGCAGCGCCGTGATGACTACCAGTGCATAAAGCAGTTGCACGGCCTGAGAACGCGCTGCCGCTGCCGCTTCTCCCTGACTGAGCAGCAGGGACTGCATGGCCTGATGAACATCATGAAAACGTGCTTCAACAGCCATCCGGCTGGCTTTGCCGTCGAGCACAGCCGCTTGCCCTGAGCCTGCTGCTTTTGCGGACTGCAAATAATTGCTCAGACTCACTTGCAGTTGCTGGAGTGCGTTGGCAAGTTGGGGGTAGGCTCTTGCGCCGGTCTGTAGTGTCTGTAAAGACGTTTGTTCGTGATGAATCAGGTGGGCGAAGGTGGCTTCATAACCAGAGTGGGGCAGGACCTGCGCCAAGTCCTGATAAAATTCGGCCTGACGTTGTTGTCCATGAATTTCCAGTAATTGCTTTTGCAGCGGCAAGCCAATTCCAATCAGCGTATTGCTGCTGTCGCCCAGGGTATGAATCGCCTGGATGGCCGCAAATACGACCCCCGCGACCAGAAACAGGATGATAATGGCAAAGAACAGGACACGCCGGGGAATCGAAATAGCGCCATGACGCTCTTTAGCCGGGGAATCCATCTGTCCGGTGTTCTGTTCTTCCATAAAGTCCGCAGCCATCCACTCCTCCATGCTGGTTGCCCTGAACATGGGCAGCGCATTGCCAGAAACCAGTGTATGCGACTGAGGGCCAGCGGCCTAGTGTAGATTATCGGCTACAGCGGCAAAGCACCCCCGGCAACTGCCGTTTTTGAGATTATGCGTCCACATTGGCCAGAAGCGTGGCCGCTGCCTCGAATACGGCCGTGTTGAGATCGATGCCGCCGAGCATGCGGGCAATTTCCTGCTGACGTTGGGCCGCTTGCAGGGGGCTTATGGCGCTGAGGGTTTGACCATCCTGCACCTGTTTTTCAATGTGCAGATGATGGTGGCCCTGTGCCGCCACCTGGGCAAGATGGGTAACACAAAGCACCTGCTGCTGCGCGCCAAGGCGGCGAAGCAGGCGTCCTACGCGCTCGGCAACGGCTCCACCAATGCCCACATCCACTTCATCAAAAATCAGGGTGTCAATGCGCTCAGGTGCAGCCAGAATGACCTGCAAGGCCAGACTGATACGCGAGAGTTCTCCGCCGGAAGCCACCTTGGCCAGGGCCTGTGCCGGATGGCCGGGGTTGGCGGTAATCCAGATTTCTACCTGATTCCAGCCGGAGTCACGCCAGAACTTTTCTTCTTCCGGGTGGCTGGATAAACGTAATTCAACCTGAGCATGGGGCATGCCCAGCTGACGGATTTGTTCGGCAACTGCGTCAGCCAGGGCTTGCTGTCGGGCTTGCCGGGCGGTGCTGAGAGCCTGACTGTGCTGGATATAGGTCGTTTTGGCTTTGAGTAAAGCCTGCTCAGCAGCGAGCAGTGTGCTTTCCAGATTTTCTGTTCCCTGCAGTTCCTGACGCAGGGAATCGCGTTTGGCGATCAAGCCCGGCAGGTCACAATGATATTTGCGTTGCAGATCCTGCAACTGTTGCAAGCGTCGGGCAATTTCTTCCAGACGTTCGGGGTCGGCTTCCAGATCGGCCAGATAACTATGCACATTGGAAATGCTTTCTTCGACCTGAATGAGCGCGGCATTGAGCAAGGCCTCATTTTCCTGCAGGCGGGCATCATGCTGGGAAGCCACGCCGAGATGACGCTGGGCTTCGGCCAGGGCGCGATTGGCTGGATGCGCTTCCCCTTCCAGGGCTTCCAGTGCCGCCTGGAGGTGTTCACGCAATTTCTCGACCGCCCCGAGACGCTGTTCTTCGCTGCGCAGGCTTTCCCATTCTTCTTCCTGCAACTGAGCGGCTTCCAGCTCCTGGAGCTGAAAGCGTTGCCAATCGGCCTGCTCATTCTGACGGATTTGCTCCGCATGTAATTGCTGACAGCGCAGCGTCTGTTCCCGCCACAACCGATGCGCTTCAGCCACCTGATCCAACCTGGTTTCCAACCCGGCAAAACGATCCAGCAGGGCCAGTTGACGGTCGGCGTGGAGCAACTTCTGATGTTCATGTTGTCCCAGCAGCTCAATCAGATACTCACCAAACTCCCGCATCTGGGTGAGGGTGACGTTGCAGCCATTGATAAAAGCCCGGCTACGGCCATTGCGTTGGAGGACCCGGCGCAGTACACACACCGGTTCATCCGCATCCATATCCTGATCGCGCAACCATTGGCGGGCGGCATGTTCGGGGGCAAGGGCATATTCCGCACTGATTTCGGCCTGCTCGGCACCATGGCGGATACTGTCTGCATGACCCTTGTCTCCGAGGAGCAGGGCGATGGCGTCCACCAGAATGGATTTACCCGCCCCGGTTTCTCCGGTGAGTACGGTCAAGCCCGCATCAAAATCAATACTGACGCTGTCAATCAGGGCAAAATTGCGAACCTGCAGGCTGAGCAGCATTTAATCTTCTCCCGGTGATTCGGCCCAATGCAGTTTTTCCCGAAGAATCTGAAAAAAGTTTTTCTCTTCTGGATGAATAAAACGTGCCGAGCAGGGGGCACGGCAGATGTGAATTTCATCGCCGACAGTCAGAGGAATGCTACAGTGACTGTCCAGGCTGAGGGCTGCAGACTGACGGCTGGCGGTCAGGCGGGCACGGATGGCCACGGTATCGGCGACGACCAGCGGTCTTGCGGTGAGGGTGTGCGGGCAGATCGGCACCAGCAGCAGGGCTTCGAGGCTGGGGGATAAAATGGGGCCACCCGCTGACAAGGCGTAGGCGGTCGAACCCGTCGGGGTGGCAATGATGACGCCGTCAGCGCGCTGGGTATAAACAAAGCGGCCATCCATATGGACGCTCAGTTCAATCATGCTTTCGCCGCCGCCTTTATGAATAAACACTTCGTTGATGGCCAGACCGCTGTGCATTTGTTGATTGTCGCGCCACAATTCGGCATGCAGGACCCGGCGTTGATCCTGCTGATAATGCCCCTGCAAAATGGGCGGCAAGGCGCTTTCTATCTGGTCGATGGACAGATCCGCAAGAAAGCCCAGCCGTCCCTGATTGATGCCGAGAATGGCTATGCCCCTGCTGGCCGTATTTCGGGCCGTTCCTAACAGGGTGCCGTCACCGCCAATGGCAATAACCAGATCCGTTTCCGCGCGGGCTTCGCTGAAAGTCATCAGTTTCAGGCCGAGGGTATCGTTGATCTCGGCAGAACATTGGGTTTCGATAAAAACTTCCCGCCCCTGGGCTTGAATGAAATCACGCAACAGGCGTAATCCCGGGAGTACCGAAGGATCACGGTATTTGCTGACGAGCAGGACGCGCTGGAAGGGCTTGGTCATGGGAGTAGCCTACATGGGGGCGCTACAAACGCCAAGAGGAAAATGGCGGTTTTCAGGATAGGGGAGTTCAGGGCGATAATTACGCCTGCAGCCATCCATAAAAACCGCGTAGCAGAAGATCGGGAACATGCTGGCTGTTGGGGATTTGCGTCTGCCAGAGCGCCGCATCACCCCCGGTCAGTAGCACCTGGGCGTCGGGATACATCTGCTGGAAATGGGTGATGGCGCCCTGCAGTGCGTCGGCAAATAAATGGAACACGCCGGACTGGATGGCTGCACCCGTACTGTTACCAAGGGCTGCGGCGGGTACGGGCAAATCCATATCGGGGAGGAGTGCCGTGCCGAGAAACAGGGCATGAAGGCTCATGGTGATTCCCGGAAGGATTCTGCCGCCCTGGAAACGGCCATCGGCAAACAGGTCAATGGTAATGGCTGTACCCATGTCAATGATGATACTGCTTTGGGCGGGGTAATCCTGTGCTGCGGCAAGCAGGCAGCAGCGTCGATCAAAACCCAGCGTTTCGCCAGGGACATAGGCGTTGGGGACGCGTTGGTTGAACACCGCCAGATCAGGTTCGCGAAGACGTGCTTCGGGTAATAATTCCCGCCAGCTTTGCAAGGCTTCCGGCACGACCCCTCCCAGCGCAAAAGTCTCTTCCTCTGCATGAGGGTGTAGCTGTTCCCACTGCTGTAAAATATGCGCAGGATGCAGGGCAGTTGCGGCGCTGATGCTCTGAAAATGCAGGCCATCACTGCTCTGTGCCAGCAGGGTTCGGGTATTGCCCACGGCGATGAATATCATGATGCCAATGGCCGCAGGCTGACGTCGCCGGCACTCAACCATACCGGGGCTTTGTCCGGCTCCTGTACCTGCAGGCGACCATCCCCCCCAATGCCCAGTACTTCTGCCGGATAATATCCCCGCGCATCGCTGATCTGCACGATCTGGCGCATCATGGGCGCTGCCGCTTCATTCCAGAGCGGCAGAAAGGGTTCCAGGCCATCGCGATCAAAACGGGCGAAATCCTCCTGCCAGCGGCGAATGATTTGCCCGGCAAGATGGCTGCGGGAGAGGTTGACCTTGTGTTGCGCCAAAGTCGTGGCAGTGTCCGGCAGGCTAGGATCGTCGTGCACATTCAGGCCCAGACCAAGCACCAGGTGGTTTTGCCCGGAGGGCAGGCGGCGCGCTTCCAGCAGCAATCCCCCCAGTTTTTGCCCGGCGACCCAAATGTCATTGGGCCATTTGATCCACAATCCGCTGATACGGTTTTGCAGTACCTGAAAAACCCCCAGACCAGCGACCAGGGTCAGGGCAGGATTAATGCTGGCCGCTTGCGTCCAGCCATAGCTCATGGCCAGATGCCGGCCAAAGGGTGAAGACCAGTGACGCGCCCGCCGCCCGCGCCCGGCCCACTGACTTTCTGCCAGACAAATACCGGGGCTGGCTTCGCTGTCCAGCATTGCGCTGTTGGTCGAAGCACAGGCTGGCAGTATCCGGATTTGCGCTTCCGGAATGTTGGCAACAGCGGCAATTTCCGGGCGGGAAAGGGGTGCGTGAGGATACTCCAGCTGCAGACCCTCTGCAGTCTGGCGCAGGGGAATCCCCCAACGCTCCGCTTCGTTAAGCAGGGCCGTGGGTTCTCCCGCATCATTAACGCACTCGGCATCAGCCAGAACGTCCAGCAGTTTTTGCAGTGCCGCTGTGGGTGCTTCAGGAGCGGATATGGCCGTCTCCCAATACAATCCATTTTTGCAAAGTCAGCCCTTCCAGACCAACCGGACCACGCACGTGCAGACGATTGGTGGAAATGCCAATTTCCGCCCCCAGACCATATTCAAATCCATCTGCGAAGCGGGTGGAGGCATTGACCATCACTGAGCTCGCGTCGACTTCACGCAAAAAGCGGCGGGCGTGGGTATAATTTTCAGTCAGGATGGCTTCGGTATGCTGGGACCCGTAGCGATTGATGTGCGCAATAGCGGCGTCGAGATCGTCAACGATTTTGAGGGAAATGATGGGTCCCAGATACTCCGTGCCGTAATCTTCTTCCGTAGCTGCCACGGCACCGGCAAGGCGTGGCAGGCTCCGTTCGCAGGCCCGGACTTCGATGCCTTTTTCCTGCAGCGCCGTGACGATAGGAAGCAGCAGATCTTCCATGCGATCCTTGTGGATCAACAGACTTTCGGCGGTGTTGCAGGTGCCCAGTCTTTGGGTTTTGGCGTTGATCACCACCTTCAGTGCCTTGCGGGCATCGGCATCGGCATCAACGTAAACATGGCAGTTGCCGTCCAGATGCATGATCACCGGCACTGTGGCATCGGCCTTGATGCGGGAAATCAGCCCTTTGCCGCCGCGCGGAATGACCACATCGACATGAGTATCCATGCTGATCAGCACGCCGACGGCTTCCCGGTCTGCCGTGTTGACGTATTGCACCAGATCCAGGGGTAATCCCGCCTTACCCAAAGCCGCCCGCAAGCGTTCGGCAATAGCCATGTTGCTGTGCAGGGATTCCGAGCCGCCGCGCAAAATGACCGCATTGCCCGACTTGACGCAGAGACCGGCGGCATCGGCCGTGACGTTGGGACGTGACTCGTAAATCATGGCAATCACCCCCAGCGGCGCCCGCATATGACCAACCTGGATGCCGCTGGGGCGATAACGCAAATCCGTGATTTCACCAACAGGATCGGGAAGCGCGGCAATTTCTTCGAGGCCCCGGGCCATCGCCTCAATGCGCGTCTCATCCAGTCGCAATCGGTCGATAAAGGCAGCATCCTTGCCCGCCTCTTCGGCACTGCGCAGATCCTTGCGATTGGCACGCTGCAGATTATCGGCATCACGCCGTAAAAATTCTGCCATCAGGCGCAAGGCCTGGTTCTTGGCGGCACTATCGGCGCTTTGCAGACGCCGTTGGGCGCTGCGCGCCCGTTCGCCAATTTTTTCCATTTCCTGGTGCAAATCCATCATCAGTCTCCTCTTTCGTGTCAGTCTGGCTGACATGAGTTCAGCGAAGAACCTTTCGTGCCGGGCAATATATGGCCTGCCAATTGGGGATTCATTCGCGCGGATATTGGGTCTATTGTGCCGTTCTCAGGCTGATCCGGCAATTCGCAGGCATAAATCGGTCAGGGCGGGCCAGACCGGAGTAGGGTCCTGACCCTTGATGCGGGCATCAATTTCAAGGCATTCACGGATACCCGCCAGCAGGCTCTGACCCGGCAAACGCCGCGCCGCTGCGCGGAACCAGTTCTGGCGGGGAGGGAACACCCGGTTCTGGCGAAAAACCTGATCAACGTCCACATGGGCGGCGCGTAATTCCGCCAGTATCCGCAAATCCTTGTGGAGGGCCCAGAGACAAAGGGCCGGTTCACCGTCGCCACTGCGCAGGCGATCAATAATGCGCAGGATTTGCGTCGGTTCAGCGCGTAGCACCGCATCCGCCAGATCATAAATATTGAACTGACTGCTGTCGGCCAGTACGTTACGAATGGCGGCAACATCCACCGCCTGCCCCGGATATATCTGCTGCAGCCGTAAAATGGCCTGATGACAGGCCCCGAGGTTGCCCGCACTCAGATCCGCCAGCAACTGGATGGCCTCGTCATCTGCCGACATTTTTTGCAGCTTGAGGCGCTGTTCTATCCAGCGGATCCAGTCCGCGCCTTCGGGGCGATACAACAATAGCGTCTGGCCGTGACTTTCCAGAGCCTTGAACCACTGCGTTTTCTGGACGCTGGCATCGGGGCGCGGGCCGCTGAAGACGAGCAGGGCATCGGGGGGCGGCGAGGCCAGCCAGTACTGCAGGGCGCTGACGCCTTCCTTGGGTAGCTTGATGCTGTCCAGACGCAGGAGGAGCAGGCGTTGTTCAGCGAAAAGCGAGCCAGCATCCCGCTCATCCCGCAGCGCATCCCAAGGGGCGGCGGAATGATTCAGTCGTTGGCGTTGGGCAAAACCCTGTTCTGCAGCAACCTGGCAGAGTGCTTCTTCAGCTTCCTGCAAAAGCAGCGGTTCATCAGAGAACAAACCGTAGACGGACGCCAGCTTACCCTGCAGGTGTCCTGACCACTGTCCCGGCTTGAGTCGCATCTCAGCCGCCGGACTGACGGACGACCGGACTGTTCAGAACCCGCCGGAGAATCTGCCGGGCACCCTGCTCCATCAGCAATCTTTCCATGCGAATTTGTTGCTCATTGGTAGCCAGAGGGTTCCCGCTGTTATAACTGAAGCTGTTTTCCACCAGCAGCGACTGGGCGGGAAGAATGACTTTTTTCTGATGATCCATGACGCTGAATTGCGCATGGAGGGTGTCCAGAAATTCCAGAGCCACGCCGCTACTGGGGCTGATGCTGATAATCCTTTGCGAGACATAGGCATTATCAATGTGCAGGACAGGACCATCCGCACGACTGTAATTACCGTCGCGCTGCAATTCACGGTGAACGGCTGCAGCCAGGGTGCCGCCACTGGGACCGCTGCCAGAGACACGCATCCCCTGCAACCTGGCCGGAACCGTTGATCCGGTCTGCAAATGAAACCCGCAGCCTGCCAGCGCGAGCAAAAGCAGGCTCATCAACCCGTAAATGCCACGCTGGCGCCATGCTTTCATCCCAGCACCAGATTAACCAGACGGCCCGGCACGACAATGACTTTGCGCACGGTTTTACCTTCCAGATGACGCTGCATGGCGGGGCTGGCCAGCACCGCCTTTTCGATGGCCTTATTGTCCGCTGCGACCGGAAAGTCCATGCGTTCGCGCAATTTCCCATTGACCTGGATGACCAGGGTCAGCGTGTCCGACTTGAGGGCCTCGGGGTCGGCGCTGGGCCAGGGGGTATGGATGATATTGCTTTTCTGGCCCAATACTTCCCAAAGTATTTCAGTCATGTGCGGGGCAAAAGGCGAGAGCATCAGCACCATGGCACGCAATCCCTCGCCCAGTACGGCACGCAAGTCCGTAGGCGCATCAGCACCGACTTTCATGAGGCTGTTACTCAGTTCCATGATGGCAGCAATCGCCACATTGAAATGATAACGACCTTCCATATTGCGGCTGACGCGTTCAATGCACTGATGAACAGCACGACGCAGATCTTTCGCCTCGTCAGACAATTCTGCCGGTACCAGCAGATTCTCTGCCCCATATTCATGGACCAGACGCCAGATGCGGTTCAGAAAGCGATGCGCCCCTTCGACTGCCGCATCAGACCACTCCAGATGTTGTTCGGGGGGTGCCGCAAACAAAATGAAAAGACGGGCAGTATCCGCACCATAGCGATCAATGAGTCCTTGAGGGTCAACGGTGTTCCCCTTGGATTTACTCATTTTGCTGCCGTCTTTCAGCACCATGCCCTGAGTGAGCAACTGCTTGAAGGGTTCATCGTGAACCGCATCTGCAGGCAGCAACCCCACATCCCGCAGCAGGCGATTGAAAAAACGGGCATAGAGAAGATGCAGTACGGCATGTTCCACCCCACCCACATACTGGTCCACCGGTAACCACTGGGCGGCGCGTTCATCCAGCATGGTATCGGCATCAGGACAGGCGAAACGGGCGTAGTACCAGGAACTTTCCACAAAAGTATCCATGGTATCGGTTTCACGCCGCGCCGGAGCCCCGCAGCGCGGACAGGGCACATTCAGAAACTCCGGATCATCCAGCAGGGGAGAGCGGGGGTCCTTGAGTTGGTAATGGGTGGGGAGCACGACCGGCAAGTCCTGCTCAGGAACCGGCACCACGCCGCAATGTTCACAATGAATCATGGGGATGGGCGTGCCCCAGTAACGCTGGCGGGAAATTCCCCAATCGCGCAGACGGTAATTGATGGTTTTCCGGCCCAGACCGCGCTCGGCAACGGCCTCGGTGATGCGGGTTTTTGCCTGTACACTATCCAGACCGTTGAAGTCTCCCGAATGCAGCAAAGTTCCGGCACCTGTGTAGGCTTCAGTCATGGCTGCTGCTTCAAGCGGCGCAGATTCTGCCGCAATGACAATCTGGATGGGCAGCTTGTATTTCCGGGCAAACTCGAAGTCACGCTGGTCATGGGCGGGCACACTCATCACGGCCCCTTCCCCATAACCCATCAGCACAAAGTTGGCCGTCCAGACCGGCAGTTCGGCGCCGGTCAAGGGATGTTTGACGAACAGGCCGAGAGGGTGCCCTTCTTTTTCCTGGGTTTCGATGCTGGCTTCGGAAACCGAGCCATGCCGGCAACGCTCCAGGAACTCAGCCAGATCCGGATTCTGCTCTGCCGCCTGCAGGGCCAGCGGATGCTCTGGCGCTACGGCCAGATAAGTGGCGCCCATCAGGGTGTCGGGGCGCGTCGTGAAGACCTTGATGACGCCTTCTCCGCTCGCCAGGGGAAAATGAATTTCCGCCCCCTCAGAGCGCCCGATCCAGTTGCGCTGCATGGTCAGCACCTGTTCCGGCCAGCCTTCATTCAGGGTATCCAGGCCCTCCAGCAATTCTTCGGCGTAGGCGGTAATGCGCAAAAAATACTGAACAATTTCGCGCCGCTCGACGGGAGCACCGGAGCGCCAGCCGCAACCATCCACCACCTGTTCATTGGCCAGCACCGTCTGGTCAACCGGATCCCAGTTGACGGTGCTGAGTTTCTGGTAAACCAGACCCTTTTCCCAGAGCTTGAGGAACAGCCATTGTTCCCAGCGGTAATAGTTGGGAGTGCAGGTCGCCAATTCCCGTGACCAGTCATAGGATAATCCCAGCCGCTGCAACTGCCCGCGCATGTGGGCAATGTTGTCCATGGTCCACTCGGCCGGGGCCAGACCATTTTTGAGAGCCGCATTTTCGGCGGGCAAACCAAAGGCATCCCAGCCCATGGGTTGCAGGACATCCTTGCCGCGCATGCGCTGATAACGGGCGATGGCGTCGGCAATGCTGTAGTTGCGCACATGGCCCATATGCAGTTGTCCCGAAGGATAGGGAAACATGGCCAGAGCATAGAATTTTTCCTTGCCGGGCACGCTGGCTGCACGGAAAGACTGCTGCTCCTGCCAGCGTTTTTGCACTGCCGGCTCAAGTTCTTGGGGGGAATAGGCGGGTATATCCATGGATTCTGTTGTTCAGCCGATTTGTTGAAGTGGCACAAAGGTTGCCACAGGCACCCGAGTGGCGCAATGTTCCAGCGCGAGGAACGGCCCCCTGCCATTGGCGCATTGTCCCATGCAGGTTAGACTAACCCCCGACAGCAATTAAAATAGCGAATTTGGAGAAAACATGGCTGAATTGCCAGAACTGGAATTACTGAAACAAAAATTACGCCGCAACATCCTCAACAAGCGGGTCAATGTCATGCAGGTGCATAACGCCAAAGGCGAGTTGCTGACCGATGGCGCGGGCATTGAAGAAGCCGCTTTCAAGGGCAAACCAATTACCGATTTGCATCGCTATGGTCAGTACCTGTTTCTGGAATTGGCGCGCAAGGATATTCTGGCCATGCAGTTGGGTGGCGAGCTCAGTGTCGAACTGGAGCGCGGGCCTGCCCAGGCAGAAAGCGAAGAAGAAGCGCGGGCCGTTCTGGAAATCCAGATTAATGGACATCAACGCTTACGCCTGCATGGCACGCAGTTAGGTAATCGCCTGCGGATGCTCGACGAAAACAGCGATGTGGATTTTCTGACCAAGCTTGGACCCGATCCTTTGATGGTGCATGGCGAAGGACTGACGGTTTTGCGTGAGGCGCTGTCTCGCCGCCGCAGCGCCCTGCGCAATATTCTCCTGGATGATGCTTTTGCGCCGGGTATTGGTGCCATATGGGCCGATGAAATTTTGTACCAGGCGCGCCTGCGTCCTGATCGCACCGCCCCCAGTTTGACGGACGAAGAGCGCGACCGTTTTCTGGAGCAGATTCCCAAGGTGCTGGACCGGGCAGTTCGCTGTCAGGCCAAAACCAATCTGCTACCCAAAACCTTCCTCACCCGGCACCGGGAAGACAACCAGTGTCCCGGCTGTGGTGCCGCCCTCGAAACCCTATCGGTGGGTGGTAAAAACGCGCTGTTCTGCCCGGCCTGTCAAAGCTGAGTCAATCCGTGCCGGTCTGGTAGCGTCTGCCCGACCTTACTTGTGTTTCCATGGCAGGCCGCTGGCTTTCCAGCCCTCGACTTTGCCGCGCTGACCCTGCTGGTCCTGCTTACCCTCAAAGCCCCCCAGAATGTTGTAGCAGTGGCGATAACCCAAGTCAGCCAGATGCTCGGCAGCCGCCAGCGAACGGCCACCGGTACGGCAAAGCAGCAGCAGGATATTATCGGGCGTCACTTCTTTTTTGATCTGCTGGTCAAAATCCGGATTGGGCGTCATGCCGGGATAGTTCTGCCAGGGAATATGTTTGCCCCCTTCAATCATGCCCACGAAATCCAGCTCCGGATGCGAGCGGACATCCACCAGTACGGCGTCGGGGTGTTCGCGAAGCAGCGCGTGGGCTTCTGCAGGGGTCATATCCCCGGCATGGCGTTTGCCTGCAGCCTTGGCGCGTTCATGGGCTTTTTCAAGAATTTCCGCGGTACTCATGGCGGTTGTCATGTTCATGTCGGTCTCCTGATGGCGGGATCATGTTTATCCCTGCCTTTCATTGTCGAATGTAGTACGCCCTGCTGAATTTTGCGGAAGGCCATTGGCTCATGCAGCAACGAATGCAATGTTAATGGTCATAGGGCGGTTCTCGCCGGATTCAATACGTTCGGCAAGTGCGCGAAGTGCCAGTGTTTCGGCCTTAGCCATTGCCTCTTCGGCGGTGGTGCCATAAGTAAGCACACCAGGAATTTCTGGAACTTCCGCCAACCAGCGGCCATCGGTTTCGCGCTCATACTCAATGTGCAAATTCATGGTGCCCTCCACTGCGTGATAACAGTGATTATTTTACACCCACGGGCTAAAGTTGCCCAAAGGTTGAAAGATGGGTTGGTCGAAGCCGCTGCGCGGAGGAGTAGTCCGCTGTTGCGCCGCGAATTATTCTGCATCTACTGCGCCGAGCCTACCAGAACGGTTGGTTCATACCAGCCATCGAACACGACGGTTAACAAGGTGGTGGCCGAGGTTCCCGGGAGCGCGTATTTGCAGGCGTTATCCGCATAGAAGTCCGTTCATTGTCACGCCAAGCGCCTTCCCGCCGTGCCTCCAATGCCTTATATTCAGGTCACATACATAACAACCACTGACCGCAAGAGACACGCATGTTCGAGCAGGC
>DYJM01000033.1 GCA_020723125.1 Acidithiobacillus ferrivorans
GGCAACTGCCGTTTTTAGGGTTAGGACTGGCCTGCGTGATTCAGTAATATGGCCAGAAACGATTCCCCATAGGCGGCGAGTTTGCGTTCACCAACGCCGGGCACCGTGGCGAGACTGGCCAGGGTACGGGGGCGCAGGCGCAGCATTTCCATCAGCGTCGCATCATGAAAAATCACGTAGGGCGGTACTCCCTGGGTTTGTGCCAGGGCGCGGCGATGCTGACGTAAATCTTCCCATAGTGCTTTGTCGCTGGCGGGAATTTCCTGGACCTTCTCTTTTTTTCGGGGCTGGGCGTTGTCGTGCTGGCGCAGGGTGAGGGTTTGTTCGCCGCGCAAAATGGGACGACTCAGCGGACTCAGGCGCAAGCCACCATGGCCTTCGCTATCTACCTCAACCAGGCCACGGAGTAACAGATGACGGAACAAGGCGCGCCAGGCGTTGGCAGATAATTCCTTGCCAATGCCATAGACCCGGAGTTGATGATGGCCCCATTGCTGAATACGGGGATCATCGCGGGCAAGCAAGACATCGACCAGATACTGAACGCCAAAACGCTGACCCGTGCGGTGTACCGCAGAGAGGGCTTTTTGTGCAGCGACGGTGGCATCCCAGGTGGCCGGAGGGGTCAGGCAGTTGTCACAATTTCCGCAGGGCTGGGCGAGGGTTTCGCCAAAATAGCTGAGCAAAGTCTGGCGGCGACAGGTAACGGTTTCGCAAAGGGCGAGCATGGCATCCAGTTTTTGGCCTTCCATCATTTTGCGTTGCTGGTCGGCTTCAGATTGCTGAATCATCTGCCGCAGTTGCACCACATCCTGCAGGCCATAATGCATCCAGGCTTCGGCAGGCAGGCCGTCACGCCCCGCCCGACCGGTTTCCTGATAATAGGCTTCGATACTTTTGGGCAAATTGAGATGGGCCACAAAACGCACATTGGGCTTGTCGATACCCATACCAAAAGCAATGGTTGCGACGATGATTACGCCCTCATCGCGCTGAAAACGCTGTTGATGACGGCGCCGTTCATCTGCGGAGAGGCCGGCATGATAGGGCAGGGCGTCCAACCCTTCTGCCTGAAGCCATGCGGCAATTTCTTCGACGCGTTTACGCGAAAGGCAATAAACAATGCCCGCTTCACCATCATGGCGGTCGCGAATAAAACGCAGCAGGGCGTTGCGCGCACCCTGGCTGCTGCTGTGGATGTGGTAGCGGATATTGGGACGATCAAAAGACCGGGTAAAAATGCGTGCGCGTTGCAGTCCCAGCCTTTCGATGATTTCCAGACGGGTTTTCGGGTCTGCGGTGGCGGTCAGGGCAATGCGCGGTATGGCCGGGAAGCGCTCGTGGAGGACCTTCAGTTGCAGATATTCCGGGCGAAAATCATGTCCCCACTGGGATACGCAATGGGCCTCATCAATCGCGAAAAGATTGACCTGACATTGTTGCAGCAGGCGCAGGGTACGATCCTGCAGCAGACGCTCGGGGGCAATGTACAGTAAATCCAGTTGGCCGCTGCGCAGGGCTTCTTCGGTTTCGTGGATTTCCCGGGGCTGAATGCTGGAATTGAGAGCCGCCGCTGCAACCCCCGCCTGCCGCAAGGCATTCACCTGATCTTCCATCAGCGCGATGAGTGGTGATATGACTACACCAGCACCAGGACGGGCGATGGCAGGAATCTGATAACACAAGGACTTGCCGCCCCCGGTAGGCATCAACACCAGTGCGTCCTGGCCGCTCATGAGTGTGGCGATGACTTCCTCCTGAGGGGCTCGAAACTGTTCATAGCCGAAGGTATGGCGCAGGATTTCGAGAGGAGGCATGGTCTTGGGCATGTTTGCTGAGCTGATGTTATTCCTTAGTTACTGGGTTGAGCATAGGCGGGGCAATTGATCTGCTGAATCAGTGGCTCGGCGAGATCAATGCGCGCTGCGCTCAACTGCCGACCCCAGACACAGCCGCTGTCCAGGGCCAGCAAGCGTTCATGCACCAACAGGCCCTGGGTTGCCCAATGTCCGCAGATAATAGCACCGCTGCTCTGCCGCTCAAAAAACCATTGATGCCATGGCGCATAAATATGCGCAAGGTCTTTGGGTGGGGTGCTGGGCCAGTTGAAACGACCATCTGCGGTGACATAACGGGCGCGGGTAAATACCGCCACCCGAAAACGTTGGGCGTCTTCTTCGTTGCGGCAATCTTCCCAGCGATCCGGGGCGGGCGCAGCCCACAATGATTTCAAAAAGCGTTTCCAGTGTGGGCCGCATAGTGTCTCCTGCACCTGCAAGGCATGCTCTGCAGCGCTGGAAATGTCCCAGTCGGGATGGATGGCGGCATGGACCATCGTCCAGCCCAGCGCTTCGTCATGATGGAGCAGCGGTCTTTGCCGTAACCAATCCAGCCAATCCCCGGCCTTTTTGTCAGCGAGCAGTGCCGCAAGGGTGTCGCTTTTTTTGGCGGGAACGATGTCCGCCCAGCGCGAAAGGGCATATAAATCATGATTGCCCAGCACAATCTGGAGGCGATCCTGCCAGTTGAAAAGCTTTTTCAGCAATGGACGACTATCGGGACCACGATTCAGCAGGTCACCGGCCAACCAGAGGCGGTCATGCTGCGCATCAAAGCCGACTTTTTGCAGTAGTTCGTTGAAAGGGGCACAACAACCCTGCAGATCGCCCAATGCGTAAGTGGCACCCATGGTTTTAAAGGGTGATGACCTGATCGGAGATTTTCATCTGGCGGACCAGGGTTTTCATGCTGGCCGCCTCAATGCTGGAGTTGAGCAGGGATTTTTCAGACTGATGCAGCCATTCCAGGCCGACCACATATATCTTCGCACCCAGTTCCTGAAGTTCATGAATAAGATCCTGATGAACCAACTGTTTTGCCCCGGCTTGCTCATCCAGAAAAGCCAGGGGGCAGGCTTCCTGAGCAAGAAAAACGCTGACCTCAACACCATCCGCCACAGCCGACGCCGCCATGCGCAGGCCGTGCAGAACAGGATTACCCTTTGCTTCGGGGTCGGATTTGAGGAGGATGGTCCAGTGCATTTTGTCTGACTCTTTAATGGATAGTTAACGCTATTTATTCCATGAGCATAGCATAAAAAAGCCGGAATAATGTATGTACTATTCGACCTTGGCCTGAGCTTGCTCTGTAGGCCGTTGTGGCGCCGGGCTGTTGCTGCAGGCTTGACTGGTTAGTGCCGCATCGCTATAACCTTGCGGATATGTTTATCTGGGAATAACGTAAGGATTTCCTGACACGCCTTTTATGGGGAGGGGTATTGCAAAGCGCGGATCATGGCCCAGGCTTTCCGGCCTATCGGATGACAGCGAGTTTTGACCGTTTTCGCTGGATGGGGTCTGCTTTGGCGGGCCTGGTATTTGTCTTTTTGCTGGCACCCTATGCCGCGCTGATATTTGCGACAGACTGGCATGATTTTCATCTTTCCGAAGGGGACGTTGACGCAATCCGGACTTCCTTGCTTTACAGTACGTTGGCTCTGGTTATTTCGGTACTTGCCGGAACGCCACTGGCCTGGTGGTTGGCGCGCGAGCATGGTCGTGGCAAGTGGGTTTTTGATGCCCTGCTCATGTTGCCGCTGCTGACACCACCCCTGGCCATAGGTATTTTGCTGAGCAGTTTTTATGGTCCCTATTCACCTGTGGGCTCTTTATTCAGCCATGTCGGCGTATATCTTACCAATACGCCCCCCGCATTTGTCCTCGCGCAGATTTATGCTGGCATGCCTTATTTCATTATCGCCGCGCGGGCAGCCTTTGAAGGTGTCCCCCGCGAACTGGAACAAATCAGCCGGACATTGGGACGCAACCGATTTCAGACTTTTTGGCGGGTCACCTTACCGTTGGCACGAATTGGTCTATCAGCCGGAGTGGCTCTGTCCTGGGTGCGGGTCATGGGTGAATTTGGCATTGTGTTGATTGTGGCTTATTTCCCTGAGGGAATCCCGGTCAAATTGTGGGTCAATTTAGAGGACATTGGTCTCAGTGCAGTTTACCCACTACTTTGGGTGTTTTTTCTGGTGGCTGTCCCCTTGCCGCTGTGGATTGGTTTGCGCGCCCGACGTCAGACGCAGGCCATGTTTTGAACCAATCTGCTCCCGCCCTGCACATTCGTTGTCAGATGCAGCAGCCCATTGTCGTGGATATCAGCTTGCAGGTGCGCGGCTTCACTGTACTGTTGGGCGTATCCGGCGCAGGTAAATCATCGCTGCTGAAGGCCATTGCCGGTTTGCTCCCGGCTCAGGTCAGTCCTTACGGTGATAGTGCAGTAGAACAACGACCTATTGGTTATCTGCCCCAAGGCTATGCGCTTTTCCCGCATTTGCGGGCCTGGGAAAATGTCGCATTTCCCCTGCCACGTTCCGCCCATCGCCATACGGATGCCCTGGCCTTGCTCCAACGGGTTGGTCTTGAAGATTTGGCGAACCGTTTTCCGTCTGAACTTTCCGGAGGGCAGAAACAGCGGGTAGCGCTGGCGCGGGCACTAGCGCGGAAACCGCAGTTATTGCTGCTGGATGAGCCCACTTCGGCGCTGGATATGGCGACCCGGGACGAGGTGCTGGATGAATTGGTGCGGGAAGTGTGCGAATTCGGCATCCCGGTGCTGGCGGTCAGCCACGATCCGCATCTGGCGATGCTGGCGGACCATATGGCTATTTTGCGCGATGGCCGCATTGTCCAGGAAGGGGACCCCGGCGAAGTATTTGCCCGACCGCGTGATGTCGCTGCCGCCCGATTGCTGGGCTTTCGTAATTTTCTCTCAGGTCAGATTGCCGGTTCTGAGCACAACTCCCGCCTGCAGGTGGCGGGTTCCGGATGGCAAATGCAGGCCGGGTGGCAACCGGGACTATCGCTGGGAACTTCGGTACAACTGGCCGTGCGTGCAGAAGACATCTACCTGCAAGAGACGGGGGCAACGCATTGTTGTCCCAATCCTCTGTCGGTACAGGTCAAGGCTTGCCGAAAGGAAGGTCTGAGCATGCGCCTTTATCTGGAAGGACCTACGCTTCTGGAAATGCTGCTGCCCCGCCAGCAGGCCGAAGACGCACAGATTGCCGTGGGAGACTTCCTCAAGGTCTGCGTGCAACCCCGGCATGTGCAGATAATCCGTTGACAATGTTGCAGGAAAGGGTAAGAATACGCAGCTTCAAATTTCAGCAGTAATCAGCTACGCAAAGACACGGAGAGTAAAACTTGGCGAATACAGCTCAGGCGCGCAAGCGCGTGTTACAAAACGAAAACCACCGCTTGCGCAATGCCAGCATGCGTTCACGGCTGCGTACCTATGTGAAGAAGGTGCTCAAGGCCGTCCACGCTGGTAATCAGGAAGAAGCCCGCGTGGCCCTGCATGCCGCAGAATCGGTCATCGACAAGACTGCCGGTAAGGGAATCGTTCATCCTAACGCTGCTGCACGTACCAAAAGCCGTCTTTCTGCACGCGTCAAGGCGATGGGTAGCGCCGCACACTGATTGCGGCGCGCTATTGTCACTAAAAGGGGCTGTCTGTGGATGGCCCCTTTTAGTGTGAGCATCATCTGGCGGGTGTCTTGAATGCTTTTTGTTCCTGCGATGCGGTCATGGTTGCTTACATGGATGCCTCCATGCGTGCAAGTTTGATGTCTGGCGTATTGATGCAGAATCAGATCAGTTTTTACCCGGCATTCAGTTTTTACCCAGCATTTCGCGCAGGCGGGCAAAAGCCACGGCGGGGTCCATGGTCTCTTCCTCGCTGTCTGCACCTTGCCAGTCCAGATGTTCCTTGGGGATTTCCTGCAAAAAGCGGGAGGCCTTGGGATTGACGTCCTGACCATAGCGCCGCCGTTTGCGGCAGCGGCTGAGGGTCAGGCGGAAACGGGCGCGAGTCATTCCCACATAAAACAGGCGCCGCTCTTCGGCGATTTGTTCCGGGGTTTCACTGTTACGATGCGGCAGTAGTTCCTCTTCCGCGCCCACCAGAAACACCTGGGGAAACTCCAGGCCCTTGGCGGCGTGCAGGGTCGAAAGGCGCAGTACATCCCGGTCATCGTCCTCTTCCCGTTCCAGCACATTAAACAGCATCAGCCGGTTAAGAATTTCCACCAGTGTTTGCGGGCCGTCTTCCTGCTCCTGCAGGCGCTGTATCCAGGCCAACAGTTCCTGAATATTCTCCCAGCGCCGGGCAGCATCTTTTTCATCTCCTTCATTATGCAGATGCTGCAAATAGCCAATGTCATCGGGCAGACTCTGCAGGGCGGGCAGCAGCTCCGCTTTCTCGACTTCATCGGCTTTCAGGTTGACCCATCCGGCAAAGTTGCGCAGGGCGTTGCGGCCTTTTTCCGGCAGTTCCAGCCCATCTTCCCAAAGCGCAGCAAACAGAGACAGATTCTGGGCCTTGGCAAATTCGCCGAGCTTTTCGAGGGTGCTGCTACCAATGCCCCGGCGCGGGGTGTTGACTGCGCGCAAAAAGGCCGGGTCGTCATCAGGGTTACTCAGTAATCGCAAATACGCCAGAAAATCCTTGATTTCACTGCGCTCAAAAAACGACAACCCACCGGAAATCTGGTAAGGAATGCGGGCATTGCGCAAAGCCGCCTCAAAAGGTCGGGACTGATGGTTACTGCGATAAAGAATCGCATAATCCCGATACTCTCCCTGGCGCTGAAAACGGTCGCGGAGAATGGCGTTGACCACCTGTTCGGCTTCATCATTTTCATCGGCGCAGTTCAACACCCGGATGGGATGACCATCGCCCAGAGTGCTCCACAGGCGCTTTTCAAAAAGATGGGGATTTTGCGCAATCACCGCGTTGGCGGACTGGAGAATACGGCCGGTAGAACGATAATTCTGCTCCAGCTTGATGACTTTCAGGGCCGGATAATCCTGGGCCAGACGATGCAGATTGTCGGCTGCGGCCCCCCGCCAGGAATAAATACTCTGATCATCATCCCCCACAGCGGTCAGATTGTGACGCACGCCCAGCAAATTGCGGATCAGACGATACTGGGCGCCATTACTGTCCTGATACTCGTCCACCAGTAAATAACGGATACGATCCTGCCAGGTCAGGCGGGCTTCCTCGTTTTCCTGGAGCAGGCGGGTAGGAAGCAGAATCAGATCATCCAGATCCACCGCATTACAGGCACTCAGGGCACGTTGATAGGGCTTGTAGATGGCCGCCGCTTCTTCCCCCAGCCGATCTTCCCCCTGCGCCTCATGGGGCAGAAATCCGTCATTTTTGAAGCGCGAAATGCGCGCCTGAATGGCCTCGGCCAGATCAATGGGACCATTGGCATCGCGCAGCAGGTTGCGCACCATGCTGAGACTGTCTCCCGGATCAATGACGCTGAAATTGTTGCGATAACCCAGACGTTCAATGTCCTTGCGCAAAATATCCAGGCCCAGACGATGGAAAGTGGACACCATCAGGCCCCGGCTGTTATGCCCCTGCAGGGATTGGTTGACCCGGCTTTTCATTTCGCGGGCGGCCTTGTTGGTAAAAGTCACCGCACAAATATGCTTTGGGGCCACCTGTTGATCACGAATCAGATGCACAATTTTACGGGTGATGACCCGGGTTTTGCCGGAACCCGCGCCAGCCAGAACCAGCAAGGGGCCATGAATGTGGTGGACGGCCTCCAATTGCGGTGCATTGAGTTCATCAGCCACGGCTCAATAGCTCCCGAAAATGTCGAAACTCAGTGTTCGCTGACGGTGTTGCTGGAGGCTGCCGTGTTTGTTACCGGTGGCGACTCGGCAAAGCCGCCCTTGTACGCCCACCAGATAATCACCGGGCCGAGAATAATCATCGGTACGGACAAGACCTGTCCCATGGTAAATGGGCCAAACACAAAACCCAACTGGATATCCGGTTGGCGGGCGAACTCGGCGACAAAGCGGAAAATGCCATAGAACAGTACGAACATTCCGCCTATGGCTCCGGCTGGACGGGGTTTGCGGCTGTAAATCAGCAGAATCAGAAACAACAACACCCCCTCCAGCAGAAATTCGTAAATCTGCGAAGGCTGGCGTGGTTGTGGTCCACCGGCAGGAAACACCATGGCCCAGGGCAGGTGACTGACCCGGCCAAACAACTGATCGTTGATGAAGTTCGCCAAACGCCCCAGCCCCAAGCCAATGGGTACGGCCGGTGCAATAAAATCGAGGGTAGGCAGAAAACTGTGATCTTGATGAGACTTGGCAAACGCCCAGCAGGCCAGCACCACGCCCAGCAATCCGCCATGAAAGGACATGCCACCATCCCATATATACAGCATCTTGATGGGTTCGCTGAGGTAGTAGGGCAGGTTGTACCAGATAATGTACCCTATCCGACCACCCAATATGGCCCCGACTGCCACATAAAATTCCAGATCGACGACCTGCTCCTTGCGCCAGTTCCAGTGCGGCATTTTGCCACGCCGGATCAACCACAGGGTCGCAATGACAAAGCTGATGATTTCAAGCAATCCATACCAGTGAATGGTAATTGGGCCCAGGGGAAAACCAACGGTATTGATATCAGGAAAATGCAGCATGGGTGTCCTCACAATTTCCCGCAACCATGGCCGAGCCACTGCCTTCTGTCAAGTTGCAGCAAGCGCCAAGAAATCTAAACCGACAATGTGTCTTTGTCGCATGGTCTTCTGTTTTGCGGGTGATTGGGGCAGAATCTCGCTTCAAAGCCATTCAGAGGGGATCGTCATGGCAGAGAACGTGGAAGTTGTGGAGCTTCGTTGCCCTCCATGCGGGCAAGTGGAGCCGTACTGATGGCCAACCAACACGCTGTCATCGTCCTGGGAGCCGGCATTGTCGGCGTATCTATTGCCCTGCAGTTGCAACTACGGGGTCGGCAAACCCTGCTGCTCGACCGCCAGGGTCCGGGGGAGGGGACATCTTTTGGCAATGCCGGCCTGATCCAGCGCGAGGCGGTCATGCCGCATCCCTTTCCCCGCGCTCTGGCGCAGATACTGAGTTACGCCCGCAATCGTTCAACGGAAGCCTATTATCGTGGCACCATGCTGCCCCGTCTGGCTATTCCCTTCATGCAATACTGGTACAACTCCCAGGAAGATCGGCACCGGGCCATTGCCCGCCATTATGCCGCCCTGATTACCCATTGCCTGGATGATCATCTGGCCTTGGCTGGACTGGCCGGAGCGACAAACCTGTTTCGTGCCGGTGGCTGGTTGCAGGTTCATGCCCATGCAGAATCCCTGGATCATGCCCTGCAGGAGGCCGCCTACAAGGCTGAGCACTTTGGGGTCACTTATGAGGCACTGGATACGGCACAGGTAGCGCAGATGGAAGCGACTTTGCGCCCCGGTCTTGCGGGAGGTATTCACTGGACCCAACCGCTGGCTGTCACCGACCCCCACGCCCTGACTCGCGCCTATTTGAATTACTTTACCCAACTGGGCGGCGAGTTTCGCACCGGTAATGCTGAAAAAGTGCAAAAAGAACAAGCGGGATGGCGCGTGCAAAGCGCACACGGTCCCATAGAAGCCGCCGAACTGGTGGTTGCTCTGGGAGCCTGGTCGCCGGATATTACCCGCGCCCTGGGTTTTCATCCGCCGCTTTTCGTGAAACGGGGCTACCACATGCATTACCGCCAGCCCGCCACGCCGCTCTGCCACCCGGTTCTGGACGCCGATCAGGGTTATGTACTGGCCCCCATGCAAAGGGGCATTCGCCTGACGACCGGCGCAGAATTCGCCGACCGCGACGCGCCACGTTCCGCCATTCCCCTGACCCGCGCCGAAGCCCAAGCCCGGCAACTTCTGCCCAGCCTCGGCGAACGCCTGGACCCGGAAGCCTGGATGGGCTCACGCCCCTGTACCCCCGACATGCTGCCCATTATCGGCCCCGCCCCCGGCCAGAAAGGCCTCTGGTACGCCTTCGGCCACTGCCACCAGGGCCTGACCCTCGGCCCGACAACCGGACGCCTGCTGGCAGAAATGATGGGCGGCGAAACACCGTTTACGGATCCGGAGCCTTATCGGGCGGAGCGGTTTGCGTAGAAACACCGGTATCCGCCAGGCATGATCTGGGTTCATTGACGAGAATGGGAAAAGGCCAAGGGCTTGAACAGGTTACTGCTATTTTTCATTGGGGCCAGTCAATCCGCGCCATGCGCCTCTTATTGTTGCCAAAATGCGTGGAGTGTTCATTTCCAATACGCGCATGAGCAAACGCCCTGCTGTTCCTATTACGATAGGCTATAAGGATAGGGGAGCGTGGCGCTTATAAAATCGGATGGCGGGTTCATTACGCAGATTTCCAGTGGGCAGGCCTCTGGTTTTACAATTAGGAGTGTTTGACCTTCTGGTGCATACTCTTCAATCCACCCATAGCCCGGCCAGCGACAAAGGAACCGCCGCAAACGGATCAATGCTGGCTTCATCAGCGCCGCCCCAGGTGCCGAGCAGCAGCCAATGGCCATCCTGATTACTATAGGCTTCCAGAGTGCGGACTTCGGGGTCAATTAACCAGCAGTGGGCGATGCCAGCAGCGGCATAGCGGGGAAGTTTGAGAATGCGATCTGTACGCGCCGTGGTGGGGGAAAGCACTTCACAAACCCAGTCCGGGGCCATTTCAAACCAGGCGGTTTGAGGTAACACTGGCATGCGTTCGCGGCGCCAGCCAGCGAGGTCGGGTACAAATATGTCTGCATTCAGATGGAGTTCTGGCTCATCCAGAATCCACCAGCCGCCGGGGCCACCGCGCCCACGACCGAAAGGTTGTCCAAGTTCAACCCCAAGGTTTGATGTGGCAAGGGCATGAGCGGGTGCCGGTCGGGGTTGGGTGTGCATTTGGCCGGCAATGATCTCGCCCACCATGTTTTCAGGCAGGTCAAAAAGATCTTCATAGCGCGCAGGGCGTGGGGCGGCGGTCATGATGATGAGAGTAGGGGGCGGGGCTGAATGCTGTCAAGGCGTTGGGCGAAGCATGGGGCGGTTACGCACGCTCGGCATCCTGGTAGATATCATCGATGCTCACGTCCATATCCAGACAATCCAGATGGATGCTGCCCTCGACAAGCTTTTCATGGTGCCAGCCTTCCGACCTGCGGCGATATAGATCAGCCAGACGACAGTCCTGAGCGAGCAGCAGGTATTCGTGCAGGCTGGGCAGTCCGCCGGTATAGGCATAAAGTTTTTCGCGCCGGTCGATGCGTTCGGTGCTTTCAGAAAGCACTTCGATAATCAGGCAGGGGCGTGTACTGAAGTAAGTTTCCCGATCGTTGGGATCACAGCCGAGTATCAGGTCGGGGTAATAAAAGCTCTCCTCTCCGGCCTGCTGGATACGCACTTTCATGTCATTGGTGAAAAGTTGGCAGCCTTGCTGCCGTGCTTTGGGACCCAACAAGAGGGTGAGGGAGGTGACGATCAGCGCGTGACGGCGACTGGCTCCGACCATGGCATAGACCATGCCATCAATATATTCGTGCCGGAACTCACCGTCCTGCTCGCCGGCCAGATATTCATCAACGCTCATCTTGTTGGCCTGTGCGACAGGTAGGGACATGCTTACCTCCGGTTCAACTTCTTTGTTTATGCTAACCGAATCCCGGTCAATCGGGCAATGTTGGTGGCAGATGATCGTTGACCTCAATCCATAGATCCTTTATTTTGGTCATAAATATAGTCACATCTGGAGAGGGTGATGGGAACTTATACGCTGGCCCATACAAAAGCACACCTGAGCGAAATTCTTCATCAGGTCGAAAATGGTGAGACGGTTGTCATTACGCGTCATGGGCGTCCTGTGGCGCGCGTTGAGAGTGTGGAGAATGGCAAGAGCGCGCTCCCGTTCGAAAGACTTGCAGCATTTCGCGCAGAAATGCCGCGATGGCGCAAACGGAGTGCGGACCTTTTGCAAGAGTTGCGGGATGAATCCAACTAAACGCTATTATTTTGATACCAGTTTTCTCGCCCCGTTGATTCTGGAAGAAGCTAGCAGTTTACAGGTGGTCACCTATTTGCAGGGATTGTCGACCGGGCAGTTTTTGTTGAGTAGCCTGACGCGTCTCGAATTCTCCAGCCTGCTTGCCCGCGAGGTTCGTATGGGTGGGTTGCAGGAGAATGAAGCGCTGGCCGCAGAAAATATCTGTGATGACTTACTGCGTGAAACTTTTCAGATTGTTTGTCCTGCTCTGGATGATTATGTACTGGCTGGGCATTACATCCGCCACTATGAGACAGGATTGCGTACCGCTGATGCGCTGCATTTGGCTATCGCCAAAAATCAGGGATCAGATTTGTTGCTGTCGTTGGATAAAGGGCTGTTAAAGGCAGCGAAGATGATGGGGATTCGCTGCGGGTGCGGGATTGACGCCCCTGCGGGGAGGTTCTAGCATCGCAGGCATGCTGATACAGGTAAATGGTGTGCCCCGTGAGGTGCCGGAGCAAATGACGGTGCTGGCGCTGCTGGCCGATTTGGGTTGGGCAGGGCGGCGGGTGGCGGTAGAGCGCAATGGCGAAATTGTGCCGCGCAGCACTCATGGCGAGGTCATGCTTGCGGCGGGTGATCGTCTGGAAATCATTCAGGCGGTAGGCGGCGGTTAATGGTTGGCGCTGCGGCATCAATCCCTATTTTGAGGTGAGATAATGACCATGCATAAAGATCCCCTGGTGATCGCAGGGCGTGCGTATCATTCCAGATTATTGGTGGGTACGGGCAAGTACAAGGATTTTGCAGAAACCCGGGCGGCCGTGGATGCGGCGGGCGCGGAAATCATTACTGTGGCGCTGCGTCGGGTGAATCTTGGCCAGGATCGGGATGCCCCCAATTTGCTGGAGGCATTGCCTCCGGATCAATTTACCATTCTTCCCAATACGGCGGGCTGTTATACCGCTGAAGACGCCGTGCGCACCTGTCGTCTGGCCCGTGAACTGGGCGACTGGAAACTGGTCAAGCTGGAAGTCATCGGTGATCCTCAGACCCTATATCCAGATATGCGGCAAACCTATGAAGCGGCCAAAATCCTGGTTGCCGAGGGTTTTGAGGTGATGGTGTACAGCATGGATGATCCGGTGGCCTGCAAGGCCTTCGCGGAAATGGGTTGTGTGGCGGTGATGCCGCTGGCAGCACCCATTGGTTCGGGGTTGGGGATTCGTAATCCCTATAATCTGCGCATTATTCTTGAACAGGCGACAGTGCCGATTCTGGTGGATGCAGGGGTGGGTACGGCTTCGGATGTGGCGGTGGCCATGGAACTGGGTTGTGATGGGGTACTCCTGAACACGGCCATTGCCGCCGCCAAGGATCCGATATTGATGGCGGAAGCCATGCGTCTGGGTGTGGACGCCGGGCGCAAGGCGTTTTTGGCTGGCCGGATGCCGCGCAAGCTCTACGCCAGCGCCAGCAGTCCGGTGGAAGGAACCTTCTTTGAGTAGCAATGACGCGCTGGAAATCGCCCGTAGCGCCGCGCTGGACCAGCATTATCTGGAGCAGGTGGAGCTGCTGGTCATGGGTTCTGCCCCCGGTAGTCCTGTGCCGGATTATGCCGAAGATTGGGAGGAGGCAGAACGCCTGATAGCCCGCCTTGGCGACCAGGGGGTGGGGGTGCGTCTGGAGTTTATGTCCGACGAAAACGGCCAGCGCTGGCATGTGTATATGGACTGGCAGGAACCCACCAGTCATGAGTGGCAGTTGACGGAAGTGGAAGAACCCACTGCTGCCCGGGCTGTTACCCGGGGCGCCCTGGTCTGGTATTACCAGCAGGAAATGGCCGCAGCCAGTGCCCAGCCTCCCGATGGTTGGGCGTATTTTGAGGTGGTGGAGCGTTTGGGCATGGTTCGTGACATGCTGGCGCGCGCTCTGGACGATCATCCGGTGCTGGCCGAAGAAGAGGATTTGATGACCCGATATCAGGAGTTGCTGGAAAAATTTTCCGCACTTTTTGAACTGGCCAACCAGATGCTCGATCAGCGTTTGGGTGCTCCATCCCGCAGTACCATGCACTAATCCCCCATGCATATTCACGTCCTCGGTATTTGCGGGACTTTCATGGGCGGAGTGGCCTTGTTGGCGCGTGCCGCCGGTCATCAGGTAACGGGTTCTGATACTCATACTTATCCACCCATGAGCGACCTGCTGGCCCGCGAGGGGATTGTGGTGCATGAAGGGTATGATCCCGAACAGCTCAATCCCGCGCCTGATCTGGTCATTATTGGCAATGCCCTGTCCCGGGGGAATCCCTGTGTGGAGGCGGTACTGGATCGGCAGATTCCTTATGATTCCGGCCCGGCCTGGCTGTCGCGGGAGATTCTGGCCAGTCGCTGGGTACTGGCCGTGGCGGGTACCCACGGAAAAACCACCACTACTTCCATATTGACCTGGATATTGCAGGAAGCGGGACTCAATCCGGGCTTTCTGATTGGTGGCGAAGCGCTGAATTTCGGGATTTCGGCGCGGCTGACCGATAGTCCTTTTTTTGTGATTGAGGCCGACGAGTACGATACGGCTTTTTTCGATAAACGTTCCAAATTTGTGCATTATCATCCGCGCACGCTGATACTGAATAATCTGGAATATGATCATGCCGATATATTTCCGGATCTCGCGGCCATCATCACCCAGTTTCATCATTTGTTGCGGACAGTGCCCGGTACAGGCGCGGTGATCGTCAACGCGGCGGCACCCGCTTTGCAGCAGGTGCTGGACAAGGGCTGCTGGACACCGGTGCAGCATTTTGCCGACGGGGGTGATTGGCAGGTGCAACTGGATAGTCCCGATGGCAGGTGCTTCCGTATTGTGGAGCAGGGGCAACTGCGTGGGCAGGCTGAGTGGGATATGGCGGGAGTGTTTAATGCCGAAAACGCTCTGGCGGCCTTGCTGGCGGCGCGTCATGCCGGGGTCCCTCTGGATGTGGGCGTGGCCGCCTTGCGCAGTTTTCGGGGGGTGCGCCGGCGTCTGGAATTACGGGGCACAGTGGCCGGGGTGTCGGTGTATGATGATTTTGCCCATCATCCCACCGCCATTGCGGCGACCATTGCCGCCCTGCGCGGACAGATGGGCGTTTCCGGCCGCTTGATTGCCGTACTGGAGCCGCGTTCCAATACCATGAAGCTGGGAATACATCAGCAGACTTTGGCGGCCAGCCTACGGGGGGCTGATCGTGCTTTTGTTTTTGCCCCCGCCGGGATAGGCTGGGATGTTCGCTCTGCCCTGGCGGGAACTGCGCAAGTTTCCCCGGACATGGATGAGCTGCTGCAGCAGATTCTTGACGAATTACAGGCCGGAGATCAGGTTCTGGTGATGAGTAACGGGGCTTTTGCGGGCATTCATGGACGCTTGTTGGCGGCACTGGCGCGCAGAAATACCGGCTCAACAGGGGAACCATGATGGCAGAACAGGGTCCGCAGGACCGTATTTGTGTGGCGATGACGGGTGCTTCGGGGGCAGCTTACGGTATGCGTCTGGTGGAGGTCCTGCTCACCGCCGGGATTCAGGTTTATCTGCTGATTTCCGACGCGGCGCGGGTAGTCTGCAAGGAAGAGCTGGGGCTGGATTTACCGGAAAAGCCCGAGGGTGTCGCCCGCTTTCTCAATACCCATTTTGGGACCGAGCCCGGTCTGTTGTCTGTTTATGCTCCCCATGACTGGTATTCCCCCGTCGCTTCGGGTTCCAATGCGCCTCGCGCCATGGTGATTTGCCCTTGCTCGGGAGGCACCCTAGCGGCTATTGCCCATGGTTTGTCCGATAATCTGACCGAACGTGCGGCAGACGTCATGCTCAAGGAGGGCCGCAAGTTGGTGCTGGTCCCCCGGGAAAGTCCGGTTTCGACCATTCATCTGGAAAATATGCTGAAACTGGCACGCATGGGGGTGCGGATTTTGCCGGCCAGTCCGGGTTTTTACCATCGTCCCCAGCGCATTGAAGATTTGGTGGATTTTATGGTAGCGCGGGTGCTGGATCAGATTGGCGTGCCAAACCAGATTGGTCGTCGCTGGGGAGAGTAGGCAGCTTGCCGGTGGCGCGGAGACTGTTGAGCAGCCTTTCACCGCGCTCCCCATGAAAAAATGCCCGAATATAGGGATGGTCCACGGCCTGCACTGCATTGAGGGAACCCACGGTCAGTACCTTGTGGTCGGCCAGTACCGCCACCCGGCTGGCCGTGGCCGCGAGACTGTCCAGATCATGACTGACCATGACCACGGTAAAGCCGATATCCGCATGTACCTGCCGCAGCAGTGCATCAAAATCCGAGGCAGCAATGGGGTCCAGTCCCGAGCTGGGCTCGTCCAGAAAGAGAATTTCCGCTTCCATGGCCAGCGCCCGCGCCAGGGCCACGCGCTTGATCATGCCACCCGAAAGCTCGGCGGGCAGCTTCCAGGCATCTTTGGGCCGAAGCCCGACCATCTGTAATTTCAGGGCCACCAGATCATTGATTTCGCTGCGGGTCAGGTGTCCCCACTCGCGCAGGGGAAAGGCAATGTTTTCGAAAACGGTCAGGGCGCTGAACAGGGCACCTTGCTGGAAAAGTACGCCCCAGCGCTGGCGCAGGGCTATTTGTTCACGCAGGGTCAGGGTTTGCGGATTTTTGCCGAGGATGGTCAGCTTGCCATCGGCAATGGGGACCAGGCCCATCATGGCCCGCAACAGGGTGGTTTTGCCGGTGCCGCTACCCCCGACAATGGCGAGGATTTCACCGCAGTGGACTGTCAGGTCGAGATTGCGGTGAATCCAGTAGTCTCCGAAGCGGGTACCAATATTTTCCATGATGATGGCATCAGGCCGTTCCATCAGCTAATCCCCGTATTGGCAAATACCAGTGCGAGGATGGCGTCAATGAGAATCACCAGGGTGATGGAGAACACCACGGAATTGGTGGTTTCCCGACTCAGGCTGGTGGTGTTGGGCTCGACTTTCAGGCCATGAAAACCGGCAATCCAGGCAATCAGTATGCCGAAAATGGCACCTTTGCTGATACCCAGCCACAAATTGAAACTGGGAACGGCGACGGGCATTTGCTGGATGAAAAAATGGTAGCTGATACCCAGGTAAGCCTTGGCGACCAGCATGGCGCCGAGAATTCCCACGATGTCTGTCCACAATACCAGCAAGGGAACCACCAGAGCCAGGGCGATGACCTTGGGTAACACCAGGCGACGGATGGGGGGAATACCAAAGGTGCGCAGGGCATCCAGTTCTTCGGTGACGCGCATGGCCCCGATCTGGGCGGTAAAGGCCGAGCCCGAACGGCCGGAAAGAATGATTGCCGTGATCAACGGGCCGAGCTCCCGCAAAATACTCAGACCGGCAATGTTGACGATGTAAATATTGGCCCCGTATCGAGCCAGAGTGGAAGCCGACTGAAAGGAAATCACCACACCGATCAAAAAGCCGATGAGCGTCAAAATGGGCAGGGAACTGGGGCCAGTGTTGACGATGGTGGCGGAGATTTCCCGCCAGGGAAAGCTGCGGGGATGCCGCAAGCCGCGCCCGAATTCCAGCAGTAGCGCACCCATCAACAAAAAGATTCCCCAAAGATCACGGCCGATTTCGATAAGAAAAGCACCGAGAGCGTCCAGAAGCTGAAAGGGACGGCGAGGGGGGTGGGTGAGTGGCTGCAAATCTGCCAGCCGCGAAAATATGGCTTGATGCGCAGCACCTAACTGGAGGTGTTCTGGGAAGCGGTTCCCCCAGACCTGCCAGAGCAGCAGCGCCCCGGCGCTGTCCAGTGCTTCCAGATTGCGTAAATCCCAGAGCAGGTCGGCGTGAATGTTGCTCAGCATTTTTTGCTGTTGGGCAAAACTGCCGCCCAGGCGGCGCAGAGTCCAGCGACCGCTCAGGGTAATGGTCTGCTCCTGAAGCTGCCAGCGAGGTTCTTGGGGATCATGGTCGGTCATGCGCGATATGGGCTTTTATCGGATATTCCTTGGGTTATACTCAGTCGCTTGGATCTGCTGGAGTGGACTGATGGGTATTGTTACACGAAGTGCTGGCTTCTCCCAAAGTTTTTGGCGTTGGCCTTTGCTGATGATGGCCGCTTTGGCGTTGACGGCTTGCAGTGCCTTTCCGGCCCATTCGCCGCAGGTGCAACTGGAAAGTATTCATCCCCAGTCGGTAGGTTTTGTGTCGCAGACTTTTACCCTGGATCTGAAAATCAGTAATCCCAACAGCAGCGCCCTGCGCGCCAAGGCTGGGGAGGCGCGTTTGTTGGTGCAAAACCGGCAGGTGGCTTATGGCCTGCTGAATAAGCCCGTACAGGTTCCGGCGTATGGAAGTAGCGTGGTTTCCATCCCGGTTACGGGTAATTTGCTCTCTGTGTTGGGTGAACTGGGCAGTATCGACAGTCAGAAGGGACTGCCCTATGCCGTCAAGGGTTATCTGGTAACAGGACCTTTTGACAGCCGGATACCGTTTACGGTGACCGGGTCTTTACATTTGCCTCTGGCTTCGAGTTCCAGCGCAGTCGTGCCTTGAGGGCCAGATGATCGGACAGGGGTTTGCCAATACTTTCAATTTCGGTGAATTCCAGGTCCGGGCTACAGAAAATGTGGTCAAAGGAAAAGCGCGGAGACCAACTCGGAAAGGTAGGCGGGTTCCAGGGCGGCGCCTGTAGTCCGCTTTCGGCCAGGAGCAGGCGGATTTCCGGAGAGCGGGCGGTGCAGTTGAGGTCGCCCATGAGAATGAGATGGCGGCGCTGGCGCAGACGTTGGGCGAGATCGCGGATTTGACTGAAACGGGCGTGACGACTGAGACCCAGATGAGTGATGACGACAGTCAGAGGCCTACCGTTGATTTCGGTGCTGGTTTCCAGCATGCCCCGACCTTTCATGAAGCTCGGCAGAGTGTGCGGTTCACTGCGGGCAATGGGCCAGCGCGAGAGTACGCTGTTACTGTGCTGGGCCAGCTCGCCAAAATCGCGGGTGCGTTGCTGCGCCCAGTAAGGAAAGTGCGCCCGTTCTGCCAAATAACCGGCCTGATTCACATACTGGCTGCGAAACGAGCCGGCATCTACTTCATTCAGGCCGACAACATCCGCTTCTGAAAGAATTTCGGCAATGCGTTCCAGATTGCGCAGGCTCTGGCCGTGCGGCATCACATATTTCCAGCCATGGAGCAGCATGTGCCGGGCACGATGAGAGCCAATACCGACCTGAATATTGAAGGACATGACCGAAAATCCATGGTCTTCAGTCATTTTCCAGCTCGATGATTTTTTCCTGCCAGCCTTGTCCGGCTGTCCGGGCATAGGCGCGTAGTACGATCACCCCGCGGATGTCGGTGGCCAGACGGATTTGGTAGGGTGGATCAAAGGGGCTCAGGGGCTTATCGGGCAAAGTGCTGTAAGGTTCCTGCGGAGCCGCCGCATAGCAGGCAAAAAGGGTTTCGCCCCGGCTGGTCAGCAGATCCAGCGCCATGTGGCGCTGTTCGGCATTGACCGGGTAAACGGAGCAGGGGCGTTCTTGCAAAGCGCCGACCAGCCCTTGTCCAGCGCCGGACTGCAGATCAGCGAGCAGGGCGTTGGCCAGAGTGCGGGGTAAAATCAAAGGGTTCATGCGCAGACCCCGCCGCAGACCCCACAGGCTGGGTCGCGGCGCAGTTGTACCTGACGCCATTGCCAGTGGCGGGCGTCGACCAGCAGGAGTTGTCCGCTCAGCAGGGAGTTGTGACCGCTGAGCAGACGAATAGCCTCAACGGCCTGCATACTGCCGAGAATGCCCAGCAGAGGCCCCAGCACCCCGTTGCGGGAGCAGGTGTCTTCGCCATTTTCTTCGCCCTGTTCTGGATACAGGCAGGCATAGCAGGCGGTGTCTTGGTCGCGGAAATCAAACACACTGAGCTGCCCCTCCCAGCGAATGGCGGCAGCACTGACCAGCGGTACGCGAGCCTCGCGACAGGCGCGGTTGATGGCGTGGCGGCTGTGAAAATTGTCGCTGCAATCCAGAACCAGATCATGGGTTTCCAGGGCGCTGCCCAGCGATTCACTGCTGGCATTTTCGGTCCAGGCACTCACCCGGATATGGGGATTCATGGCCAGCAGTCGTTCACGGGCAGCGCTGGCCTTGGGCCGTCCCAGGTCCGCTTCGGCATAAAGAATCTGACGTTGCAGATTACTGATTTCTACAACGTCCCCATCGCAGAGGGTCAGTTGTCCAATTCCTGCCGCAGCCAGATACTGCGATGCCGGACAGCCCAGCCCACCCATACCGATGATCAGTACCCGGCTTTGCTGCAGGCGTTTCTGTCCTTCGAGGTCAATTTCCGGCAGAAGAATCTGTCGGGAGTAACGCATCAGGGCGGCATCATCCAGAGAGTCAGTCATTGTTGAAGTCATAGTCAATGTCATTTTCTTCTACGGGCATTCCCGGCACGGGCTGGTAATAACCCTGCTGGCGGTCCAGACGCATGTGATAACGCTCACGGATGGCATCCAGCATCCAGAGAATCTCGCTGGGATGCCCGGCATGCTCGCCATGCAGCAAATGGCGCAAATACAGACGGTCCGGATCGACCTTGACCAGCAGCGGCATGGGTAAATCCAGAGGGATGACGTGCTGATGAACAACCCATTCAATGGGTGTCGGCGGCGAGCCGGGAGGAATTCGCACATCTATCCGGAAATGCCCGCCGCCGCCAGGCTGTTCCAGCAGTTCCTTGAAATATTGATCAGGAAAACCGCGATGGACGATGAGGGTGCGCCCATTAAAACGGTTCAGAAATCGTTCTTGCAGGAGTAAATGCGGAATGGACTTTGGCATGCTTTCAGTGTAGCAACGGAAGGCATTATCGGCCACTTTTTTGCAGGAAGGGCACTTCCATACCCAGCAACTGTGCGGCCTTGTTGAGGCGCAAATCAAAACAGGCAAACATGACGGACATTCCGGAAATCTGTTGGGCTTGATGTGCGGCTGCCAGTTGTACGCTGTCATATCCGCGCAGGGCAAAAGCGTCGGCATAATCACCGGCCAGTTCAACAATGTGTTGAGTCACTTCGACGATCAGGTAATGCGGCCAGTCTTTGGCCAGATACTGCCTGGCTTGTTCAATAAGGGGCATGTCTGTGGGTGATTCCCGTCCGCGTCTGGAAAGGGCCGCGCAGGCTTCAGCCCAGGCAATGCGACAGCCAGCAACTACTTCGGCCTGAGCAAGCAAGGTTTTGACAGCATCACTGTGCGCTTCCGTCAGATAAAGCTTGATCAATGCGGAGGTGTCACAAAATAAAATCAACCGCGATCTTCCAGTATTATTTCTGACACGCTGCGGGCAGTGGATGAAAGACAAATGCTTGCACCCAAGGGTTTGCCGCCTTGCCATTGGGCCATACCACTGGCCAGAAGACGGGTGATGCCGCTATTTGTCACAGACGGTATCCCGATAACACGGGCTACCGGTTTGTGATGAGAGGTGATATCGAGGGTTTGTCCCTGCTGTGCCGCAGAGAGGTACTGCGCAAGATGGGCTCTGAACTCACGAATGGAAATTTCCATCTTATGTGTCCTCAATATTGGAATTGACAGGCAAAATTGTGTACACAAAAAACTGTTAGGTCAAGTCGTTAAGCCGCGAAGCTGGGAACGGCAGTGGGCTTAGGGGCTTTGCCGCGACTTTGGCTCGCGCCGTTGTTGTTCTTGGTGAAATCCTGCGCCCGTCAGGAGAGCTGT
>DYJM01000137.1 GCA_020723125.1 Acidithiobacillus ferrivorans
AGGCGCGGATGCGCTCCTGTCCATCCTGGCTGGGCTTGGCGCGCTGGTTGCTGCCTGAGACAAATTGAGAAAAAGGGAGATTGCCATGCCTGCCATTCAGGAACAGATTGAAGCGCTAAAAAAACGACTGGAAAGCGTTCTGCATGTTCAGGATTTGATTCCTAACGCCGCCGAGCAAATTGAGGCATTGAAGAAAGAGTTGGCGGAAAAAGAAGCCTTGCTCATCAACACCGGCGGCGGGGCGTATGTGGGTGGGAATGTGAACACCGGCGGCGGCGACTTCACCGGGCGCGATAAAATCACCAATATCTACCAGGGGACGTATCATGGATTGGCGCCGCGTGACCAGGGCGAAGCCCTTGCGATTTACCTCGGTACCCTGCTGGACCGCTGTGGCGTTTTGCCCTTGCAAGGCTTTACCGACCAAAGCAGCGACGCTACAAGCAGCCGCCCGCGCCTGAGCTTGACCGGGGTGTATATTCAACTGAATACCAAAGTGGATGTGAGCGAAAAGAAGCTGCAAGCCGCTCTTGCCGCCGGGAAAATCAATTCGCTTAATGACCTGCGCCCGGAGCAGGGGCGGGGGGGAAGAAGTATATCGGAAGGCGAAGCGGAGCAGGGCAAAGCCCTTAGCGCCCTGCAAGCCGCCATCCTGTTGCCCAAAATGGTGTTATTGGGCGACCCCGGCTCAGGCAAAACCACCTTTGTCAATTTTGTGGCACACGCCGTTGCCGCCCGCCGCTGGGATGACCTGCCCGATTGGCCGCAGCAAGACCGTGCGCTGATTCCCATCCTCGTCACCCTGCGCGATTTTGCCTACTGGCTGGCTGCACCGCAGGAGAAGCGACCAACGGGAACGGCTGCCCTGTGGGCATACATTCAGCACGACCTGGAGATGCGTAACCTGTCTGGTGTCGCGCCTGTGCTGGAAGCTGCCTTGCAGAACGGGCAGGCATTCGTTCTGCTCGACGGGCTGGACGAAGTACCGCCGACCGCCGAATCGCGCGGGGTTATCTTACAAATTGTGCAAGAGTTTGCCGCACGTTATCGCCATAGTCGCTACCTTATTACCTGCCGAATTCTTTCGTATGACGACCCTGCCTGGCAGTTACCCGCCCGCGACTTTCCGGCGCTGACCCTTGCTCCGTTTAATGACGAACAAATTGAGGCGTTCATCCATGCCTGGCATGAAGAAATTGCTATTGGCTGGAATCAGCCGCGCCACGAACTGACCAAACTAGAAAGCAAACTGCGCAGCGAAGTTGCCCGCCGCCCGGACCTGAAGCGCCTGGCTCCCAACCCGCTCCTGTTAACCGTCATGGCGCTGGTGCATACTTCGGATGGCGAACTACCCGAAGCGCGCGCCCTGCTCTATGAGCGCGCCGTTGAAATATTGCTTTGGCGCTGGGACCAGCAAAAAGGCAAAGCCCAGGGAGAAGAATCGCGGATTATTACCCTGCTGCGTGCCGCCGGGCGTGACCGGAACGACCTGTTGGTGCGCCTGTCTGCCCTGGCGTATGCGGCGCACCAACAAGTGCATGATGGCGATGATGCGGAGAGCGTGACCGGCATTGGAGAAAACGAGCTGCTGAACGAATTGCGAGTCCTGCATCCGAAACAAAGCCGCGATTGGGCAGCCGAGGTGGTGGAAACGATGAAATTGCGCACCGGGCTGCTCTTGGAGCGCACGGGTGGCGCATTCACCTTGCCGCACCGCACCTTTCAGGAATACCTGGCAGGGATGCACCTGGCGAGGCTGTCTAACTTTACTTCGGAGGCGCTTGCCAGCCTGGGGCGCGGCGATTTTTGGCGGATTGTGGTTTTGCTGGCGGTTGGCTATCTCGTTCATTCCAACAAGGACTATGAAAAACCGCGCCTGCTGGTAGAAGAACTGTGCCCGCCGGAAGCGCCCGACATCCCGGAAGCCTGGCGGCGCGCCTGGCTGGCTGGCGAAGTATTGCTCGAACTTGGCATCAACCGCGCCCAGGATACCCCGCACGGAAAACGCCTGCTCCTGCGCGTGCGAGAGCGACTGGTACAGGTGGTGGAAGCGGGTAAATTAACGCCCCGCGAACGTCTGGAAGTCGCGGATACCCTCGCCTTGCTGGGCGACCCGCGTTTTGACGAAACCCGCTGGCATTTGCCTGCTCTGTTGCGAGGGCAGCCAGAACCCTTGTTGGGCTTTGTCAAAATTTCGGCAGGCACGTTTATGATGGGCAGCGCAAAGGATGACAAGGACGCCTACGATGATGAAAAGCCCGCTCACCCCGTTACCTTGCCCGATTATTGGATGGCCCGCTACCCGGTCACCAATGCCCAGTACCATCATTTTATCGAGGCAGATGGCTATAACAGCGAAAAATACTGGACTCCCGCAGGCTGGGCCTGGCGCAATGGTCAAGATTACGATGTCGCCACAATTAAGGATGATGACTTAAGAAAAAACTATCAAGGTTGGCTTGCAAAACGTCCCAAAGACCGCCGAGACCGACCCTATTGGTGGAACGACCCGCAGTGGGGCGCGCCCACCCGCCCGGTAGTGGGAGTCTCGTGGTATGAAGCGATGGCGTATTGCCAGTGGCTTGATGAGCAATTACGCGCCAGCCAGCCAGACCTATTCCCGAAAAACTATCAAGTGCGCCTGCCCACCGAAGCCGAATGGGAAAAAGCCTCCCGCTTCTCCCATCTCCCTGTGGAAGATGGGCTGGGGGTGAGGGCCTACCCCTGGGGCAACGACTGGCAGGAAGACCACGCCAACATCGATGAAACCGGTCTCAAACAAACCAGCCCGGTCGGCATCTTCCCCAAAGGAGCCACACCCGAAACCAACCTGTTTGACCTGAGTGGCAACACCTGGGAATGGACCCACTCCGCCTGGGGCGACGACCCGTACAACGTGCAATATGCCTACCCGTACAAAATGGACGATGGCCGCGAAAATGCAAACACCGCAATTATGCGTATACTTCGAGGCGGCTCGTGGAACCTCAATACTAGGCTCGCGCGCTGTGCTAACCGTGTCAGGCTCATCCCAGACAACTTCTACAACAACATCGGTTTTCGTTGTAGTGTCTCCACCTGCCCCCGCCAGGGGGTGGCGATTTCTGACTCCTGATTCCTGAATCCGGATTTCCGAATCCTGAGGAGGGGGTGTGGGGGAACTGCGTTCCCCCACAGGTTAAGCGAATTTTTTTGCTGCGCGGCTGGTTTTGGGGCGCACTTTCATTTTGAGATAGGAGGAAGGTATGACAAAGCACAAGCAAGACAAACCCGGTTCGGTCAACACGGAAGGCGGGGCGTATGTGGGCGGCAACATCAACACCGGCGGGGGCGAT
>DYJM01000138.1 GCA_020723125.1 Acidithiobacillus ferrivorans
TACGCAGAAAGCCTTCGTACATGCTCCGCTCCGGCGGGAATTTCTGAATACCCAGAAGCGGTTGTTCAGGGCGGGTGAGGATGCCTTCGATGAGCGTGCGGCGCGCCGCTGCGCCTTGCGAGGTCAATTCGCGGCGGTTGAGCAGTTCATTCCACAGGCGTGGCGAATCCGGGTAGAGCGAATCGCAGATATCCGAAAGCAGAGCCGAAAGTCCGCGCTGCGTCGTTTCGGAAACGTCCTTACCTTGATAGAACCACTGGCAGCCTGTTAGAGCCGAAATCTGATGCAGATTGATGGACTCATCCAATTCCACACGGATCAAGTGCTCGATGGCCGCCAGGCGTGTTCGCCATTCACGCCGCGCGACCGGATCATCCCGCAGTTCAGGCGTATTGTCGCGCACCCAGTGAAGACCGCGCAACTCCTGCGCCAGTTCTTTGAGACGGAGCGCCCGCCCTGCCACGCCGGTCACAATCTCGAGGTGATTTTTCAGCGTGTCTGCTTGTGCCCACCGAACGAACTGTTCCACTTCTGCCAGCGTGCCAGGCAGGCAGAGCAATACTAAGCCGCTGGCATTGGGTGAGGGGTTGAACGAAGACTCATCCAGATTGTGCAAGTCGACATAGCGCACATCAAAAAAGCGCTGTGTTCCGGTCTGATAACTATGGCGGCGGGCAAGCAGAGGCCGGGGCGGGAGGTACGCGTGCAGCACCTCGGCGATGCTGAATGTTGCACCCAGCGCGGCGCGGGCAGCATACAAGCGTTCCTCAAGGTCCACATCACTGCCCTGCCAGACAGCATAAGTCTCGTTGAAGCGGCGATAAACGATGAGCGAACGACGCTGCAATGACTTCAAGCCGGCGCGCAGATCGGCCTCGTCCCCGCCGGGAAGGCAAAGCGCGCTCAAGATCATCCCTTCGGTCGCTTGCAAGGGACTGATCTCTCCCAGCCAGTTGAGCAAGCCAACCGTCTGGAACAGATCGGTTTCGATAGGACTGAGATTCGGAGTGTTCTCCAACCGTTCCAAGGTCTCGGTCAGCGGACGGGCACGCCCAGAAGCATAGATTCGTGCTCGATAATTGTCAGCAAGATAATCAAATAAGTTTGGAAGGATCAAAAAGTCCCCGGACGTATGCCGGGCGAGAAAATCCTGAAATCCAGATGGCTCCTGCGAGGTCAGATAAGCAAACAACGACCGCTCGTTTTGGCCCAGCCGGCGGAATAAATAAGGCAAGGATGCAAACGTGCTCGGATGCAGAGGATAGACCTGCTCACACAAGTCGGCGAACTCTTCCGCCCCCATGGTTGCAGGCCGCCAGCCGGCGTCCTCCGCTTTGTGGTGTATACTCTCGAATTGCGAGGAAAAACCGGAGACTCGTTTTGCAAACGCCCGCGCTAAAAGACGCATTTGTTGTACAGGTGACTCCTGAAACGGGATATCCTCGAAACGTCCCTGCACCTTTGCCCATTCGCGTTGGGTGGTGTTGTCCAGCAGAGCAGCATACTGTTCGAAAGCCTGATGCAAAATCCCTACAAAGACGAGTGGTTTCTCTGTGCTGCGGGCAGCGAACTCAGCCAACTCTTGCAGGAGGTAAACATCGCTCTCGTGTAAATGGGCGGCGGCGTATTCCAGGGCTTTTCCCAATTCATCGAACAAAATCAACACCCCGCTCGCGCCGGACGATGACTTGCTAACCGTTTCAAGGAACGATTCCACCCACTGTAGGAAAACGCGGCTATCGGCCAGACGCGCAGTCTGTAGATTTTTCTTCAGTACAGGCGGAAATGCCCTGCTCTGTAGGACCTGCTCGAACCCGCGTGCCAAACACTCCTGCAGCGGTGCCTGCGCACCTGTTGCTGCCACAGTGACGAAACCGTCGTCCCCCATCCTTTGTCCCCGCAGGCGTTTGGCCAGGATTGGATCGGTTTGCATCAACATTTTCCATGCCGAGGAGTGGCCTTCGCGATGGGCATCCAACAAATGTGCCAGGAACAGCCCAAAATACGATTTACCCGAACCATACGGCCCGGTTAGCGTCCAGGCTCTGGCATTGTTGTACAAACCATCCGTCATGCGCTCCAGCGCAGTCAGGGCTTGTGCCGTAAGTGTGTAGCCGTTTAGCAGATCACCTTTGGGCAAGTCGTCTTCCAGCCGCACGGCGCGCAGGGAATTCTGTCGGATGTGGACGATTTCACGCAAGGGCATTTCAGCCATAATACCCACCCAGCAAATCCCAGCCCAAGTTAGGGGAGAAGTCGTGCAAATATAACTGACGCACGCCTGCCGTCTCCTGCAAACTCAACGCCCCTCCGGTCAGCGTGTCTAGTTCTTCCAGATAAGTCACCACGCTGTTTTCGTCCAACTTGAAAATCTGTCCCGGGCTGCCGGGCATATAGAGACACTCATCCACGGTTGCTGTGCTGCGCTGGGCGGCTTTCTCGGCCAGGTAGGTGCACAAGGCATAGCCGAAAACCGCAGTGGGCAGGGATTGCTTCGATCCAATATCGAAGCGGTATACCGTTTCGCCCGGCGAGGTGCGCAGCAGGCTCAGGTCCACCAGCGGACAATCAAGGCTTTCCTCATCGCTTCCACCTTTTTTGCTCTGTGCCGGGATATATGTGCGCAGAAAGATATCCACCTCGCGCTCAATCATTCCTTCGGTTGTCTCGATACCCAACTGGGTAAGCTGTTTTTTTAGGAACTCAATCAAGGATACTTTTCGGAATTCGATATCGTAATAGCGCGAAAAAGACAGGTACCATACCAATCCGCGTTCTTGATTGCTGGCGAGTTGCCAATGTAACAACCAAAGCGAGCCGATGTCTTCGAGATAGGGATCCCAAGCGCCATCGGCGAGCAGAGCATGTCCCAGCGGGGTGACCTGCGCCTCACGCGCCCGGCTTTTTTCAATGGGAGTCTCCTGCAACAATCCCAGCGCCAGGCCCCAGTAGCGGATGGAGGCAGCCATATTTTTGCCCACCCCTAGCGCCACAAAAGCCTCTTCGCGGCTGAAGATGAGGGAATCGTTGAGGACGGCATCCACCCCTTTTTTGAGCCAACCTTGACGAAATGCGAATTTTTCATGCCCGCCGAAGGGTAGACGGCTTTGATGTCCAGATAAGCTCACTATGAACTCCTGACAATGTGAATAAAGGAGGCACCTTAGTTTACCACTTTTCAATTTCCTTAATTTTACCTCAATAATAGAACGTATGTTCACCTAGGGCAATCGCATTTGGAATGTGAGAGAATTGGCTTGAGCGACGAGGAGGCTC
>DYJM01000139.1 GCA_020723125.1 Acidithiobacillus ferrivorans
GGCGCTATTTGAAAGCCATTGCCCGGCATGGTGCTTCGGTACATTTCCGGGCAATGTCATTCGATGAGGGTTAAATGATGAATACCATGGTGACAAATCCTTCCTGGTCACCCCAAGGGCCTGATAAGTCTGAGGGGCATTTTGGTAAAGCCCTGCTGGTGGGGGCGGTTCTGGAAATTGCGCTGTTGACCGGCCTGCTGTGGATCAGCTCGGCTCCGCCGCCGCCCAAGCCGGTGGTGAAAAAAATCATTGCTATTCATATGGTCCATCCGGCCCCGCCCAAGCCTAAACCCATTCCGGTTCCGCCGCCGCCCAAGCCGGTAGTGCAACCCAAACCGGTGCCGAGGCCCAAGCCCATTCCCCAACCGCGTCCAGTGGTCCATCATACTCCGGCGCCCAAACCGCTGGTGGCCAAGACGCCGTTGCCGACTGCTCCTGTTGTGCCACCGGCACCGCCGGTAACACCACCCGCTCCACCGCCTCCGCCTCCCGCACCCAGTATGGCGGCACGGCAGGCAGCATTGGCGCGCTATGCGGCCATGGTACGTGCCCAGGTTCAGGCCGATGCCCATGTGCCTGAGGCAGTTCGCTTGATGCACTTAAGTGGTACGGCAGTCATCACTTTCCGGTTGACCCCTTCCGGACAACTGCTTTGGGCCAGAATCACCCAGTCCAGCGGTGTGCAACCGATTGATAAGGCGGCTCTGCAATCCGTGAAAGAGGGTAACTACCCGCCCTTTACGAAAAATATGCCCAAGCATGCAACCAACTTTACGGTTGAAGTACATTTGTCCAGCCATTCCAGTTAACATGAACGCTACTTTTTTGGGGGGAGCAGTGAATATTTTGCGAGTCATAAAAGCTGCAGTTTTATCTCTCGGTCTTGTTGGGATTGGTCTGTCATCTTCGCTGGCATCAGCCGATGTTCCCCAAGGCATGCAGAATTTCAACCACTATACATTTGCGGTTATGTGGCATCCCGGCGTGTGTGCGACCTGGAGCAATGTGGGGGCTGCCTGCAAGGATTTGTCCCCGGACGCAAAAATCAACCAGGAATGGACCATGCATGGGCTGTGGGCAAGTCGCCCCCAATCCCTCATTGCCTCCGGTATGAATGGCCCAACATGGTGGCATTACGGTTGTTACTGGTATAATCCGGGCCATGCTCTCCCAAAGGATAGTTGTGCCAATCCGGCACTCAATCTACCGGATGCACTGCATCAGCGTTTGTATGCACACATGCCCATGGCCAACATTTGTCTGGATCGCCATGAATATTACAAGCATGTCGCCTGTTTCGGTGAAACACCTGAGCAGTTTTTCCCCAGGGAGCTGGATTTGCTGGATAAACTGAACGCCAGTTCGTTCACGACCTTTATTCGTGAGCATCGCGGGCAATGGGTGGATCGTAATGCCATTCTCAAGGCCTTTGCCGAAAGCTTCAAGGTGAAAAATGCGGATGCTCTGGAATTGCGTTGTGAGATGCCCGGCCGTCATACCCATGAGCCGGAACATCAAGGCAATATTTTAACCCAGGCCTGGATCACCATACACAAAGATAAAGTCAATGATTTCCCTGCCCCTGATAGTCTGGAAAAAGGCCGCAAGGGAAATTGTGCTGAAAAAATTCATATACTGAATTAATCGACCAGAATAACCAACTCTTTGATGAGGAATATATGATGGAGCGTCAGAATCGTCGGCAGTTTTTGAAGCAGTTGGGGTTAGGTGGTGCAGCAGTGGTTACCGCACCCAAATTAATGGGTGTGGCCCATGCGGCTGGTGTGGATGAAAAAACCATCCTGCGCAAAAAAATTGAGCATGTGGTCATCATTTTTCAGGAAAACCGCAGTTTTGATCATTATTTCGGGACTTTTCAAGCCAAAAATGGTCAAAAAGTTGTTAATCTCCTGGATTCATCGGGAAATCTGGATCCTCGTTTCAATGGTCTCCAGAAAAACCCGGCCGGAATTCCCTATGGTAACTTACCCTTGCCCCTGGATATTCCCGGTTTTCAGAATGTGCAACTGGCTAATAAGCCCTTTCATTTGGCGCCTTATATTCCAGCCAAGGGCAATGTGCATTGGGATCCCAAGCATCGTTTTTTCCGGATGATGGCTGAAGTCAATAATGGCAAAATGGACCTTTTTGTGGCCCTGGCCGGGGGTAGCAAAACCCATTTGCATCGTGATGAATTCAGGAAAATGTCAGCGGAGCAGATGGCTTTTGATCTGGCCCGTCCCAGTGGCCCTGTTCTGGGACACTATACGGGAGAAGATCTCCCTTTCTATCATCGCGTGGCCCATCAATACACCTTGTTTGACCATTTTTATCAGGCAATGAGTGGTGGTAGTACGGGCAATGCCCTGTATCTCGTCGCCGCGCGTTCCTGCATCAATCCTCAAGCTGCAGCGGATATTTGTGCGCCCTTTGATCCGCGCGAGGCCGGTCTGGAACATGGATTTTTTGATCTGCCTTATGACCATCGGAAAATCATGGTGAATGATCTGCCACCTATTCAAGGTCCTACGGACGCAGGCAGAACGAAAGAGCTGGAAATTTCGCCGCCACCAGCAGCGCAGACTTATGACAACATTGGTGATCGTCTGAATGCGGCAAAGGTTTCCTGGGCCTGGTACAACGAAAACTGGAATAAGGTAAAGCCCTGGGCGCTGAAAACCGCTTTCGGGCCGGGAGATGGTTCGGCAGTGATTGATACCAGCCAGCTATACGTTGCTCATCATAATCCTTTCCAGTATTACCCGCGCTGGCCGGATTATGTCAAGGCGGGTCATATGCGGGATAGTGATGATTTTCTGGCGGATGCGCGTGCCGGCAAGTTGCCATCGGTTTCTTTTTTGAAGGCTACGGCATCCCATGATGAACATCCGGCGGATAGTGCGCCGGCTTATGGCATGGAATGGGTGGAGCAACTGGTGCGCGCTGCGGCTGATGGGCCCGCATGGGATAAAACCGCCATATTTATCACCTATGATGAAGGGGGTGGTTTCTGGGATTCGCTTCCTCCTAAAGTGGTGGATGATTATGGATTTGGAACACGTATTCCCGCCATGTTGATCAGTCCCTGGGCGCGGAGTGGCCTGGTGGATCATCATCTGGCCAGTACCGCCAGCATTCTCAAATTTATTGAAACCCGTTTTGGTCTGGATCCCCTCAATCATCGCGATCGGGATGCCTATGATCTGTTGGGTGCTTTTGACTGGGATCAGCAACCCAAGGATTTCAGCGTTTAGT
>DYJM01000140.1 GCA_020723125.1 Acidithiobacillus ferrivorans
GGACGCGTTAATCGTTGAAATCAACGTCATTTCCGGTGGTTAGTCAACCTTTCGCAATGATTGCAAAGAGAGGACTCGTGAGCTTTTAGGCAGGCATTCGAGTAAAGAGGGGTCATGGAAAAGCAAACCATTGACCTTCACCTGTTGGAATTACGCTACGCCCGCATCCGGGTAAAAAACGAGGCACGGGTGCGCCGTTTGGTGGACTCAATCTCGCGTCATGGCCAGCTTGAAGCGATGCTGACGGTAAAAGGCGAGGACAACCGCTTGATTCTGGTCGACGGGTATCAGCGCTATGCGGCGCTCAGGTGCCTGGGCCAGGATAGCGGACTGGTACGGGTAGTCGACGCGCCGGAAAGCCAGACGCTCTGTCAGCTTCTGATTCTGCGCGGAGAACGGCAGTGGGAGGCGATTGAAGAGGCGGGCCTGATCCAGGAACTGCACCGTCGTTTCGATTATTCCTTGAGCGAGATCGGCAGGCAGATAGGCCGCGACAAGTCCTATGTGAAACGGCGTATGGATCTGCTGGAATCATTGCCGGAAGAGATCTTATCGCGGGTAATCGCCGGGACGATCTCGACCTGGGCGGCCAGCCGGGTGCTGATACCGTTGGCGCGCGCCAACCCCTCCGCGGCCACAAGGCTCGCCGCCCATCTTGAGCGGGAACCGATGTCCACCCGGGAGTTGCAGTTGTTTTATGACCATTACCAAAAAGCGAACCGGCAGGTGCGGGAGCGGATGCTGGATCATCCGGCACTTTTTATCAAATCAATCCAGGCCCTTGCCGGGAGCAAGGACGAAGGCCCTGAAGAAAAGTGGCTGCATGACGTCAAGGTGGTCTGCGCTATCCTTGATCGTCTGCGGGATGAGGCGGATACGGTTTTTTATCCAAACCAGGAGAAAAAGTTGCGCCGCCAGTTGCTGGTCAAGGCGGCCAGAGCAAGGCGCCTGACCGTCGAACTACAGCAGAAAATCAAGGAGCGTCTCAAATATGATCGACCCCATCAAAGAGCAGGTAATCCGGGAAATGGCAAAACAGGGGATCGCGAAGCGGACGATCGCCAAACAACTGAAGGTCGCCCGCAACACGGTGGACAGTGTGCTCGCGACACCGGAAGTCCGGCCCGCAGTCAGCAAGGATTCGGGATATGACCAGCACATCGGTCAGGTTCGCGAGCTCTTCCGCGACTGTCAGGGCAATGTCGTCCGGGTACAGGAAGAACTTGCGGCTCGGTACAATATCACCATCCCCTACCAGAGTTTGACGTGGCTGATCCGCAAGTACCAGCTGCGCGTCCCGGCACAAAAGAGGGCCGGGCGCTATCATTTCGAGCCGGGCGCCGAGATGCAGCATGACACCTCGCCGCATCGCTTCAAAATAGGCGACCGTCTGCTGACCGCCCAGTGCGCCGGTCTTACCCTGGCTTACAGCCGCCGGCTTTTTATTCAGTACTACCCGCGGTTTACCAGGTTTGAATGCAAGACCTTCCTGACCGAGGCCATGGCCTATATGCAGGGCGCCTGCAACCGCTGCGTGATCGATAATACCAGCGTGATTGTCAGCCACGGCGTCGGTGCAGATGCTTCCTTTGCCCCGGAAATGGAGGCCTTTGCCAGGAACTACGGGGTTCATTTCTGGGCGCACCGGATTAACGACCCCAACAGAAAGGCCAGGATCGAGCGGCCCTTTGACTATGTGGAAGGCAATTTTCTGGCCGGTCGAACCTTCACCGACTGGCATGATCTGAACCTCCAGGCCAGGCAATGGTGCGATCAGGTAGCCAACCACAAACCCAAGCGCATCCTGGGAATGAGCCCGACGGAGGCCTGGCTTATGGAGATGCCGTCCCTGCAACCATTGCCGAAGGTCTTGCCGCCGGTCTATCTTGCCCAGCAGCGGACAGTGGATATCGAGGGATACGTCCATCTTGATACCAATCGCTACTCGGTGCCCGATACCTTGATCGGCAAAAATGTCGAAGTGTTGAAGTACTGGCAACGGGTGGTCATTTACCACGGCCGAACTATCGTTGCCGAACATGACCGGGAGCTTCTGGCACGGGATAAACGAATCACCACACCAGGCCACCATCGGCCATTGACCCGCAAACAGGCCCATCAGGGAATCAGCATGGAAGAACAAACCCTGACCGGTCAGGATGAATCCCTGGATCGCTATGTTGCTGAACTCAAAAAAAAGGCCCGTGGGCGGGGAATAGTCAAGCTGCGCCGTCTGCTTGATCTCAAAAGGACCTATCCTTCAGCCCCGTTCCGGAAGGCGGTTGCGGAGGCGCTGCATTACGGGCTTTACGATCTGGCCAGACTGGAAAAAATGATCCTGAAACACACGGGAGGCGATTTTTTCGAGTTATAATGACTGACGAAATCCTCGAACTGCTCCAGCAACTTAACCTGCACGGCATGGCCGCCGGCTTTCCCCGGCTGCTTGCCAAGGCGGAGCGGGAAGGCTGGGGGCATCAAACTCTGATTCAGCAACTGCTCGCCGAAGAACTGCAACATCAAAAAGAACGAAGTATGCGCTATCGTCTCAAACAGGCAAAAATCCCCTGGGACTGGACCCTCAGCACCTTCCCCTTTGAGCGTCAGCCGGCGGTTGACCGAACCAGGATCATGACCCTGGCCGGACTCGACTTCATGCAGCGAGGCGAAAACATCATCTTTACCGGCCCCACCGGCACCGGCAAAAGCGGCCTGGCCTCCGGAATCCTCCGGCAGGCATTGATCTCCGGCTACCGAGGCCGGTTCTACAACGTCCAAAACCTGCTGGACGAGCTGTACGCCTCCCTGGCTGACCGCTCAACGCCCCAACTGCTGATGCGTCTTTGCCGCTACGACCTGCTGCTGCTCGATGAACTGGGATACCTAACCCTGACTCCCGAGCAGATGAACAGCTTTTTCAAGCTCATGAAAGAACGCTACGAAGCAGGCCGCCCGACTATCATCACCACTAACCTCGCGTTCGAGCACTGGTACGACATCCTCCAACCCAAGAGCATGGTCGACGCACTGCTCGACCGCCTCCGCCATCGCTGCTGCATAATCCCGATCGACGGAGAATCTCTCCGCACATAAACCGCTCACCAAATCTCATCCAGCCCCCACCCACATCCACCCACCACCCATATCGTTCTTCCGCCTCCCAACCAGACACTTCTTCCCGCGCAAACTCTGGCTCAGTTTTCATTAGCAGAAGTGGCTCATTT
>DYJM01000034.1:0-18336 GCA_020723125.1 Acidithiobacillus ferrivorans
TTTGACGGTAGATGAAATGCAACCCGGTGTGATCGGTTCGTGCTTGCAGGATAATTTCCCCGCCCATTTGTTCGGCAATACTGCGTGCAATACTTAAACCCAAACCACTGCCGTCTCCTGCTGAACCGGGAAGTCGGTAAAAAGGATCAAATACGCGCTCCAAGGCCTCGGGCGGAATCCCCGGACCACTGTCCAGCACTTCCAGCAGTACATCATTCCCTTCGCTGCGCACCCGCACGGTCACTTCGGAATGATCCGGGCTGTAGCGCAGGGCATTATCCACAGCGTTGCGTAACAGGCTGTAAAAGGCAGCAAAACTACCCTGCACGCGCAAAGGTTGTTCGGCATCCATGCCAAAATCTATTTTTTTCAGCTCCGCCAGCGGATAAAGATCTTCCACAACCTGACGGGCGACGGCGGTCAAATCAACCGGCTCTACAGTGGAAACGCCACTCTGCTGCCTGGCAAAACCCAGCAACTGATCCAACAAATGACGGGCCCGTTCCAAACCATCCTGTAGAGGCAGCAAACGTTTTCGACTTTCCTCAAGAGAATCCGCCCGCTGCAGATTTTGCACCTGGAGCGACAAGGCCGTTAGAGGCGTGCGTAATTCATGGGCGGCATCGGCAATAAAACGCCGCTCCTTATCCAACAACTGCCGAATCCTTTCGAGCAGGCGATTCAGGGATTGCACAAATGGGACAATCTCCTCGGGTACCTGCTCCACAGAAAGCGGCGTAGGCCGGTCGGCATTCTGCTGATCCACGGCCTCGGCTAAAGCGTGGATCGGAGCCAGACTGCGGCGGACAATAATCCGTGCAGATATCACCAACAACGGAATCAGAATCAACAAGGGCAACAGGGTCAAACGCGCGCTGGCAAATGCCGCATCACTGCGCAGGTCAGTAGATTGTGCCACGGCCAGCGCCTTATCTGGTCCCAGTCGCCGTACAAAAACCCGCCAGTCCTGATCTTTGACAGCAACCGTATGAAATCCCTGTGATAATTGCGGGGGTAGTTGCAAGGGTCTGTCCAGCTTCCCACAATTTGACAAACATAACGGTTCAACGACAATACGCGCGTCCGGATCAATATCCACGTGACGTTGATCATAGCGGTAAGCATTCTGCCAGACCTGGGGAGGGACCAGTGCAGCAATCTGCTGCAAGGAAGCATCCTGATATTCCTGGGCTTCATTCAGGGATAAAAAGAAAGCCGCCAAAGCGGCCAGCAATCCCGTACAGATAATGGCAATGCTCAGGCCAATGGATAATTGCCGCTGCAAGGATTTTTTCATAATGGACGCGAAACCATCCAGCCCGCACCACGCACGTTTTTGATGACCTCCGCACCCAGTTTCTTGCGCAAAGCATGTATCAGGAAATCAATGCTGTTACTTTCTATTTCTTCGCCCCACCCATAGAGCCGTTCTTCCAGTTGTGCCCGGCTCAGTATCGCACCGGGGCGTAATAATAAAGCCTGCAGCAAGGCGAACTCCCGACGGCTCAGCAGCACACTGACTTCGCCAAGCTGCGCGATATGGGTACTTAAATCAAGCTGCAGGGATCCGCTGCTGAGCACCGGCGACCCCTGTCCACCCTGACGACGGATAATGGCACGCAAGCGCGCCAACAATTCATCCATGGCAAAAGGTTTGACCAGATAATCATCCGCCCCCAGGTCCAAACCCTCTATCCGGTCTGATAAGGCATCCCGGGCAGAAATAATAATGACCGGCAGATCACTACCCATTGCCCGCACCCGCTGCAGCACCGTACAACCATCCAGTTTGGGCAAGCCCAAATCCAGAAGAATGGCCTGATATTCCTGATTGGCAATGGCTTGCAGGGCCGTTTCACCATCACGCGTCCAATCCACTGCATAAGCGGCATCTCGCAGCGCAACAGAGATGGCTTCACCAATCATTCGGTCGTCTTCGACCAGAAGAATTCGCATTTTTTAGTGATCTCCCCACAAACACAGACAAAACCCGCTCCAAAGAGCGGGTCAGCGCCTGTTGAAAACTATAACGCATCAATCCGCATGGTCACCCTCAACGGAGTTCTCCAGGATGGCACCGGTCATGGCATCAACACCGACTTCATGACTGACATGCCCTTTTTTGATCACGAAAGAATATCGCAATCCACTGCCGCCTTTCTCTTTCTCCAGCTCCTGATCGGTGATGCTACCGGGATATGTCCGTAAAGCCGTTGCGCGTGCCTGGGCGATACTGATCTTCGCTTTACCAGCCAACTCCTGGCCGGTAAAAGCATAAGCACCAAAACTAGACAGCAGTAAAACCCCGCCCACAATACCGCCCACCAGCCGTATAGATATCTTCATGATTTTGCTCCTGTTACCTGCGTTAAATGATGGATGGATCCCATTGACCCCTTCCGTTTACGCACTATACCGCCCCGGTATTAGCCCAGAATTAGGGAATAAATATTCGCAAAATCCGTGGGGTACGCAATGCATGCAGCAGAGCCATGGCAATATGACCCCACCAGTAAGCCCATACCAGATTGGCAATCAGGGAATGGATGGCATGGGGAATGCCATAAGCATCGCCGGGCTTGACGCCGCCAGCCGCATAAATCATCACAAACATCACCACCCCCGAAGCCCCCATGGCGGAAATGGCCAGAAGACCCAAACCATGGACCAGGCCCGGCAATCCGCCACGCATACCCGCCGGGGGGAAAATACCGCGTGTCGCACCCTGAATATCTTTGCCAATACGCTGCAGATAAACCCCATGATAGGGAAACAGATGGGCACGTAATTGAGCGTTCCCGGCAACAACCAGCCAGAACAGGATGATCACCAGGGTACTGGCCATCCCCACCCACATATGGGATACAAACAGAAAGTGCCGAAACGCTGAAATACCTACATGTTTCCAGATGGCTTTCATGTCCAGCTCGCTCATCAACTGAAAGGTGATGAACAGCGCCAAAAAAATATGCAGCCACTTGACACTGCGTGGCCAAGGTAAGCTATCTGATCCGTGCATCGATGAAACCCTTTTTATAAAATGTCCGGTTGCTTGGTTGAAAAACGATCTGCTTATGGCAAGTCGTGAATTATAGCTATGAGTAGCAACCGGAAGTCTATCCCTCAATCATGGACAGGCTGGTACACATAAACCGCATGCGCCTCGCCCACATAAACAAAAATCTTGTGGTTACCGGGGTCTACCGCTCCAGTATGGGTCTTGCCATAGCCGGTAGAGATAAAAGTAACCGGCTTCATGGTCCGGGCATTATAGATATTGAAGCCTTTGGCATTACTTTCAAAGGCATAAACCAAATGATAGGCCGGATCATAGGCAACCTGATCAATACCGGCTCGTGCAGGCAACTGCTTGAGCACTTTCAAATTGCCCGCATTAAAGACAACAATCCGGGAACCCGTAGTGCCCACCCAAAGTGTATGGTTTTCCGGATCAACAATTTGACCCTTGGTATCAGGATGATGCTTTGTCGCTGAGACCGGAAAGTAAGGAGCAACATTGGTCTTGTCTTCAATTTGCCCGTTCAGCAAGTTGATTTTTTCTTCCCAGGAATCATCCGGCATGTACAACAAATGCCGGGCACCGAGCAACACACCCAGATCAGGACCATGACCAGTTTGCGGATACAAGGAAATTTTCCCGACAAATTTGGGGGCTTTTCCCAGGGTATAAACATCAATCCAGTTACTGTCATCCATGGCCACATAAAGACGTCCCAATTTCTGGTCCACCCAGATGCCATCAGCACCAGAACCTACCGTATCAAAGACATTAACCACCTTCCAGTCAGCCTTATTGACAACAAAAATTCTGGACTTTTTTTCAGGTACAGTATTATTGCCCGCGCCCGCCGAATGCTCCAGTTTATTGGATGTCCAATAAACGTATTGATGGTCAAAAGCCATACCATATGGACGGACAAGACCGTCACGAACCACCTTGACGAGTGCGTTCGTATCCGCATTGATGACCACGCCACCGGCATCGGTCTTTCCCATGGATACATAAATACAATGATTGGAAGGATCATAACTGACTGCATCACCACCTTGATCCGTGGTCGGCAATGGAATAACTTTGATCAGTTTGAATGTGCTTGTTCCGGCATTGGCAACCCCCAAAAATAGCAAAAAAATGGTCATTAATGAAAGCACATATCTGGCTAGTGCGGTTTTTTTCATATGAATGGTTTCCCTGAAATTACTCCGTAAAAGATCACTAAACGAGGATGGATAAATTTCCATCCCCGCTGTGCAGAGGTTTTAGAAATCAGCAGAAATACTTCCATAGACGGTAAACGGGGCTCCGGGGAGAGCCAGTACCTGTCCTTGTGAATTTCCACCGAGCAAACCACCGGATGTGACGTACTCAAACGGATTATAATGATTGTTGGTCACATTCAGCATATCCAGGTTGAGCTTCACGTCTTTCAGCAGAGGTACCGATCCATGGGTGGGAATTACGCTTTCCAGCCCGAGGTTCAGCGTGTCATAGGCAGGAATTTTCTGACTGCTGGGCATAACCGTATTGTTATTCCACATATTCTGGGCACCGGTATAGGTGTACCAGATGCTGGGCGATATCAGGATACCATCCAGAAAATAGCGATATTTGGCACCAATGTTAAACGTGCTTTCGGGAACATTGGATACCGGCAAGCCCTGATAACTGACGCCACCCGTCGTATAGTGTGCAAAAGTGGCTTTCTCGAAATTCAGGTTGGCAAAAACATGGACATTATAAAGGGGATCATCTTCCAGAGCGATGTTCACACCCTGGTAAATGGAGTCACCATCGGCGTCCCCCAGATAATTTCCATTAGCATCATAGGCGGCAACAAACTGGTTGCTGAAATGCAGATGATAAAAACTGAACATGGCGAAGAAATGGTGCAGATAATCCGCATCATTAAAATGCAATTTTATGCCGGCATTATAATCCGCACTATGTTCAAGGTTATACACCGGGCGGATACTCTGGTAGAGACCGCCACCACCGCCAACCTGCGGTTCTTTGTAGGCCTGGGCATAACTTGCAAATACCGCCAACCACTGCAGCGGCTTCCAGTTGAAATCCACCGAGGGTTCCACCTTGGTAAAGCTTTTATTGGAAGCAGGCAGCTTGCCCTGATTGGTGCCTGTTGCTCCGGGTATATCTGCCCCCTGTGTGTATTGGGTCTGATAATTGATAAAGCGCACCCCCGGAGTAATATGCAGATTATGCATGGGGCTGATGCGATCCTGCACAAATGCCGCCAGGTCCGTCTGGCTAAAAATATCATTCCGGTAGGAATGATTGGGAAGCGCAAGAGAACCACCATCCGCCGGATTATAAAAAGCGTTTTTGGTATTATATTGGCTGTTCAGAAAGAAGCCGCCGAAACTGACATCATTATAGGGAAGCTTGGCGGAAATCCACAACTTGTCTCCGTACACACTGTCATGAGGATTGTTGTATTCATAGAGATTGCTGGGATTACTCAAGCCGTAATTATTATAGTGCTGATGCAAGCGATGGCCGTAGCGATACCAGATCATATTGTGCAAAGCAAAGGTTTTATCCAGCTTCTGATTCAGCTTGCTGTAAATCAACCAGGTCGTGTTGCTGTCATCCTTGTTCCAGATATCAAAGGGAATGGACGAATAAAACCCGGTAGTTTTCTGGCTATATAATGGTCCCGTTGCGGCACCGGTATAAGTAACGCCGGCAATAGGGTTGACCGGAACCGGAACCGGACGGTATCCGGATCCCTTGGCCAGATAGGCCCCCAATGAAAAATTCCCATCCGTATAGGTTTTTTTGGTTTTCAGAAACCAGGCATAATTGTAACTGGGATTCGCGAATCCATCGGGGCTTTGCCGGTAACTGTTACTGGATCCTGCACCACCCGCCATAATGGTCGACCACCCGTCTATGCTGCCGGTGCGGACATTGAACACAATATTCCTGGAATTATAGCTTCCGTAGGTCATCTTGATACTGGCGCCCGGCTGTGCCGTTGGCTGCAAAGGGACAAAGGCGATTTGGCCGCCAATGTTGTTATACCAGCGATTCACCGGATTACCCGGCCCGTAGGTGATACCGATCCCCTGTAAAATTCCCGTTTGTGGGACTTGCGGACTTTCCCAAAGACCAGTGGACGGATTGACCATGGGAACGCCATCAAAAGTCACCGAGAGGTTACCGGCATCTATGACACTCCCGCCAAAACCACCCCAGCCCTGACTGATTCCATTGACGCTGATGGATGTTTTGGTGGAACCGGTATTTCCGTATCCCGTCACATTTACGCCCGGTGCATAGGCTAATGCCTGAGCACTGCCGCCCACCGGTCCTGCAGCTGCGATTTGTTGTTTATCCAGTACCTTTATGGACTGACCGGAGTCAAAACGGTGTTTCTGGGTGAGCGAATGTACTCCTCTGCTACCCAGAAAGGATTGAGAAGCAGCGGCCGCATTGACCTCTCCCACATTCACCGCTGCGTTGTCCTGACTGCTTACCGTGGCAGCAGTGATGGTATCTGCCATGACACTGGTAGCCGTCAACAACACACCACCAGCTACGAGGGCCAACACCAAAGGACGTAATGATACGGATTTACTCATGATTTTGTTTCTCCCTGTTTTATGTAGGCGTTAAGGACTGAGTCAGCCCTTGGTTTTGCAGCCGCACAATCTATCAGGGGAATATGTCAAACAGATGACAATTTGATGACGATATTATGACCATTTTCATCATGCACACCCGGAAGAACACCTTAAAAAATGTCCTTATCATGACGAATGGTTCCCGCATCCTTTCAGAAGCAAGCCGGGGAGAGCAGATTGTCATAATAATGTCACATTACCAAGCTACCATGTATGGATTCAAAAAGTGTGCACTCACCGACTGGTTTATCTGAACATTGCAGGAAAATACACATGTTTTTTCATTCTATAATCCCCTTCATTTCCGCTCATCTGCACTGGATTGTGGTGGAAGGACTGGCCTGGCTACATATGCCCACATCAAAAAGGATGTTCAAAAGTGATCCGGATATTGTCGTGTTATCCCCGCAAAGAGATCACCACGAATCCAGACTGTTGCAAAGCATAAATCTTCATACCGCTTATATAGTTCAGACGGTAACATCCGCTCTGGATTGCGAAAAACTGCTGAATCATTCAAACAGGCCCGTCCTCATCACCAATGGCTGGAATGATGAAATCAGGGAGTTACTCATAGTCTTGCAAAAAAACTATGGATCCGATCTGCCATTTTTGGTCATGGCCGAGGCGCACGATGCGCTTCTGGGCAGCCTTGCCGAAGATGCCATTCACTCCGGGGCCCAGACTTTTATTCCCTGGAGTCTGGGTACGGCGCCCCTCCTGGCCTATCTGCACAGGTTGCTGGAACCGGTTCCATCATCAGACTGCAGCGCAGCAGAGCGGATCAAATCCACGCACATATCGATCAATCATAAGGCGCGGATAGTCAGCGTCGATGATCAAAAAATTTATCTCCCCAGAAACCTGTACAACCTCTTCTGTTGCATGGCCCAGAATCCCGGTGAAGCATTGTCTTATCAGCAACTTACACAAGCACTGAAAAATGGCAAAAAAGTATTTATTGCCCCTAACACGCTGGTCGTAAAAATATATCGGCTCAGGCGCCTGTTTGAACATACCGGCTTACATCACTGGATGGAAACCGTTCCGGGATTCGGGTATCGCTATAGCGGCCCCAAAATACACATCATGGATTAGCAAGATCGGCAGAGCCTTGACCCTAAAACCAACTCCAATGTTATGGTTCCACGGTCAATTATACCCACCAGGGAACTCCTGCCATGAGCAAACCCGCCAACGCCAGACCGTCCTCTGCGTCTCACATGTCCCGGCGTCAATTTCTGACTTATGGTGCCGGCACTGCTGCACTGCTGGCTCTACCGCCTGCCGTGGCCATGAATATGAGTGGCATGAATATGACCGGGGTTCACAGCCAAACCTCGCCGTTACCCAAGCCGGTGTTTTCCGGCGCTCTACCCATTCCGCCGGTATATACGGGGGTCATGGGGCGCGACAAGGTTCGGGAATTTCACTTGCACATGGCGGATGGTCATTCCGTTTTGAGTGATGGTCTCAAAACGGCCACCTGGGGTTATAACGGTACCGTTTTAGGCCCCGCCCTGCGCATCCCCCGAGGTCAGCAACTGCGGCTGTATGTGCACAATCATCTTGATCAGAGCACAACCACCCACTGGCATGGCGCGCACGTGCCCGGAACCATGGATGGTGGTCCGCAAAGCCTCATCCTGCCTGGAAAAACATGGACCTACGGCTATACGATTGATCAGCCAGAAGCCACCCTCTGGTATCATCCTCACCCTGCCGGCAGAACCGGACCGCATGTATACGGGGGGCTGGCGGGTCTGTATCTGGTGGAGGACGGCACCGATCGGCGACTGGGTCTCCCCCACCATTGGGGGATAGATGACATTCCGGTTATCGTCCAGGACCGCCTGCTCGATGCTCAGGGCAAACTGGTTTACATGCCCCAAGCCATGGACGTCATGGGGATGAAGGGTAACCGCTTTCTCATCAATGGTCGCGAATCTCCTATTCTCAAGGCTCCGGCACAGTGGGTCAGATTACGCCTGCTCAATGCCTCCAATGCCCGCCTTTACAATTTTGCCCTGAGTGGAGATCGGGCGTTTTATGTTATTGCCAGTGATGCCGGCTATCTTGAGGCGCCGGTGAAGGTGCAGAGATTACTTCTGGCACCTGCAGAACGCGCCGAAATACTGCTGGATCTACGCGCACTCGCGGGTAAAAGACTATGGCTGCGCAGTGATTCTGCGGCGGTGGTTCCCGAATTGAGCCTGCATCCCATGGACAGTGACCATTTTGATCGCAGCAATTTTGATCTCCTGGAAATTCATGTCGGTTCTGCCACAGGCTCAGCTGGACGCTTGCCCGATCACCTGGCAGCCATCCCCACCCTGCAGGCGGATGCGCCGTCGCGCCGTTTCGAACTCAGAGGCATGCCTATGGACAAAATGTCTCTCGCCCAAAGGGCTCTGGAGAACGCTCTGCACAACGGTCCGGCGCAAATGTCCATGGGGATCGGTCGCCAACCGCTGTTTTCCATCAACAATCAGTACATGAATATGCAGGTCATCAATCAGCGTCTGCGTCTAGGGAGTACGGAAATCTGGGAGGTCTTCAACGATGCGGAGATGGCCCACACTTTTCATGTTCATGGCACCTCATTCCAGATTCTGTCCCGCAATGGCAAGGCACCCCCTGCTTATGAAACAGGCTGGAAAGACACCTTGCTGATCCGTCGTACTGAAACCATACGTTTTATCGCCCACTATGGACAGCCCGCCCCCGACGACTTCCCATATATGTACCATTGCCACATGCTGGAACACGAGGACAATGGCATGATGGGGCAGTTTACCGTGAGCTGATCAGGCGGCTTCAGGCATCGCCGTCGCCCCTGCGCTGGGCACGGGGAGTGAAATACACCCAGGCCGCCAGGAACAGGAAGGCGATGATGTAAATGTTGGTAGTACCCAACACATCGCCTTTATTGGCCGTACTGCCGGGCAGATAAGGCGCTCCCCAGCCCTCCGCCGTCGTCCATACCCCGAAACTGTAGGCAATACCCACAGGAATAATCCAGCGCATACCCCGTCCGATGAGCAGAAAAAAAGCGATGATACTTTCCATGATGGCGGCGACGTAGCCGAAAAGTACCGGCCCTGCCAGATTGATCACGGCAATCACGAAGGAAATGTAGGCAGCAATCCAGGCGGGCTCTCCCGGAAGTGCCTGCTGCAGATAAGTCACGGCATTGTGCAGAAAATAGGGCTGCCACTTCCAGAATGCATCAAAAGCCCAAAGCAGACCGAAAAGAATCCGGGCAGTGTGCATGGCCGGGGCATACAAAGGCTTATGCGGAACCTTGCTCAAATTCAGGCCTTCCCAGCTTCGGGACCAGATCACATAAACAAAACACAGGGCGTAGATAATCGCCGTACCCGGATCTGTGGCCCCTTGGGTATAGGGTCCGCCAAATCCACCCACCGTACTCCAGAGCCAGAGGTTATACAGCACCCCTACCCAGGCCAGAAAAGGCAAGCCCAGCCCGGTGATCAGGGCAACCGCCAGAATGGCATCCAGCCCTACCGTTCCATAAGCCACAGACTGTGGCCCTATGTGCTGCACCAGATTCGCCATCCAATGTCCATACTGGCTGATCCAGGCAGGCTGTCCACTTACCCAGTCCGCGTCAAAGCTCCCCAGAAAGTGGGCTGTATAGGCTGGATTAAACTGTAACCAGGTGTTGATCAGCCAGATCAGGCCGAAAATGATACGTACAAGGCCAAAAGCCAATCGGCGTTTATGTTCCATGGACATTGAGGATTTCATAGCATCTCGGAATAGGACCATTAAAAGAGGATTCATTGTATGCATATTCTCCAAAAGGTCAAAAAATGACTTATTATGGAATATCCGGCTTTCCGCTCTTATCCGCAGGAAAGTTGTTAAGAGGATTAATACAGCGTATTTTCTCAACATTATGTTTGACTGATTTTGGCTTTCCCCCATGAAAATTCTGGTTATTGAAGATGAAGCTAAAACTGCCGCCTTTCTCAAAAAAGGATTCAGTGAGCTGGGTCATGTAGTGGATCTTGCCGATAATGGTGTGGATGGCCAGCACCTCGCCGAAATAGGCGAATATGAGGTGATAGTCCTTGATCTGATGCTACCCCGGCGAGACGGCTGGTGGGTTCTCCAGGAAATCCGCAAACGGCATCCTGATCAGGCCGTCATTCTGCTGACCGCTCTGGATGCCGTAGCCCAGCGTGTGGAGGGCTTGCGCCTGGGGGCGGACGACTACCTGGTGAAACCCTTTGCTTTTTCGGAGTTGCTGGCCAGGATTCACAGCATTCTGCGGCGTAATCATGTGCGTACGGAAGAGACCATTCATTACGCCGATCTGAAACTGGACCTGCTTCGCCACAAAATCTGGCGTGCCGCCACCCCCATAAACCTGGCTCCGCAGGAGTTCCGCCTGCTGGCTTACCTCATGCGCTTTCCCGGCGAAGTGCTGACCCGCACCCGCATTGCCGAGCAGGTCTGGGATATGCATTTTGAAAGTGATAGTAATGTTGTGGACGTTGCCATTCGTCGCCTGCGCCGAAAAGTGGACGACCCCTTTCCGGACAAATTGATCCATACCTTGCGGGGAGTTGGCTATGTTCTTGAGCTACGCCAATAAAACCTTACTCAGTCTGGGGCGCTCCATGGCGCTCCGACTCACGCTCTGGTACTCCCTGTTGAGCACCCTCCTGATTGCGGTGGCAGGTGCCGCTCTGTACTGGATTCTGGCTGAACAACTGCGTGCGGCCGACAGCCAGATTCTCACCAGTAAAATCCATGCCGTACACACGGCCATGCGCAACAGCACGGACAACTTTTCCGAACTCCGTCACGAGACGCAGTTGGAGGCCAGTACTATCCGTGGGGTGTACATTTGGGTGACACGATCTCAGGAAGGGATCATTGCCCGGGGTCGCACTTATAACCCCCTCCTCGACAGCAACAAACCCTTTGATCGCAAACCCAAGGCTTTCAAGCCTCAACAATGGCACTGGAAAGTTAAAAAGCATGAACATTTTCAAGTGATGGCACAACGCTTTGCAGGCCAGCCAGCCAGTATCATTTACGTGGCTATCCGCACCAGCGAAAGTGAACACTTTCTGGCTTTTTATCGTTACGCGCTCGCGCTATCGATTGTTTTGGCGTTATTCATCGCGATACTGGCAGGGTATTTGATTGCCTGGCATGGCTTGCGACCCGTCCATCAGTTGGCCAGCCTGGTGGACGAACTGAGCGCCAGCCAATTACATCGGCGCATTGCTGGAGATAACTGGCCCAGCGAACTCGCCACATTGGCCGAAAATTTTGACCAGTTGCTGGAAAGGCTGGAAGACTCCTTTGCCAGGATTTCCCGCTTCTCGGCAGACATTGCCCATGAGTTGCGCACGCCCATCCATATTTTACGCGGTGAGGGCGAACTGGCTCTTTCCAGAACCCGTAGTGTCCCGGAATACCAGGCCTGTATCGCCTCCGCCATGGATGAATATGAACGCTTGTCGCGTATGGTCGATGCCCTTTTGTTTCTGGCCCGGGCAGAACAGAATCATAACGCACTGGACAGGCAATCCCTCGATATTCATACAGAAATCGCCTCTCTCTGCAGTTTTTATCAGGCAATGGCGGATGAACTGGATGTTACCCTGCACAATGATGCTCAGGGATCCATCACTGCAAACTCTGATCTCCTGCGCCGCGCTGTCAGTAATCTGCTGAGTAATGCCCTGCGTCATACCCCAGCGGGTGGCAGCATCCGGATTTATTGTGAACGGTCCCGCGAGCAGGTCCAACTGATTGTTAGCGATACCGGATCGGGCATCGCCGATGCGGATCTTGACCGGGTTTTTGACCGCTTTTACAGCGCAGATGCAGCACGCATGCGGCGTGGACAAGGAACGGGACTTGGACTGGCCATCGTCCAATCCATTATGCATCTGCATGGGGGTAAGATCCGCTTAAAAAGCGTTCCCGGAAAAGGGACGACGGCCATTTTGTTTTTTCCGATAATTCCTACGGATAATCATTATGGCAACATAAGATGACGATTTGGTCATCTTGCGGTCATCTTCTGGACATGCAGCAATGTCATAATAAAAAAACCAGCCCGTTCATAAACACATTTTCCAGATAGTCGAGAAAAAATGCTTTTTCATTTTACACCTGATAATCGTCGGTCTGCTGCCAGAAACTGGCTACTGGCTTTAAGTTTGGGCTGCATATCCATTGGCGCCCATGCGGCCCCTCTGACACTCAATCAGGCTATTAACAGCGCCCTGCATAATCAGGCGACCGTTCAGGCAAGCCGGCATCAACTGAAAGCGCAACAAGATCTCAGTCGCAGTGCCGAAGCCCGACTGCTACCCGCGCTTTCCCTGAATGCCGCCACTATCTGGACCCAATCCCGCGCCGGCCAGCCCGTTTTTGTCGGCGCCAATGGCGCACGGGAAATGCTGGGACAAATCCGTTTACGTGTTCCCATTTATGCACCGCAAACCCGGGCACTCAGCAAACTGAGCAAAGATCAGGTCACTATTGAGCGCTTTCATCTGCTGCAAACCCGCCTGTCAGTGGCCGCACAAGTGAGTATGACCTATTACCGGCTGGCTCTGAGTAATAATATGATCGCCATCTGGCGACGCGCCCTCGTTGCTGCCAGACAAGTATTTCAAGCCACCCAGGATGGTTATGCCACTGGTACCCGTTCCCGCCTGGCGCTGCAGCAGGCGCAACTGAACCTGTTGCGCATCCAGAGCCAACTGAAACAAACCCTGGCCCAAAGTGTGGCCATACGCCAGGTTTTGGCCTTGCAAACAGGACTCGGAAGCCATTTACCACCACTGGCAAAAGTCAGCGGCCCACTCAGGGCGTTACCGGATTTATCCAAAATCCAGAGCCGAGCCATGCAGGCGCAGCCCTTACTCCGGGCGGCTGATGCGCAAATTCAGGCGGCACACGCCCAATTGCAATTCCATCAAAGTGCCCGCTTACCGGTATTCAGTGCCAACGCCGCTTACGGAGTTGATACGGCGACCATACCGCATAGCGCGCAGTTAGGTTGGCAGGCCGGCCTCAGCCTGCAGATGCCCATTTTTGGCTTTGGTCGCAACCGCGATCAGATTGCAGCAGCCCAGGAACAGGTTGCGGCATTGCAGTCAGCTAAATCGGCTCTGCAAATGCAGATACGCAGCCGTCTGGCACAGGACGCCGGGGCCGCCCGGGCGGCCAGCATTGCCCTGAAAAACGCCGGCGAAATCGAACGCAGCGCTCAGGCGGTGTACTCCATGACCCGCAAGGGCTATCTGGCCGGGGCCGAGAGCGCATTAGCCTTGCAACAAGCTGAAGATGCCTGGGTTCAGGCTCAACTGCAGGCTAGCAACGCGATGATTCGCGCCCGCTTAACTCGCACGCAACTGATGCTGGACAGCGGTATCCTGCCGGGACAGCGTGCATCCTCATGATAATCCACTCCTGGAAGCTTAACCGCATGAAATTCTTACCGTATTTTTATCGGGAATCGCTACCTTACTGCTTCAGCATTTTTTCAGGCGTTCTGCTCCTCTTGAGCGTTCACAGCGCCTGGGGGGCTGGCATACCCGTGCGAACGGCTCCAGTCAGGGTAAGTGCTGCCATTCAGCAAAGTGCCCTGCTGGCCCGGGTTGAAAGTAATGGTGCCGCCACTTTGACAGCCCCCGTTACCGGACGTGTCCTCGGTCCGCTACTCCCCGATGGACCCGTAAAAACCGGAGCCATTATCGCCAGAATCGCGGCACCCGGGCTGCAGAGCAGCATCCAGACGGCTCAAAAACAGATCGCCTTTTCTCAAGGACAGTATTTGCGCGATCAGAAATTGTATCAGGATGGCGTCATTGCCCAACAAATTGTCGCAACCAGTCGTTTGACGCTGGCAGAGGCGCAATCTCATCTGCGCATTTTACAGGCGCAGGCCGCTCAACAAATCCTCAGCGCGCCCTTTGCAGGCAGCCTGCATTATCTGGTTCCGGCAGGGGCCGTAGTCAATTTCGGAACCGCCATTGCGACTTTGGATGGTCGCGGAAAACCCTGGGCACAGGCCTATGTCACCCCCTCCCTCGCCCGCAACTTACGCCCCGGAAGCACCGTCGTTCTGCACGGTGCAGACTGGCACGGCCTGGGACAGATCCGTTCCGTAGGACAAAGCGCCCGCCATCTGGGACTGGTGTCCGTCTATATTGATCTGCCAGTACAAAGCCGGGCGCTGCCCGGCGAATGGCTGCAGGCAGAAGTCAAGCAAGTTCAAGGCCAGGCCTTCCAGATTCCTACCGCCGCTGTGGTGATGCATGCCGCACAGATCGAAGTGTTTGTCATCCGCAAGGGTAAGGCCATGGCTGTTCCCGTACATATTGTTGCCAGTCAGGCCGGGCAAAGTTGGGTACAGGGCGCTCTGCAAACCGGCGAGCAGGTCATCATCAGCGCCAATGATCGTTTGCTCAGTGGCACCCCGGTACAAGAGCAACAACCATGAGGGCATATCTGCATTTTCTCTGGAGCAATCGTTTCAGCATCTTACTCAGCGCAATATTGTTGCTGGGTGCAGGCTGGTTTGCCCTGCAGAATCTTCCGGAAAGTGTCTTTCCGAATGTCAATTTTCCAAGAGTGGCGGTCCTCGTCAATGACGGCAGCCTACCCGTCAAGTTCATGGAAGTGGAGGTAACCAAGCCACTCGAAGCGCTGGCAAAAGGTCAGCCAGGGGTGCGTCTGGTCCGCTCGCAAACCGGTAACGGCCTGAGCAAGCTCAATATTTATTTCGAACCGGGCACCAACCCGCAAACCGCATACCTGATGCTGCAGGCACGGCTGGCGCAATACCGCCTGCCCGCCGGTGCGCAATTGCGGGTGATCCGCATGGCACCCTATACCTATCCATTTGCTGAATATGCGCTGGTGTCCAATCAGCAGAGCAGTTCGGCAATGATGCCTACTTTTGCCTTCAAGATACGACCGGCTCTACTGTCCATTCCCGGGGTCTATCAGGTACAGGGCACCGGTCGCGGCTGGCCGCAGGTGCATGTGGACCTGGATCCGGTACAGTTAGCGCAGCATCACCTCAGTGCCCGGCAGGTCATCAACGCCTTGCAATCCGCCCAAGGTCCATTTTTTTCCGGGGTACTGCACGCCTATCATCAGCAGTTGATTCTGGCGACAACAGCGCGGCCTGAAAACGACCAGACCTTGGCTGCCTTGACCCTGCCACTGGGCCCACCCGATGCTTCCGGTGCCCGCACTCCGCTGGCCTTGGGCGCCCTGGGTCAGGTGCATACCGGGCCGCCCCCGCTGCTGAGTGAAGCAGCCGTACCCGGTTATCAGCACGCCCTGATCATTGACGTACTTGCACAGTCGGGTGCCAATGACGTCAGCGTCGCCCAGGCCGTGCAAACACGTCTGAACAATCTGCGCAAACATCTCCCCCCGGGCGTCCATCTGGTACCCATTTATGATCTCAGTCACCTGATCAGTCACAGCCTGCGCGATGTCTGGATTGCCCTGGGACTCGGCAGCCTGATTGCCTGGCTGGTCGTATTGGCCTTTCTGGGACGTTTGGACGGAGCGCTGGCGACTTTGGCCGTGGTCCCTCTGGCCCTGGCTGCCACTTTCCTGGTCCTGCATATGCTCGGATATGGCCTGAATATCATGACCCTGGGGGGCATAACCGCAGCCATTGGTGCTTTGGTGGACCATGCCATCGTCGTCGTCGAACGCGGTCTCCATGGCCTGCAGGGTAAAGCTTCGCAGCGTCGCCAGTTGGCGTTGCGCCGCAGCGCCGACATCCTACCATTGATGACTCTCGCCACCCTCACCTCCTGTCTGGTATTTCTGCCTCTGCTCTTCTTATCCGGCACCCTGGGGCTGCTGTTCCGCCATATGGCATTGGCCATCGTCGTTGCCCTCCTGGCATCACAACTGGTGGCCTTGCTGGTCACACCGATTCTGACAGCATGGCTCGCCGGTCGCGTAACCTCACCTTCCCGCCGTTTGCATCAGGCGGAGCGCTGGGTGCGCCGGCACTACAGTCAATGGCTCATCGCCGGGATGCGCCGCCCTTATTGGGCCATTTTACCCGTCGCCATACTGGCAGGGGCCGCCGGACTGGCACTCACGGTCCTGCCGACCGCTTTTCTCCCGCACTGGGATGAAGGCATTATTTCTGTACCCTATCGTACCCAGGTGGGCAGCAGCGTTGCCGAAACCACCCGGATCGGCCGCGCTTTCATGCAGGTGGCTCTGCACAATCCCAACGTGCAGCAAGCGTCCCTCATGGTCGGCCGTGGTTTCGAGTTCCGTCATGCACCCGCCAACAAAGGCGCCATCACCATCGTCCTCAAACCGGATCATCACGACAGCACCGAAACCGTAATGGCAGAACTGCGCAAACAATACCGCAGCATGGCCCCCAATCTGATCGGACTGTCTTTGCATCAGACCATGATTGTCCGTCTGGGAAACCTCTCGGGCGCACACGCTCCCCTGGTAGTTTATCTGTTCGGCTCCGATTCCAGCATTTTGCGTGCTGAAGGCGCACGGCTGGCTGCCGCCCTGAAAAACAGTCATGATTTTGCATCAGTCAACTTCAAGTCCCCATCGGCTGGGCCTGAGCTGGAAATCACCCCCACGCCCATGGCCGCACTTTATGGCATTACCCCGCCGGGTATTGCTGATCAGCTCAAGGCCCGTTTCTGGGGAAGACAAGCGGGTTTTTTGCTGCATGGCGAACAAATACTGCCGATTCGCGTTAAACTGCTGGGGCAGCCACAGACCCCGCAGACCTTGTCCACGCTGCCTATTCAACTACCTGATGGAAGCATGACAGCTCTTTCCAGCATTGCCTCCCTGCATATTCAAGGTGCCATTCCCTTTGTGACCCATCAGAATCTGGTGCCTGATGCTTACATGTGGTTACAACCAAAGCCCGGAGAAGGCCTGGCCCAAGCTGCCCGTCAAGCCAATAAAGTCATCACCCAAATGCACTTACCCGGCAATATCACCCCGGTACTGGGTGGTTACTATCGACAACAGCGGCAAAGCTTTCAGCAGATGGCGCTGATTCTCACCGGTGCACTGGGTTTACTGCTGATCCTGCTGGGATTTCAGTTCAGCAGTCAACGCGCCGCCGTGGCGGCGCTTCTTTCCATTGCCTTGGCAGCACCCGGCTCCCTGCTTTTGTTGTGGATTTGTGGATTGGAACTCGACAGTACGGCTTTTCTGGGTGTGTTGCTGGTCTTCGCCATTGCCGTCAACAATGTCATTCTGATTTTTGCACGTGCGCGCCAAATTGGGGGCACCCATCCCCGCCCGGCTTTGGTGGCTTTAGCTGCGCGACAGCGCCTGCGCCCCATCCTCATGACCATGCTCGCGGATGTTTTCGGGTTTTTACCTCTGGCCATTGGCATTGGTCATGGCACTGATTTACTGAAGCCTTTGGCCATTGCGGTCATGGGTGGGTTGCTGCTCTCGATATTCATGTCCTTGTGGTTGGCTCCTGTGCTGTATAGCGCTTTGATGACCAGCAGGAAAACATAGGGATAACCGTGCAGAACCCAAATGCCAGTCTGGAAATAACTTGACTCAAATTCACAGTCTGATCAGCAAATAACTCAATAATGACAAACAGACCAACAAGGACGAACCATAAAA
>DYJM01000034.1:18436-20918 GCA_020723125.1 Acidithiobacillus ferrivorans
TGATCAGCAAATAACTCAATAATGACAAACAGACCAACAAGGACGAACCATAAAACAAATATAATTTGTGGTGGGGATGATAGGCACCATGCTCCACCTGATAAACGGTGAGCATAAATCCACCGAGTCCAACAGCAATATTGATAATCCCCAATACCAGGAAAATAATGCTCATTCCTGAGAAACTCGCATGCAAAGTAATTACCCTGTGCATCATCAGCGCCAGCTTGGTCAGAAAGAAATCGAACTTTTCCATCACAAAACCGAAAATCACAATACTGATCCCGGTTCTGACCCAGGAAAGAAAAGTGCGCTCCGCCGAAAAATAAATACGTGGATCCTGAATTTCTTTTGCAGTGACCGGGGCACCACGATTGATATAGCGCAGATCACGCACAAAAAAATAAAAAACCATAAATAACAAGATCAGCACTGGCCAGGTCAAAAGCTTATACAAGTCCTGAAAAAAAGGAATCAGCCCATAAAAATGCAAAGCAGCCAGTAACAAGATCATTTTTTTGGAAAGAATACCTGTACCAAAAGCTATAAACAGAAATTTCAAATAAGACAGGTAAGTTCTTTCCATGCTCAGATAAAGCCTGGGCTCACGCACAGTGGGCAGGTGTTTTAGCAGAAGCATATTATCTGGTGAGTCTGTGGATTATATTCATGATTCCATTCTTATCTAAGGAGCGGCTGGAGGCACCTTGTTGCCAAACTGGCGCATATATACGCGCATGGTTTTATCCGCTACTGACTCACGAATAGCCAGATAAAATACGCTGAGAGCCAAAACCGCCAAGGCCCCCATACTGGGGAAAAATGCCAAATAACCCAATCCACCCAGATCCTTGGGGCCAATCCAACTGATGGCCCACATCCCGATGAAGTATGGGAATATCCACCACATGTATTGCCAACCCATTTCTGCCCAGCGACCTTTTCGGAATATTCCGGTAAGGGCATAAATAGTCAATAACACAAATAAGGTAATAAAAATAAAGTTCAACGTGCGCAAACCTGACCAGTAAACAATCCAGGTGGATACCACAAAGGCGATAGGGGCCAGCACCGGTGCCCCCCACAAACGAAATGGACGCTCAAGATTGGGCATGGCCTTACGAATCTGAATCAGGGCAATGGGTCCGATAGCATAGGAAAGCACCGTCATGGAGGCAATATATCCGACCATTTTCTGCCAGGACGGGAAAGGCAGAAAAAATACAATGCCAACCAGGAACAAGAGAATAAGCGTCACCCAGGGAACGCCATGGCGATTGATCTTGTTCAGCCACATGGGCGCCGCACCAGTTTCAGCCGTAGCCAAGGTAACCCGCGCCGCAGTGGTCGTGTAAATCAGCCCGGTGCCTGCGGGCGAAATAAAGGCATCCACATACAGTAAGGTCGCCAACCAGCCGATGCCCACCGCCGCTGCCAAGGCCGCAAAGGGGCCATTTACCCCCTGGAAATGCAAATGTACCCATCCATCTTTGGCAATATCTACAGGATTCACCGCAGCGAGAAAAGCAACCTGAACGGCGATGTAAACTGCCGAAGCAATCAGCACCGAACCAATAACCGCGATAGGCACATCCCGCCTGGGATTTTTACTTTCACCGGCCAAATCTATGGCATGACGAAAACCCAGCAAACTGAATATGACCCCACCACTGGCAATCGCGATGAACATGCCATGCACATCACTCAGGGTATTGCCGGCACGCATATGAAAGTTTCCGGGGTGCCAGGCCACCGCAATCAACATCACCGCCGTTAATAAAGGAATACCAATTTTCCACCAGGTCGCCGCATTATTGATCCTGAGTACCCAGCCGATCACCATGAAATTGGTGATTACAAACAAACCGAGCATGATCACGGCGATCAAAAACCCGAAACTACTCAGCAAATCCGTATGCGGCTGCAACAGACCCGGATAATAGTTATTGGCATAGGTCAATACGGCCGTCACTTCCAGCGGGGCGATGGAGGCGTAGGAAAGAAATAAAATCCAGCTCCACATATGTCCGACAATGGGTCCATTGCCAACATGCGCCAGATGGACCACCGCCCCGGCACGCGGAATCATGGGTGCCAATTCGGCAAACACCAGGGCCAGCAAAAGAATGGCCGCCGCCCCCAGAATCCAGGACCCGATGGCCAACGGGCCAGCCATTTTTGCCGTGAACAACGGCCCGAATAACCAGCCAGAACCTATGGATGCACCTACACAGGCCAATATCAGACCAACGAGTCCGCCTTCACGTTTTAGAGCATTTTTTTGAGAAGTGTCGGATTTCCTGGACACAGGCATGTGCGAACCTCCTGATTAATAAAACATGACAAAATACGTTGAAGCTGGACGAATAATATTTATTTTTATGATAAACAAATATTGAATATATTCAATATGTATCTCATATTTATATGAAAATGTCAATTTTTGTCAACACGGCAGCGCGAGAAATATTATAATTTATCA
>DYJM01000141.1 GCA_020723125.1 Acidithiobacillus ferrivorans
TATGTCAGATGACCTGCTGAATTTTGCGGAATTGGTGGTGATGGTGACCATCATTCTGGGTGTCCTGATGCTGGCCACATATGCCTGGGAGAAAGTCAATGGATAGTATCGAGGCCAAGAATCTGTTACTGGTATTCCTCGCATTGCTCATTGCCCAAGTGATTATTGGCGGATCGTTTTTGCTGATGGAGGCCCGCAATGGATGAGCATCTATTAAGTGATCCGGTGGCGTGGGTCAATGTCACCGCGATGGTTATTATCCTCTACGTCATCGCATGGGTAGCCATGCAAGTCTTGACCAAATCAACGCCATCAAACAAGGAGGCTACGGCATGAGCAACACCCCTTCAAAATCGGCGGGCATGAGTCCCGCTCAGGTCAACGCGGCGGTCATACAGGCCATCATGACCAGTCCCAAGGTCCAGTTACGGACCACGAGTCTGGGCGTCCAGAATCCTGTTCAATCTGCCAGCGCACCCGTCAAGGTCACTTTCCAACCCAACAAGACCGGCTTTATCAAGGGCTTTTTGGTCAAGGTCAAGGGCACCGCAACCAACAGCAGCACCAGCGCGGCCGCCGCAGCCAATGACAGCCCAACGCTGAGCGTCTTGTCCCACATTAATTACGTCAATTTCAACGCCACAACGCGCCACGATACAACGCTGCGAGAACTCTATAATCTCGTCAGCAATCGCGGCTTCCGCATGGGGGCAAATGCGGATGATCTGGCAGGTATCTTTGCGCCGCAGGCTTCCATCGTTGAGCCTTTGCCGGATTCCATCGCGGAGGGCGCGTCCGCAGATTTTGAGTTCTGGTTCTATGTGCCCATTGTGTCGCTGATCTCCAATCGCTTGATGGGTATCCAGTGGGCCGAGTACGAAAAGGCGCAGGCCTCCCTCTCTTTCGTCATCCCGGCCGCTGCGGATATGGTCGGCAAGGACGCTTTCACCGCGGCTTATAAGACCGGGACGGTGGCGCTCTCAGACTTGGAAATCGAGGTATTCCAGCAGTACTGGACAGGGCAACTTCCCCAGACCAGCACTGGCGCAATTGTCATCCCTCCTCAGTCCAGCGCACTGCAATATCAGATATTGTCGGGGGCTGCAAATATCAATCTCAACCCCAATCAGCTTAGCCGGGATTTCCTCGACCAGCCCTATTCGTATCTCAGTTATTCGCTGCTCTATGATAACGGCGGCGTCTTCAACCCGCCGACCGGAGCTGATCGGGACTTGACCACGATTGGACTGTATGTGGATACCGTCACCCCGATCTACGAGTTACCGCCTGCCGCGCTTATCGGCTTCGGCATGAGCGGGTCCCAATTGGGCGCAGTCCAGAATGGCAACTATTTCCTGGACTTCGCCAAGCGTGTCATCAACGCGAGCAGCGCGGGCCAATACAATATCGGCATCAAACCGTCTTCCGTGGCGAGTGGCGCATATGTGCGCCGCACGCTGGAAGTTTACGGTGCAGCATAAGGAGGGGTGCACACTATGGATTCCGTCATCGCGTGGTTCAAGGCCTACACTTCGCACCCGTTCGGTAGAGGTGCCTCATACGGCGATTATGCCCTCACACTGATACTCGCCGCAGGGGTACTCTATCTGGTGTATCGGGTGCTGGAGGACTGATGGGCAGCCCGGTCAAGTTTCAACCGCCGGCGGCGCTGCAAGTGTCGCCCACGGTGAGCATGACCTTGGGCGTGATCGTCTTGACGTTGTTATGGGCCGTTGCCAATAACAAGGCGGCGTTATATTGGGGGTACGCCACGCAATCGGGAGGGGCTTGATGCCTGTGATATTCATCCTGGGTGCGGCTTATCTGATTGCGGTGATGGCCCAAGGCAACACGAAGCCGTTTATCACGGAGGTGGGCAAGGACGCTGAAAGCGTAGGCGTGTATATCGTGGCGTGGCTGTTCATTTTCGGGATGGCGGCTTATTCGCCGCGCGATATTCGCCCATTGTTCGAGGCGCTTATGTGGCTGGCAATCATCACTTATGGATTGGTCAATATCCCCAAACTGGATGCGGGGTTTGCAAGTCTCAAATCGGATTTATAGCAGGGGGTCAAAAATGGGCAGCGAAATTATCAAATCAATAACGGAGGTGTTGGTGATTATCGCCGTGGTTGCCATCGTCATGGAACTGGTGAGTCATTCCAATACCGGGACGGATATTCTGGACGTGTTCAAAGGCGAAGGCTACGCACTCAGCGCCGCTGAGGGTAACAGCACCTTCATGGGGTAGGAGGGACCATGAAAACCCAATACGCCAAATATGCGCCGCTCTATAACGCTCAGGAGTTTGCTTGGGACATCCCGGCGCAAGTCGGCAGCCCACAGCATACGCTCATGATTGGTCGTAGCGGCGCACAAGGCGGCTTGGTCCCGTTCTGGGCTATCCCGGCACAATCGGCTACGCCTAACCCGCAGATCATCTACGGTCAGGCAGGGGTAACCGGATACGCTGGCGGCTTGACACTGACAACAGGATAGAGCATGGACCTGCAAAATTTACAGCACGAGATCGTCAAACACAAGTATATCATTGGCGGCGTGGCGGCTGTCGTAGTGGTCGGCGGAGTCGTCCTGTTGAGCAAGTCAAAAGGACCGACAACCAGCGCGGCACCCGCGCCAAGCCCGGCACTCCTCAATGCCGAGGGCGTCATGAGTGGCAGTGATACGGCGGCGGTGGATCAGGCCACTGCCGCCGATAATGCCACAGTAGCCGCCGCGCAAGCGCAATATGACAGCAAGGCCGCCATCGCCGCAAGTCAAGCCGCGGCCAGTGTTGCCCAGACACAGGCACAAGCCAACGCGCAAGTGGCGGAGACGCAATCCACAAATGCTGCTACCGTTGCCAGTAACAAGCTGGCAGCGCAGGCCAGTGAGTATCTGGGCAAAGCGCAGACGCAGGCGGCCGAAATCGCCTCCTACGAAAATGCGCAAACCGCCATCACGACCGCCAATGATCGAGCAGCAACGCAGATTGGCGTGGCCCAAGCCACGGCACAGGCAGAGAGTCAGATAGCGGCGATGCAATCCGCCTCAACGATTGCTCAGGCCCAAGCACAACAAAATATCAGTATCGCCGCCAGTAAAGCCCAAGCTGCCGAG
>DYJM01000142.1 GCA_020723125.1 Acidithiobacillus ferrivorans
GTTTGCGGGTTATCATAGGCGGGGGAAAGCCAGTCGAATGTATCCAGCAACGCCCACTCTCTCAATTGGTTTTCGGTAAGCGGCAATATCCCGTCATAGTTTGCCACGGGTATTGCGCGCTTGATGAGCTTGCCCACTACAGGGATTCGGCCAAGCATGCGGCTTACCGGCAGCAAAGCAGGTATAAGCATTTCAAGTAGAGAAAATAACTTTTGTTTTGGCATACCCTTGGTGAAAGGGCGTAACCAGTATTTTGGCAACAGGTAACTCTTGAACGACTTTTCGTAATAATCGACGCAAAGTCGCCCCCCCTCCGAACCATCGGCGGAAGTGCTGCGAACGCCTTGGCCACATCGGGCGTGTGCTGGCGTACGCCTAAGGAATACACAAATTGAAAACTTTCCGGTGCAAAAGGCAGCGCATAGATATCGCCCTGCACCACATGCAAGTTAGGGTGATGCTTCAAATTGGCGTAACATGCATCCACCGCACTGGAATAATCCAGCCCCACCACTTTGGCGCCTGTACTCAAGGCTATCTCGGCAAAACGCCCGGAGCCACAACCCACATCCAGCACCCATTGGTTTTTCATTTCAGTCGGTGACCAATCAGTCGCCTTCCAGAAACGATCCGCAGAGATGGAATGACCTGAATGACTATCGAGTTGTGTCTTGGCAAAGTGGTTCCACTGCATGCCAAAATTATCGGCATAGTTCGACTGCGGTACGAAACGGGGAATGCCCCCGAGAACAGGGTAACGATGTTGGCCATCCTCCGAAACCAAACTGCCCGCATCGATCTCAAGGGGGTTTTCATTGGCGCCCTCCAAATGCAAACGCTGGCCAGTGTTTGGACACCGGAGCAATTCCAGCAATTCTGTCTTCACAAACCACCTCCATCAGCGTTAGAAAGTAACCCCATATTCCCTCCGCCATAACTCAAAGAGCACCAGGGCAAACAGGCGTTCACTGTTGCTTCGCCCTTTGTCCTGGCCACATAAAAGGCTGTCAACCGTGCCCGCATCAAACCTGCAATGCGGATCACGCAGCACTTCATTAAACAGTTCCCGGAAAGGACCACTCGCAAGCCACTTCGCCAAAGGAATAGAAAACCCCTGCTTGCGCTGGCGATCAAACTCCGGCGGCAGCAGACGCATTGTCAGCCGCTTGAGCAATATTTTCTTATCGGTCTGTGTTGCTTTTAACTGCGAGGGCACTTTGCCAAAAGCAAACTCGATCAATCGATAATCCAGTAACGGCGCACGCACTTCCAGCGAGTTCAACATGCTGGCGCGATCCACCTTGACCAGAATGTCCTCGGCCAAATAGTTGGCAAAATCCATGCGGGTTGCGCGTTGTAACAGATCGTGGTTGGCAGGCACTCGACTTTTAAATACGGACTCTGCTGCCAAGGGCCAACCCGGCTGCCCGGCCAACAAGCGCTTTCGCGTCATGGCATCAAAGTACGACGCAATCAGCGGCAGTCCGTTATCTAAATCCACACCCAGACCTTGCAGCCAGTTGCGCCCCTTGAAACCCACTGGCAACAGCTTTTCAGCGGTCAGGGCAATACCCTTGCGCAGGGGGCGAGGAATTAGCCCCAAGCGACGCTGCATCCATTGCAGGCGGCTGTAATGTCCGTAGCCGCCAAACAACTCATCGCCGCCATCCCCCCCCAATGCCACCGTACAGTGCTGGCGCACCAACTGGCTGACCAGAAAGGTGGGGATCATCGACGAATCCACCATTGGCTCATCGAATTGGCGGGCAAGTCGTGGCAGCAAATCCGCCGTAGCCTCTTCGGCCATCAATTCGGTGTGTCGGGTGCCAAAGTGCCGTGCGATCAAACGGGCGTGTTCGGTCTCATCCAGCTTGCCATAGCCGGGAAAACCAATCGTAAACGTTTGCACCTGGCTGGACGCCCGCACCGCCATGGCCGTGACCAGGCTGGAATCCACCCCGCCGCTCAACAACACCCCCACCGGCACATCCGCCACCATCTGCCGACGCACGGCGTCTTCCAGCAGGGTTTCCAGTTCATTCAGCAGGGCAGTTTCGTCCTGTTCAGTATCGGCCACAGCCAAATCCGGCAGTTGCCAATACCGCCACACCTTCGATTGCCCGGTTTGCAGGTCAAACAGCAACACATGCGCTGGCGGCAGCTTATTGAAACCCTGCAACATGCAACGCTCGCCGGGCACGTAGCCCATGGCCAGGTAACAATCGAGCGACTCGGGTGCAATTTTCCGTGGCAAGGCGGGATCTGCAAGCAGTGCTTTCAGCTCAGAAGCAAAACGCAACTCGCCGCCCACCTGGTAATAAAAGAGCGGTTTTTCACCGGCCCGGTCGCGGGCCAAAAACAGGGTTTGCTGACGTGCGTCATAGAGCGCAAAGGCGAACATGCCATTGAAGCGCCCGAGGCATGCCGTGCCCCACTCACGATACGCCGCCAGGATCACCTCGGTATCAGAATGCGAGCGAAAGCCATGTCCCTTGGCGGTCAATTCATCACGCAGGTCGCCAAAGTTATAAATTTCACCATTAAAAACGATGCTCAGCGAACCGGTCGCATCATGCATAGGCTGATGTCCTAGTGGAGATAAATCCAGAACAGACAATCTGCGATGAGCCAACCCGACACGGAAGTCCTCGGACCACCACTCTCCAGCATCGTCAGGGCCGCGATGGATCAGTGTGTCGCTGGCGATTTGCAGCCAAGCCCGATTAGACTGGGGGACTATGGAGGCAGAGCCGACTATACCGCACATAATCTCGAAGAACTTTGAATTTTTCGGCAACGCACGATAAGTTCCCCACTCCATAGAGAAGGCCACTTTTTTCTCAGTAAGCCAACCCCTGTCCAATTGAACCGACTTCCACACCCGACCCACTTTTCTGGCATCCAGCCACAATCTTTCAGCAAAACTTCGAATGATTTTTTTGTGAATGTGTGAAGATGCATTCCATCCCACCCTTCATTCCGCCATTGACTTACCGGGAGATCGGTGCCAGTTCGAGGCTGTTGTCCAAACAAAAGATATATTATGTGCTTAATGTATCCATAATTCGGAACGCTGCAAATCAAGACTCCGTCATTTTTTG
>DYJM01000143.1 GCA_020723125.1 Acidithiobacillus ferrivorans
TGACGGAATCGCTCGGGCAGTAGTTGCTGCCGCCGCAGCCGGTGGTGATGCCGGCTCCGTACAAGCGTTCGATGAACCCGCTGGCCCAATAAGCTAAAGGCACATCGGTAAAGTAAATGTATGGCGCGTTGCCCTGGCCGTTATAACTGGTGTCAATATAATCCGCGCTGGTCTTATAGGACATTGGCGGCGTAATAAACGCGGCCGTGCTGTCTCCCAGGGCGTAGAAGAGATTTTGTGCGCTTTCGCCGTTCAGCCAGGTCATGATCACACGGTTGGATGAGTCGGTAGTCACAGAGAGCGCGTAACCGTAAGCAGAAGATGGGCTATTGGCTGAAGTCGGCCCGCTCTCGAGGGCGTAGGACGAATTCAGGATGGCGAACTGAACGCCCGTATCGGTAGGCCAGGCGAGGGCCACTTTGCCGTTAGGAAGGAGAACGGCATCGGGGGTTGCATAAATGTCGCTAACGCCAAGGGTAGTGGCAGTTTTAGCTATGTCTCCACTGCTATTAAGTACCGCATAGGTTGGAACACCATCAGCTGGCGCGACACTACTAAACCAGGTCAGGATGACTTGGCCGCCTGCCAGGCTGTTGAGAACAGGAGTGAAACTCCCATTATCACTCGTCAGCGCGGTGGGAGGAAATACACTTGCTCCAGCGGTGTCACGCGTTGCGTACCAGATGTTTGCCGAATAAGGATCGAAGATATGCTTTCTCCAAGCCAGGACGAAGCGATTGTCGTCAGTGGCGGCAATGGTGGGGTTAAAGAAACGTGGGAGGTTTGGGTCGCTGTAAGCGCCCCAGACATTGTTGTTGGTGAGGTTGGTCGGGCCGCTGGCCAGGTTGCCTGCGCCATCCAGGGTGGCGAAGTAAATGTTGTAATTGAACTGGGAGGTGGCAGAGTTGTACAATTCGCGACACCAGATTACACCCATTGTGCCATTGGGCGCGACCGCAACGGAAGGCGATAAGTCGTAGGTGTCCACCACCGCCCCACTGTTGTCGGTCAGTTTGCTGACAACTCGTACCGTGTCCCCATAGTGGTCCAGCAGGGTGTATTCTATCTCGCTTACATAAAGGTTGCATTGGCTGTCCAGGCAGCGCCCCTTCCCCCATAGATAGACAAAATTACCGTTCGGAGCCGCAGTTACGGCCATGCTGGAGCCGTAGTACCCATCAGGCGTGGCCTTCTTCATAACCTGGGCGCTGGGCTGGACCAGGTACAGGCTCATCGCGCCATCGGCATAATCATCATACACTTGGGCAAAGGGCGCGGGGATGGCGGTTTGCAGGGTGGCGGTCTTGAACTTGCTGGTGTTCACTGAAGAGCGGGCGGTAATGGCGGCGCTGTTGGCGTCTCCCACTGCGGCTCCGCCCGGCGTGGCGACTTTAGCGGTGATGGTCACGGTGCTTCCCTGGGCTACTGAGCCTGTGTCAATTGCGCCATCCGAGTCGGTGTCGGTCAGGAGGGTGACGCCGTCAGCGGCATAGAACGTAACCGGCCAAGTAGAAGAAGTGGTCAGATCATAGGTGTCGGCTCCCAATTCGCCCGTGTTGCGAACTGTGATCTGAAAACTCTCTGTTGCCCCGGCCTGCGTGAAACTGCCCTGTTGGGTTGGATTGATTTTCACGCGCGCCGAGGGAGCCGGGCGGTAGAAACGCACCGCTTTGTTGGATGGCGCCTGGTTGCAAAAACCAATATAAGACAAGCCGTCCAGCCCCATAGAATCTTCAATACCGCTTGCGCCGCAATAGTAGCCTCCAGTATAGGTCATTGTTTGATATTGAAAAACGATATCGCCGTTTTCATACAGGATCGTCTCGAAGCGGAAAGTATCGTCATTCCCGGTTGTACCTGCGCCTATTACATCATGCCACTCAACCACAAAATAACGATTCGGGGCAATGCCGCCAGACTTGTAATGTACCCAACTGCCGGCGTCAATGTAAGTCGGCGTCCAATAAGGGGCGATCACATTGTTCGGCTCTGATGGGGATGGAATCTCGCTCTGAGGGTCCCAGTAGCCATAGTCTGTAAAGCCCAAATAACCGCACGCGGCAATATAAACCTGGCTATAGGTATTTTCGTAGTATTTGAACGAGAATGGCAAGCTGATTGGGCCGGTGGCGTCGGCATATCCAGTAAGACCGGTATCGGTGCCGCTGGTTGTGTCAACCCAGTTTAGCGCCACGCTGTCGTCCCAGTAATAACCGTAGTCATCTGTGCCGCTAACGGTCATGGGGGACACCGCGCGGTCGGGGGAGATTGTATGAGCGCCCTCTGGCATATACCAAAGCCCATTTTGATCTTGTACGGCCCCGTCGAATGATCTGACCTCACCCTTTGAAACTGGTGGCTGAGGCGTAGGCGGCAAGGGATCCTGCGCTCCGACCATCCCCACAGGCGCGATCAACAGGCTGAACATCACCAGCCCGGCGAACAAAACGAACAATTTGCGTTGCATGATTTTCTCCTTCATTTGAGCACAACGAAAATATGAGAGGAAGCGGTTTGGATCCGCTTGTGCGACTGGCGCGGTGATGGATCGTAGCACGTCTTTTTATCTATTCATGCCCACTCCTTTTAGATTCAATGAGACCAACCGTGTTTATTATAAAGACTCTGATATTAAAAATCAAGGGTCCTTTGTCTGGTATGCAACAGCCTGAAAATCTATCGCGAGATGCCGGGTTTGCAGAGGTTCTTAAGATTTTCCCGTGGCTGACTGGCATTTGTCAATCTAACCAGGATTTTCTCTGCGCCTCTGCGGTGAAAAAAGCAAGACAGTAAATTGGGTACTTATGCAAGCGCTCTAATAGACTTTCGCAAAAGCCTGAAAATCTATTGCAGAAACGCCGGGTTCGCGGCGCCTCTTTCAAGGCCTGCGATGAGAAAAATTGCCAGGTTTTCTTGCCAGGAAGTGTGATTTTCGAGCCGGGCGGGTCGCCCCTGCCACGCGGCTTCGTGTCTTGGTGGTGGAAAAGATAACATGTATCCATCGGTTTGCGTTACCTGCGTCTCGGCGGGCGGGCGTTCGTCGTCAGGCCAGAACTGCAGCCAATTGTCCCCGGCCA
>DYJM01000144.1 GCA_020723125.1 Acidithiobacillus ferrivorans
GTCATAGCAGGCAGCCAGCAGGAGGTTGACATCGCACAGGCTGGGCATCAGAGCAGGCCTTCATCGCTGTTGAGAGCTGCGTAGACCTGCTCATCGGTCAGGGGCGGGGCCGGCTGGGCGGCGCGAATGAGGGGAAAGCTGGCGCGCTGCCGGGCGGACGCGGCGGACGGGGTTTGCAGGGAGAGTTGCAAGCCGCGCAGAAATAAATCGCGCAGGGAGATGCCTTCAAGAGCGGCGCGGGCTTTGGCTTGCCGAAAGAGGGGGTCTGGAATTTCTATGGTGGTTTTCATTTTGCACCTTTTTTATATTTTACCATATTTACGGGTGTTCTTGATAAAAACCACCCGGCTCCAGGCTCTTAAGGAACAGGGCGGGGTGGCAGATTTTTTCGTACAGGTTGAAGTAGGGTTTGCTCATTTTTAATTTTTTTAAGCGGCAAGGGGGCAGGCCCCCCTGCACCCCCCGCTTCAGAACAGCAGAAGCACAGGGGTCAGAAATTCAGGACTAAGGGGAGCCCCCTACGGGGATGAACGGGCGCACCGAAAACCCAGGACGATGCCCCTGACATCGGGGGTATTCCTGTTACGGTCGGAGACACGCAGGACGTTAGGAAGGTCGTACCACGAGCCGCCGCGCACCACGCGATATGTCATTCCATAATCTGAATTTTCGATGGTATTGCCAGGATAGGCATCATACCAATCATTGGTCCACTCCCAAACATTGCCAGCCATGTCGTACAGACCGTAGCCGTTAGGCGGGTAACTGCCAACCGGGGCGGTGTCGGGATAGCCATCATTAATGTCTTTGTTGGCCCAGTCCAAGGAGCAGTTTGTATCGCAGAAATTGGCCTGCCCGTCTTCAAAAACATCCCCCCAGGGGTAGTTCTGGCTTTGCAACCCGCCGCGCGCGGCGTATTCCCATTCGGCTTCGGTAGGCAGGTGCGCCCCGCGCCATTTGCAATAAGCTTTGGACTGGTTCCAGTCGACGTAAATGACCGGGTAGTTGTTGAAGGCAGAATCTCCGTAATAGCTGGCGCGTGTGTACGATTTTGTCTCGTGCGGCGGAGTACAGGCCTTCGCCTCCACGCAGGCCTGGTAGAGTGCATTGGTCACTTCGTACTTGTCCATCTCGAAGGCCTCCAGGGGGACGGTGTAGACGGGGGATTCATCTTGATACCAATCCAATTGACAATCATCGCGATATTTCTGGCACTCGGCCAGGGCAGTTGCGGGGTCGCCGCCCATCTGGAAGGTTCCCGCGGGAATGACGCGCATCGGCACACCCTGTGCATCGAAGATGTCATCGTTAGCGGGGTGAGGGTTGTAAACCGAAAATTCGGGCAGGGAGGGGGTTGGGCTGACCGGCGGTGGCGCGGTCAAAGTAATTTTTGGTGTCAGAGTCAAAGTGGTAATCGTAACCGGCGGGGACTTTTTCGTTGGGGTTGGCTCCGCAGCTATCAGCGTTCCGACCAGCGCGGATACCCCCCAAAAAACGAAACCGCAGAGCACGATAGCCAAGATGATCCCCGGCGCGAGCTTCAGCCAGGCCGGAGTGGTGGTTTGTTTCGAAACGGCCGCAACCGGCAGCGGCTGGGGCGCTTTGTCCGCCGCAAAGCGCTGGGCCTGTTCGGCATCTTCCTGGGCGGCTCGCTCAGCGGCTCCCTGTTGCAGGCGGATCTGTCGTTCACGTTCCAGCGCCTGGCGAGCGAGTTCCTCAAGGCTGAGATGTTTGAACAAGACCCCATCCGGAGCGCGCATGTGCAAAACCGGGGTGCCCCACTCGATGGTGTTGGTCAGGCCCAGGCTGACCGCTTTGCGCGCTTCGGCGGTGGCGGCATCCACCGGCAGGTCATCGGCCAGGGCTTCGTAGAAACCACGCGCGAATTCAATCGCCGCCCGGTCGGTGATCTCGTACTGCATGGCCAGCACCGCCGGGAGGCCGCGCCGCACCAGCACAGAAGCCGTGCTTGAAAAGACATCCGTGTTGCCGCCCTGGGCGCCCTCGCAGGAATTCAAAACCGCCAGGCGCAGGCTGAAATGGTCGGCCAGCAGACGCGCCAGTTGGGTGGCAGGCAGGCGGTCCAGTTCGCCGCTTTCGGTTTCCAACGCGATAAAGCCCTCGTCACTGGCCAAATCAAAGCCGCCGTGCCCGATAAAATGCAGAATATGCCAGGGACCGTGGCGCAGAATCCGCTGTAACTCGCGCCGGTTGGCGTGCTCGAGCCAGGCGATCTGCACCTGGCCGCTGTCCATCAGGTTTTTGAGCGCCTGCTCCACCCGCGCCTTTTCATTCTCGGTGTCGAGCGATGCCAATCCAATCGGGCTGGCCAGCAGGCCTAGAATCCGCAAGGGCGGGGTTACGAGCAACGGCTGGATGACCTGCGGCAGTTCAAGGTAACGAACGAGGGGGGTTTGAGTCGAAAGGCAGAGATATTCCGCCCGGCGGGCATCGTACAAAAATTCCCAGGGGAGCGAGGCCAGTTCCGGCGGCTGGATGCGCAGCTTGAGGCGCAGTCCCAGCCCGCGCCGGGCCGCTTCGCGCTGGCTGATATCATAGCGTGAACGAATTTCCCCGCTCAGGAGCGCCTCGAACAGCTTCTGCCCAAATTCTTGCACCGTGCGTTCCTGCGGGCTGAGAGTCTGGCGGCGCTGACCGCCGGAACGGAGCAGGGCAATCTGCAAATCTTTTAAGCGGCTCGCCAGGGCCAATTCATCGAATGGGAACAACATCTGCGCGTGGGCTTCACCCCCCGGCGAACGCAACACAGCCAGCGGGTAGTCGCGTCCCTGCCCGAGGCCAATCTCAATTTCAAAATCCAGATATTCGACAACCGTCATAGGCTCGTCCCACCACTGCTTGAAAGGATACTGAATTATAAACGAAACTTCAAAACGGAACTGCTTCAGTTGGTTGTTCCTGAAAGAACTGCAGCCCGTCTGTGCCAGAGAAGAAAAAATCAAGAATGGTTTTCATGGTGTCACTATTGACCAGGGGGTGTCGCTGGGGCGCGGCGTGCGCCTTGGCGGCTTTGCGTTTCGGGGTACAACAGGCAAGTTTGCCTTAAGCA
>DYJM01000145.1 GCA_020723125.1 Acidithiobacillus ferrivorans
TATCTTTCTCCTTGTTGAAATGTAATGTTCGCTGTACGTACAGCGGGCTAACGGTTCGCATAACCCGCCGCCCGGCTGCGGGAAAGAGCCTCCGCTAGAAAGCTGGCTGAAAGCGCGAGGGGCCGCCGATTTGCGCGCCCGATAGGGCGGTCGGGTTCATGCGGTGGTTAGCACGCCCGCCTTTGTGACACATGATTGTCCTTGGTGAGATGCCGGAGCTTCAAGTCAACTCAACTACCTTCAAGGCCACTCCCTTCCAACCCTCGTCAAGAATAATCCTCGCAAGCCTATTTGATGCCAATATCTCACGATATGCAGAGTGACCACTGCCGAACCACTCGTAGGTCTGCATAATGTCTACCCCAGGCACCAGCGCATCCCGCTTCAGATACATCACGCCTCTCTTGTGGGGGTAGTATCTTGTCATGTTACACGAGGAACACATTTCCCTTTTCAAGTCCTCCACCCGAACCAATCCAGGCTTGGCGACGGTGGGGACGAACAACTGAGATACTTTTTGAGATGGGGTGCTAGTTCTGTGGATAATAGCATCCCACTTTTCATATCCTCGTATCCCATGAGCTTCGAGCGTGCTGAAGACCTGTGGGGTACAAAACAGAGCATGCGTCCAGTAAAGGTTCATAAAATCCTTCTTGCCCAAGTTCGGCTCTTTCTTCAGTCTGAAGCTGGCTACCTGACGGAAGGTCCCACACTCTGGACAATGATCCTCATAGTTGATGGGGTTTGTGACCCAAGTCTCTTCTGGTTGGGGGTAACCTTGCTCAAAGACCGGAATGAGTCGAACCCATTCGGCATTTAGAATCTCATTGTCAGTAAAAATGGTGTTGAATAGGCTTCCATGGCCTTTCTCTCGTATCAACTTGGCTATCTGCGGCCATCTAGGATCAGACTCGTCAATTTCAAATGTGAGCAGGTAGTACCTCCCGAAACCTGGCGTTTTCTGATACTTAATCTTAAGAGCCTCAATTTCGGCATCCACAGCATCATTCTTATTGAAGGTGACTCTGTGCCTTATTCTCATCGCATCCGACTCCTATGGGCCAAACAGTGTTTGCCTGGCTGCTTCCAAAAGATCCGGATGACCAGCATATACTTGTTGAGCAGCAAACCAGATATCATCTATACTGAGAAGTGTGTAGTCCCCACCGCGCCCAATGTATGACTGCCACAGATTCGTGAAAATCTGATGTTCTTGCGGCGTCAGGGCCACACTGGGCATTTGCCCTGGATTCAGCCCCAGTCTGGCGGCGAACCGCTGTTCGATGATATGGTGAGCCTGCAATCCAGTCCCGCTGATTGCTCTTCTCAAGTCATTGTAGGATCTGATACCGAACTCCGATGCCCGTGAGAAGGCATCCAGGCCAGTTCGACCTGCCGCCGCTGCTTCGTTGGTACAATCTCCATCGGCGCAAAGAGCCTCACCAACAGCTCGCACCTCATTCGTGCAGTCCCCATCGGCGCAAAGGGCATTACTCACAGCTTGTATCTCGTTCGTGCAATCTCCATCGGCACAAGCAGCAGTCGCTACCGTGCCTGCTGTACCCGCTGCTTCCGTCCCACCGACAGTGCTGACTACGGCTGCGCCACCTTCCCACGCCAATATGCCACCGCCAACTGCAAGAGCCAAATGGGCTGTCCCTTCGGTCGCAATGTAGGCGATTGCCCCCGCTTTCTGTCCTGCCGAAGCTTCAGGATGTTGCGCGATGGTGAGCGCCATATCCAGGTTGTTACAAGTGACGCCGTAACCTGGAACATTGCGCAGACCGCTGGCAATGCCCCAACAGTGACCGGATTCATCGGTGTATCTGAGCGGGTTGTCTCGCGCATAGGCATAGCGGTTATAGCTCTGTGGATCGTTGCGTTGCTGCACAATGGTGTCAGGGCTGATAAAACGTCCCAGGGCTGGATCGTAATATCGTGCGCCCATGTAGATCAAACCGGTGCTACTGTCGTACCGCTGCCCGGCAAAGCCGAAGTCAGTAGGCATGCCATTGACGCCGCCGGAACTCACCCCGCTCTGGATGTCGCCGGGCTGCTGTCCACCAACCAGGCCGCTTGGCAGAGCGCCGCCGTCGAAACTGGTGAGCAAGATGTCACTGCTGCCGTCCACTGTGCCACCGACGAACCCGCCTGTTGCCAGTTGTGAGCCGTACACTTCATCCAGGCTGTCGCCGCGAGCAACGGCGAACTCCTCCACCGGCAACACGCGACCATCAGCGTTCAGCACGTGATATGTGCTTTTGACGATTAGGCTTGATGGGTCGTTTGGATCTGCGATACATCTATACAACACTCCCTGGAACCAGAAACGATCCTCCGCCTGGCACGCACCCGCCCGATTGTGAAGCAAATGCTGGTTGTCCTGATCCACGAATCGTACCAGGTCTTCCGGTTCGGGCCAACGCGAGTTGTACGGCTCGAACGGTCGGTCGGCCTCGGCCAAATTCGTCTCGCTCGCCTCCACACTCAGGTTCACGCGTACCCGGCCCTCCGGGTCTACGTCGTAGAAACGACCGTCGAATAGAAACTCGACGCTCCAGGGAATTGCGCCGAACGGTATTGGCTGCCAGCCTGTGTCACCGCTGCCGGTGTAGACCGACACCTCGGTATCAGGCTCGAAGTATGGGTAAGGAGACGTATCACTGACATTGCTGTTTCCCAACGACGGAGGAGCCGTTGGCGTGGACAGGGGGGAATGCAACACGCCGACTGTCGTGTCACCGTCCGGTGGCTGCATTGCCGTGGCCTGAACGGATTGAAATACGATCACGGCAACAACGGGCGCAATCATAATGATGGTGACTATGAGCGTCCAGGCATATGAGTTGAACCAGGTACGCAGTTTTGACAATCGTTGTCGGTTAGGTGATGTTCGTGTAATGTTGTGATTCTTTCGATTCCTTTTTCTGTTTCGAGAACTCATGGCGATACTCCTTTCGATTTTGGGCGTGCTAACGGCAGGGTTCAGGCGCGCGGCGGGTGCGGCGCAGAACCCTCAATAGCAGATCCGTTTG
>DYJM01000146.1 GCA_020723125.1 Acidithiobacillus ferrivorans
AAATGCCTGTCTTCTCGCCGGATGACTAAATACAACTGTTTATCCAATGCCCTGCCTGCTGGGGGAAGTAAACCAATATCGGGCTTGTAATGGCTACGCTCCACCAACCATTCAGGGATCAGTGCAACCCCCCGCTGGCTTGCCACCATCCCCAACATCAGTTCAGTGTCGCCTACTGTTTTGTGATAGCGCGGTTCAAGACTGGCTGGTTGCAAGATTTGGGTGAATACATCCAGCCGTTGGCGTTCCACTGGGTAGGTCAACAAAGTTTCTTCTGCCAAGTCCGCTGCCGTAAAGGTTTGCCGGGTTGCCAAGCGGTGTTGTTTGCCCACTGCCAAGCATAGGCGGTAGCTGAACAGGGGTTCGTGGTGCAAATCGCCGTGTGGCATCTGATCAGGTGTCAGGCAGGCATCAATCTGGTAATCCAGCAGCGCAGGCAAGGCGGAAAAGCGGTACTGGCTGACCACATCCACATCAATGTCAGGCCAGTCACGCATGAAATAGGGCAATGCCGGGTTGAGCCATTGCGCACAGGGCAGGCATTCCACCGCAATGTGCAGCCTGCCCGCCTTGCCGTCCGCCATCAGTTTGAGGCGTTGGTGGGTCACGTCCAGTTCTGGCAACACCCGTTGTGCCAGCCGTAGCAGCTCCTGCCCCGCCGGGGTGAGGCTCAGGCGTTGCCCTTGCTTGTTCCAGAAAGCAATGCCTAGCTCATGCTCCAACGCCTTCATGCGGTGCGAGAGCGCGGATTGGGTGAGGTGCAGGGCTGCTGCTGCCAAGCCTTGGGTCTGGTGCTGGTGCAAGGCGTGGATAATGCGTAAGTGGGCAATGTCCATTATGAATAATATTCAGGTTTTCTTGAAAAAAACGCGATTTTATTCATTGAGCGTAAACGGCACAATCCCCCTTTCTGTCATTAACCGGAAGGGTATTGTATGCGACTCCACAACCTCGGCTTCCCACGCATGGGGGCAGGCCGTGAATTGAAATTTGCGTTGGAAAGCTACTGGAAAGGGGCAAGTGATGCCGACAGCCTGCTAACCACTGCCTACGGCTTACGCCAACAGCACTGGAACATCCAGCAACAAGCGGGGCTGGATTTTGTGCCAGTGGGCGATTTCGCCCTGTACGACCATGTGCTGAACACCAGTTTGATGCTGGGCAACTTGCCACCGCGTTTCCAGCAAGGGCAAGGGGCAAACGAACTTGACCAGTATTTCCGTATGGCACGGGGACGCGCCCCGACGGGTGAACCGACCTTTGCCTGTGAAATGACCAAATGGTTTGACACCAATTACCACTACATCGTACCGGAACTGGCAAGCGATACCGATTTCCATCTGGCATCCACCCTATTGCTGGATCAGGTAAAAGAAGCCAAAGCCGCCGGGTTCAACCCCAAGCCCGTCCTGCTGGGGCCGTTGTCGTACCTGTGGCTAGGTAAGGTCAAGGGGCAGGAATTCGACAAGCTGGAACTGCTGCCGCGCCTGCTGCCCGTGTATGTAGAAGTGTTGCAATACCTCGCCGCGCTGGGGGTGGAATGGGTGCAAATCGACGAACCCATTCTGGTGCTGGATTTACCGCTGGCATGGCAAAACGCCTTTGAGTCCGCCTACAACCAGCTCCAGACCCGCAGCCTGAACCTGTTGCTGGCAAGCTATTTCGGTGAGTTGCGCGACAACTTGCGGCTGGCGTGTAACCTGCCCGTGGCAGGGCTGCATCTGGATGCGGTGCGCGGGCGGGAAGAAATAGCGCGGGTGCTGGACAACCTTTCACCCTACAAAGTGCTGTCCCTTGGGGTGGTGGATGGGCGCAACCTCTGGAAAACCGACCTCAACGCGGTGCTGGCATGGCTCGAACCCATCCACCAACGCTTGGGTGAACGCCTGTGGCTTGCCCCCTCCTGCTCATTGCTGCACGTACCGCTGGATTTGGGGCTGGAAGCCACACTGGATACAGAACTGAAAAACTGGCTGGCGTTTGCGGTGCAGAAGCTGGATGAATTGCGCATCCTCAGCCAAGCCCTGACCCAAGGGCGCGGCAGTGTGCGTACTGCGCTGGAAGCCAACCACGCCGCCATTGAAAGCCGCCAAACTTCCACACGGGTACACAACCCAGCAGTGGCACAACGCATGGCAGACATTACCCCGGCACTGCTGCAACGTGCTTCCGCCTACCCCGAACGCGCCAAGGCACAACAGCAACGCTTTGAGTTGCCGCTGTACCCCACCACCACCATTGGCTCATTCCCACAAACACAAGAAATCCGCAAGGCACGGCGTGATTTCAAAGCTGGGCAACTGGACGCAGCCAGCTACCACGCCGCGATGCAGGCAGAAATCCGCCACGCCGTCGAAATGCAGGAACAACTGGGGCTGGATGTCCCCGTGCATGGTGAAGCCGAACGTAACGACATGGTGGAATACTTCGGTGAACAGCTTGCCGGGTACGCCTTCACCCGGCTGGGCTGGGTGCAATCCTACGGCAGCCGTTGCGTCAAACCGCCGATCATTTACGGCGATGTCTCACGCCCCTTGGCGATGACGGTGGAATGGTCGGCTTATGCCCAGTCCCTCACCGCCAAGCCCATGAAAGGGATGCTCACCGGCCCGGTCACGATGCTGCAATGGTCATTCGTGCGGGATGACCAGCCGCGTCGTGATACCGCGTTCCAGATTGCGCTGGCGTTGCGGGATGAAATCCTTGATCTGGAAGCGGCAGGCATCGGCATTATTCAGGTGGATGAACCCGCTTTCCGCGAAGGTTTGCCACTGCGCAAAACCGAATGGAAAGCCTACCTGCAATGGGCGGTGGAGGCGTTCCGTCTGTCAGTAGCGGGGGTGCGCGATGATACCCAAATCCATACCCACATGTGCTATTCCGAGTTCAACGACATCATGCCGGAGATTGCGGCGATGGATGCGGATGTGATCACCATCGAAACCTCGCGTTCTGATATGGAGTTGCTGGAAGCGTTCAGCGAATTTGCCTACCCCAATGAAATCGGCCC
>DYJM01000035.1:0-7875 GCA_020723125.1 Acidithiobacillus ferrivorans
TCGCGGCATTGGGAATGGTAATCAGGTTCCAGGCACTGTTGACCTGACCGTTAGGCAAGTAGGTATGGTAATGCCCTTCCATGGCGGCCAGCGAGGTCGGCTCACTATGGGCCACATCGACCCCCAGAGTATCGCCTAACCAGATTTGTATTGGCGTCGCGATCAATAACGCCAGAATGGCCGGTTTCAGCATCTTGACGAACAAATCGGCATGACGATTCTTGAGAATAAACCAGGCACTGGTCCCGGCCAGCACAAAAAAGCCCAGGATCATGGTAGCCATCCACATATGGGGAAAGCCCCAGTCTGCGTTCTCATTGAAAATGGCACTCCACCAATTGGTCACCTGAAACAGACCATCTTTCAGTACGACCCCATCGGGAGTCTGCATCCAACTGTTAGCGACGAGAATCCAGTAGGCTGACAAGCTGGAAGCCAGTGCCACGTTGAAGGTAGAGAACAAATGCATCCCTTTGCCGATCTTGTTCCAGCCAAACACCATGAGGCCAATGAAGCCGGCTTCATACATGAAGGCGGTGATGGTTTCAAAGCCGAGAATGTTCCCGAAGAAGGGACCAACGGCCTGCGCGAACGGACCATAGAGAATGCCGAAGGCCATTTCCATGGTGACACCGGTAGCCACACCAGCGCCGAAATTGACAATGAAGATTTTTTCAAAAAAGCGTTCCAGACGGTACCATCGTTCGTCTCCGGAACGCAGCCAGGCTACTTCCAGCCCGAAAAGGATCCAGGACACCCCGATCGTCAATGGGGTCCAGAGAATATGCATGGAGGTAATCCAGGCAAAATCCAGCCGACTCAGAAGAATCGGCAAAGTGTTTTCTACGAGCATGATAAACTCCTCGCTTTAAAAAACGGCGTTAAAAAATGGCAAACATATTACCGAATCCATACCAGCAATAAATGTGCCCGATATTCGCTCTTTAATTAATCAGTAAGTTGCATTTTAAAAATGATTTTTCGCAAAAAAATAATGGGGGATACAACCGGTTCAAGTGGTGCGTATAAACCAATTTATTCTTGCAAACAGAAAAAATGACAATTAACAAAGGAATCGAAATCATGAGCAGAAATGGAATGCGCCCTATTCATCCGGGCGAAGTATTACGTGAGGAGTTTTTGGCCCCGCTGAAAATGACAGCACATGCTATGGCCTTGCGAGTGCCGTCACCATGTATCCATGAAATCATTTGCGAGCGCCGGGCAGTTTCACCAGATACGGCGTTGCGTTTGTCCCGGTACTTTCAGACCATTCCGGAATTTTGCCAGAGGGCGATCTACAACAGGCTGCGTGCAGCCTTGCCGATACCTTCGGCGGACATTGGGTGCTGATCGGCAAAGCGGGCCAGGTCATAGGCGGTCATTCCGCCCGCAATGGCCGTACCGAGCTGTCCAATCAGACTGCCTGCATCAATCCCCACAATCCATGCCCCGCGAATCCGCAAACTGCCGGGCTCGAAAAAGAGCCGGATTTCGCCATCCAGACGTTCCAGAATCTGCGCTCTGGAATCCTCTGAAAAGGCATAGCGGGCTTCCAGCAAAGATCCAGGAGAGACCTTGGCCGGTGTCAGACCGATGTAGGCTGCTGCCGGCAGGGTGAATATCGTTGTCGGCACATGGTCAAAATCCGCATAATCCGTAGGAACGTTCCCCGCCAGAATATTGTGACCTGCCACCAGAGACTGACGCACTGCTGCGTGAAAAAGCGGGACCCGTCCATTGACATCCCCTGCTGCATAAATATGCGCAAAGCGGGTTTGCAGGCTGGGACCCACCTGGATACCATGATGGTCAAACGCAATGCCCAGCGCTTCCGTGCCCTCGGGAATGACCGGACGACGCCCCACGGCGAGCAGCACGGCATCGACCTCCTGATTTTGTTCCTTGCCGTCCTGAAGCCAGACAACACGACGACCTGTGCCTGTATCTTCAACGCGCTGCACTTCTACGTCAGTGCGTAGTTCAAGCCCTTTGGGAAGTAAGGGCAGCAACAGGTTGACCATGCCGGGATCCATGCCGTTCAGGATTTGTGCGCCTTTTTGCAGCAAGGTAACTTCCGTACCCATGGCTGCAAAAAATGTCGCTGTTTCCAGCCCTATGTAACCGCCGCCAATAATCAGCATTTTTTTGGGCAGGCTCTGCAGGGCGGATGACGGTTTATAGAGATCGTGGCTGCTCAGGCACAACTCAGCGCCGGGCAGGGGCGGCATGAACACGTCCGAGCCACTGGCAATCAGGATATGCCGGGCATGATAGGTATCTGTTCCGGTATCTGTATCTACTTTCACCGTATGGGGATCTATCAGACGCGCCACGCCCTTGATCAAGCGAATAAGGGGTTCTGCGGCCAGTTCCGCTGCGTGCTGGGCATAACGCCGCTCCTGAATGGCATCTTTGTGCTGCATCAGGGCGGCAAAATCCACGTGCAGATTGCCGCTCAGTCCGTAGGGCTGGAAACGCTGCGCATCCTGGTAAAAAGCGGCTGTTTCCCGAACCGCCTTGGAGGGAACACAACCTTCATACAGACAGTTTCCACTCATGACTCCCTTCGGATCGACCATGAGCACCTTCTTTCCAGCTTTTGCCAGACGAAAAGCGGCCGGATAGGCGGCGCCACCTGCACCTACGCATAACAAATCCACTTCCTGAACAGTCATTTTGCAGCCCTCCACGTTGAATCCAATCCTGCAAAGCCTAGCACAAGCCAACAAAAGAAACAGGCAGATATGAATATATCATTAAAATTCATGATGATTCTCTCACCTTGTCTATGGTCGCGATCATGAATATGGCGAAGGCAACTTGACCGGCCGAATCTTGTGCTATCTTAATATTAGGATATTGAGATTCGGATTATGAACTGGTCAGGTCAGGTATTTTTCTCATAGGGGATTCTCATAAAGGGAGGTCGCATGCAACCGGTTGATGCAAAGAGTTTTGAAAGCCTGGATCTGGATGCCAGCTTTCAGGCTCTGGAAAGTAGCGATAAAGGTTTAAGCAGCAGCGAAGCCAGCACCCGCCTGGCGCAATTTGGCAGCAACCTGCTGGAAGAAAAAGAAACTCCGCTCTGGCGTAGATTGCTTTCCTATTTTTGGGCACCGATTCCCTGGATGATTGAGGTTGCGGCCGTTTTGTCGGCCATCAACGGCGACTGGAAGAGCTTTTTCGTCATTTTTGCCATGCTGCTCATCAACGGCGGCATTGGTTTTTGGGAAGAAAAAGGCGCCAATGACGCCCTCAAGGCGCTGAAAAGTCAACTGGCGCTCAAGGCGCGGGTCTTGCGCGATCAGCAATGGCAAAGCATTGACGCCGCGCAACTGGTGCCGGGTGACGTCGTTCGTCTGCGCCTGGGGGATGTGTTACCAGCGGATATCAAACTCATTTCCGGTGATTATCTGTCCGTGGATCAGTCTGCCCTGACGGGCGAGTCTTTGCCGGTGAACAAAAAACCCGGTGACGTGGCCTACTCAGGAACCATTGCCAAGCAGGGTGAAATGCTGGGGCTGGTCTATGAAACCGGTTCTGCGACTTTTTTCGGACGTACGGCGAGTCTGGTGCAAAAAGCCGCCCCTGTTTCACACTTTCAAAAAGCCGTGCTCAATATCGGTAACTTTTTGATTGTTCTGGCTCTATCCCTTTCGTTATTGCTGATTGTTGTAGAATTGGTTCGTGGCTTGCCGTTTTTGACCCTACTGGCTTTTGTCCTGGTGGTGGTGGTGGCCTCCATTCCGGTCGCCATGCCGGCGGTGTTGTCGGTCACCATGGCTCTGGGAGCTCTGGCCCTATCGCGCATGAAGGCCATTGTTTCCAGATTGACTTCCATTGAGGAAATGGCCGGGGTGGACATTCTCTGCTCGGACAAGACCGGAACCTTGACGCAGAACAAGATCACCCTGGGGGAAAGCGCCCTGTTTGCCGCGCAGAATGAACAGGAACTCATTCTTGCGGCGGCCCTGGCCAGCAAGGCGGAAGACGCCGATGCCATTGATAATGCCGTGCTTGCCGGACTTCCCGATCCTGATAAAACCCTCGCGGCTTTCACTCAGGACAAATTCGTACCTTTTGATCCCATCTCCAAGCGTACGGAAGGGCAACTTCACGGAAGCGACGGGAAAAAGTTTCGGGTAAGCAAGGGGGCGCCCCAAGTTCTCATTGGAATGGCCAAACTGGCTGATGCCGAACGTGCCAAAGCCGAAAAAGTGGTGGAGGATGCTGCCGCCAAGGGATTTCGTACGCTGGGCGTGGTCCGTTCCGATGATGATGGGCAGAACTGGCGTTTTCTCGGGATTCTTTCGTTGCTGGATCCGCCCCGGGTCGATTCCAAACAGACCATCATGGAAGCGCAGGAACACGGCATCGAAGTCAAGATGGTAACGGGTGATCATCAGGCCATTGCCAGTGAAATTGCCGGCCAATTGAATCTGGGCACGCATATTCTGACCGTGGATGACCGGCTCGCGAAATTTGCCGAGGGCGGGGTACTTCCCCCGGCACTGGGCGATGAAATCGAACATTCCGATGGCTTTGCCCAGGTATTTCCTGAACATAAATACGCCATTGTCAAAGCCTTGCAGGAACGCGGGCATATTGTCGCCATGACCGGCGATGGCGTGAACGATGCGCCGGCGCTCAAACAGGCCGATGTGGGGATTGCCGTGTCGGGAGCCACCGACGCGGCACGCGGTGCCGCCGCCCTGATTCTGACAGCCCCGGGCCTGAATGTGATCGTCAAGGCCGTCGAGGAGGCGCGGCGCATTTTTGAGCGGATGACCAGTTATACGGTTTATCGCATCGCCATGACCCTGGATATTCTGTTTTTTGTGGTCATTGCCATGCTGATTTTCAACTCTTATCCGTTGACCGCCATCATGGTGGTTTTGCTTTCCCTGCTCGATGACATTCCCATCATGACCATTGCCTGGGACCATACCGCCGTACAGAAGTCCCCCGTTCATTGGGAAATGCCGAGAGTGCTGAGTCTGTCCTCGGCCATGGGACTCCTGGCTTTTGCGGGGACCTTTGGGCTTTATCTCCTTACCCGCTTTGTGTTTCATATTCCTCTGCCGGAAGCACAAAGCATCATGTTCCTGCAACTGATTGCCGGCGGGCATCTCATGTTGTTCCTGACCCGGGTGCGCGGGCCTTTCTGGCGCCCCCCCTACCCTGCGCCCATTCTCCTGCTGGCCATTCTGGGTACCCAGATTGTGGGTGTGGCGATTGTCGGCTTCGGCTGGCTGATGACGGCGGTGCCCTGGACAACCATTGGCCTGGTATGGGTGTACAACATTGTGTGGATGGTACTGGCCGACCTTGCCAAATTGGGCATTCACCGCCTGATGGATCATGAGGCAGCCCATCAGAGTCGCTTTCTGGGCATGCTCAATCATTCGCTGCATCCTGTCCTGACAGGTATGGAACGGGAGGATCTAGCCTTTAAGCGCAACATACGCCAGGCCTTCTCCAAACAAGACAAGGCCCCAGAGGCCGGGCAGAAAAATGGAGGCCGCTGAGTGAACTGCGCATGGACCCGCACAGTTTAGCCAATCACCAAGGCCCCACACGGTATTTACAGGCACACGCCAACGTGCTGAAAAGTTCTGATATCAACACAGTGCCTTTGTTCAAGGGGCCATGGGATATTGACTCGTTTGATCTTTTGTCCATGTGAAACGTGGTTTATTTTCTGCAGATAAGGAGCTTGTGATGACATTACGTATTGGTATCAATGGTTATGGAAGAATTGGCCGGATGATTTTACGGGCTATTTATGAGAGCCAGCGTACGGAAGAAATCCAGATTGTCGCGGTCAATGATCTGGGCGATCCGGCGACCAATGCCCACCTGACGCAATATGATTCCGTGCATGGTCGCTTTCCTTTTCCGGTCAGCATTGATGGAGATTCCATCTGTATTGGCAAGGACCATGTGAAAGTTCTGGCAGAACGGGATCCTGCCAAGCTGCCCTGGGGAGATTTAGGGGTGGATCTGGTCATTGAATCCACCGGATTTTTTGCCACCCGCGACAAGGCCGCTCTACACCTGCAGGGTGGTGCAAAAAAAGTGCTGATTTCCGCACCGGCCAAGGACCCGGTGGATCTGACGGTGGTTTATGGCGTCAATCACCATCTCCTCGATCCCGACAAACACGTCATCGTCTCCAATGGCTCCTGCACGACCAACTGCCTGGCGCCCCTCGCCAAGACCCTCCATGATTTTGCGGGCATCGAACAAGGGACGATGAACACCATTCATGCCATGACCAATGATCAACGGATTACGGATGTCTTCCATAAAGACCTGCATCGGGCGCGTGCGGCCGGGATGAGCATGATTCCGACAACAACGGGTTCAGCCAAGGCCATCGGTCTGGTCATCCCGGAACTGGACGGCAAGCTGGACGGTTTTGCCATCCGAGTGCCTACCCATAATGTTTCCATCGTTGATCTGACCTGTCTGGTGAGCAAAGAGGTGAGCGTTGACGACGTGCATCAGGTCATGCAGGCGGTATCCGAGGGTCCACTCAAGGGTATCCTGGCGGTCAATGACAAACCCCTCGTTTCCATTGATTTCAACCACGATCCGCATTCCAGCACCTATGAGAAATCGCTGACCAAGGTCAAGGGTAAACTGGTCAAGGTCTGTGGCTGGTATGACAACGAATGGGGATTTTCAAACCGTATGGTCGATGTCTCTCTTGCCATGATGGGGTTGAATCGCCAGTAACCAAGGGAGGGGACATGGCCTCATTATCGATGACAGCTTGATCCTCAATCCACGCCGACCCTAATGGCCTTTCAGATTTCAGGAGAAATACCATGACCGCCAAAGATCGACTCACCGAAGTACATCAGTTGATGGAAAATCTCAAGCAGGATTATCCCTCGGAAATCAATTCCTTTCTGGGCTTTATGGGGAAGGCGGAAGGAAACCCGGCCCTCAGTGCGGCACAAAAGGAATTGATCAACGTGGCCCTGTCCGTGGCCGCGCAATGTCAATGGTGCATTGCCTTGCACACGAAAAACGCCCTTGAGGCCGGGGCCAGTCGCGATGAAATCATGAGTGCTGGTTTCATGGCGGTCATTATGCACGGTGGCCCGGCCTTGATGTATCTGGTACCGCTGAGCAAGGCGCTGGATGAATTCCTACCGGAGAACGCCCATGGATAGATTGCAGATGCGTACCATGCTCCGGGATATGCTTCGCGCACGAGCTTTTGAAGAGGCTGCTGCCCAGGGATATGCCCAGGGACAGATTGCCGGATTTTTGCACCTGTATCCTGGTGAGGAAGCGGTAGCCGTGGGCGTGCTGCATGCCGCCGAGCCGGGGGACTACGTCGTCAGCACCTATCGGGAGCATGTCCATGCCCTGGTCCGGGGGATTCCTGCGCGGGAAATCATGGCGGAACTGCATGGCAAAATTACCGGAATCAGCAAAGGGATGGGCGGTTCCATGCATCTTTTTGATGCCAGTCGGCGCTTTCTGGGGGGCTACGCCATTGTCGGCGAAACCTTTCCCATCGCTTTGGGAGCAGCTTACGCCGTCACCTACCGCCGTCTGCCGGAAGCCGTGATCTGCTTTTTTGGCGATGGCGCGGTCAATCAGGGTACTTTTCATGAATCCCTGAATATGGCGGCGCTCTGGAAACTCCCCATTCTCTTTGCCTGTGAGAACAATCATTATCAGATCGGTACGGAAATTCACCGCCATTCGGCTGTTACCGAGGTGTATAAACGGGCCTGCGGCTACGGGATTCCGGCGGAAAAAGTCGATGGCATGGATGTTCTTGCGGTGCATGCCGCTGCCCAAAAGGCGCTGGAGCGGGTTCGCAGCGGCGACGGCCCGCAATTTCTGGAG
>DYJM01000035.1:7975-19752 GCA_020723125.1 Acidithiobacillus ferrivorans
TTTTATTGGCAAGCGCTGAATCGGGCCATGGATGCCGAAATGGCAGCGGATGAAAGTGTCATCACCCTGGGTGAAGACGTGGGTCTTTATGGCGGAACCTACCGGGTGACGGAAGGACTCATGGCCAAATATGGCGAATGGCGCGTGCGCGACACCCCCATTTCCGAAAACAGTTTTACCGGCCTTGGTGTGGGCGCGGCGATGCTGGGTCTGCGCCCGGTGGTCGAAATCATGACCATCAATTTTGCTCTGTTTGCCATTGACGCCATCATCAACATGGCCGCCAAGATCCCGTTCATGTCCGGTGGGCAATTTCCCATGCCCCTGACCATTCGCATGCCGGGTGGCATTGCCCGGCAACTGGGTGCCCAGCATTCCCAGCGCCTGGAGCATACCCTCATGAACGTGCCCGGATTGCGGATAGTCGTTCCGGCCACGCCTCAGGATGCCTACTGGCAATTACGCCAGGCCATTCATAGTGATGACGCGCTCATTGTTCTGGAGCATGAACTCCTCTATTTCACCAAGGAGCATGTCGATGAAGCGGCTGTTGCTCCGCCCATTCATCAGGCTTTGCTCCGCCGTCAGGGGCGGGACATTACCTGTATTGCTTATTCCCGGATGGTAATTCTGGCTCTGGAAGCTGCGGATATTCTGGCCAAGGAAGGCATTGCCATGACAGTCATTGATTTGCGCAGTCTGGCACCCATTGACTGGGATACCTGTGTGCAATCTGTGCAGCAAACCCATCACTGCCTGATTGTGGAAGAGGACTGTCGTTTTGCCGGAGCCGGTGCGGAATTGAGCGCCACCCTTCAGGAACGCTGTTTTTATTTTCTGGATCGACCCATCCAGAGAGTGGCTGGACTGGATATCCCTACCCCCTTCAATGGCCAGCTCGAAGCAGCCAGTATCCCGCGTACGGAAGATATCGTTAACGCAGCCCGGCAAATACTGGACACGCAGAGAGGTCAATCATGAAAAACCCCATTACCATGCCGGTATTGTCGGATACCATGCAAACCGGTAGGCTGACACGCTGGAACAAGTCCGTTGGCGATGCCATCAAAAAGGGCGAGGCCATTGCTGAAGTAGAAACCGACAAAGCGGTTCTGGACGTGGAGGCCTTTGCGGATGGCTTTCTGGCTGGACCGTTGGCAGCTACAGACACGGATATTCCGGTTCGCCAGGTTATCGGGTATATCGTTGATCAAGCGCCGACCGTGGCACCGGATACTCCTGCCACTCCTGCCACTCCTGCTACCCCTGCCGCGCCTGAGCCTCATGCGGCCGCTGCCGATGCTGCGCCGGTTCCAGCAGTGGTCGCGCAAATCCCGGCGCAGGGAAACGCAAATCCCGTTCCAGTTCCGTCCCAAGCAAGCCCTTCCGCACCGATAAAGCAGAGTCCGGTGGCTGAATCAGAAAAGTCCGGCGATCATGCCGACGGGGTGCGGATTTCTCCCTACGCCCGCGCCCTGGCGGCGGACCTGAATCTGGATCTCCAGCAGATCACGCCGGGAGCGGATGGCGTGATTCATGCCAGTCAGGTGCTGGCCGCAGCCTTGGCGCCTCAGGACGTGGACTTGCGCATGGGTCCACCCTACCAGATCGAAAAGCCCAGTGCCCTGCGGGCTGCCGTGGCCCGCAACATGTCAGCCACCCTCCAGACGCCGACTTTTTTGATCAGCAGCCGCTTCAATTTGAGCGCGCTGCACGCAACTGCCAAAACGGCCAAACTCAGCTTTACCTTGGCACTGGGCAGAGCCTGCGCCCTCACCGTTGCGGAAGACCCCTGGTTCAATCAGGTCTGGACCCGCCAGGGACTGGCCAAACGGCAACGGGTAGATTTAGGTATTGCCGTAGATACCGGTGCAGGATTGATCACACCGGTTTTACGCGACGCGGCGGTTCGCCCCAGTTCGGAACTCGCCGAAGACTGGCGAATTTTGCTCGCCAAAGTGAAAAGTGGGCGCTTGCTTCCAGAAGATTATCAGGGCGCCACTTTTTATCTGTCCAATCTGGGAATTTTCCCGGAAATCGAGCGCTTCAATGCCATTGTCCCCACGGGGGCAGCAGCCATTCTGGCGGTAGCGGCTGCCGGTAGTGACGGGCTGACGGATTTCACCTTGAGTTGTGATCATCGGGTTATTTTCGGTGCGGATGCGGCGCGTTTTCTGCAACGCCTGGGCAAGCGTCTGGAGGACCTCTCTTGGCTGACATAACCCAGATTCTATCCATCAATAGCGGCTCTTCTTCCATCAAGTTTGCCCTGTTTGCTTTCGGCGCGGGACTGGAGAATCAGCAGCTTGCCGGAGCCGTTGAACGCATTGGTCAAAGCATGGGGAGGATATGGCTGGAACAGGCCGGTCAGCGGGTATTGGACCGCCAACAAGCCTTTGCGGATCAATCGGCCGCCCTGCAGGCGGTTGTCGCAGCGCTAACCGAACTGGGTATCACCCATCCCGATGCGATCGGTCACCGGATTGTTTCCGGAGGACCCCATCAGCAGGCCCATGTATGCATTGACGAGACCGTCCTGAAGGATCTCCGCGATGCCCTGGCTTTTGCCCCCCTGCATTTACCGGCCGAAATTGCGGCCATCGAGTCCCTGCAAAAAATCTGGCCGGAAAAACCCCAGGTCGCCTGTCTGGACACGGCATTTCATCACAGCATGCCGGAACTGGCCGCGCGCCTGCCGCTGCCACGCAATCTCTGGCAGGAGGGAGTGCGCAAATATGGCTTTCATGGTCTTTCTTACGAGTACATTGTCAGTCAGCTTCCGGATCAGGGGAAAGCGCCTACCATCATTGCCCACCTGGGGAATGGGGCCAGCATGGCGGCGGTTGCCGATGGCCGTTGTTTGGATACCACCATGGGATTGACCCCTACTGGAGGCCTGGTCATGGGCACCCGCTCCGGGGATCTGGATCCAGGCATACTTCTTTATTTGATGGCTGAAAAAGGCTATAGCGCGCCGCAACTGGAGCGGCTGCTCAATCATCTTTCCGGCTTGCTGGGGATTTCGGCCTGCAGCGGCGACATGCAGATCCTGCTTCAACAACGGGAAAACAATCCCCATGCAGCGGAGGCCATTGCCCAGTTTGCCTACAGTGCCCGCAAGCATATCGGCAGTCTCATGGCCGTGCTCGGGAGCGTTCAGCGCCTGATTTTTACCGGCGGCATTGGCGAACATGCGGCGGCCGTGCGCTGGGCCATCTGTCGGCCCCTGGAGGCCCTGGGCTTTCATCTCGACCCGCAGGCCAATGCTGCCGTCATTCAGGAGGCTCGCAGGATTTCGGCCCCGGAAAGCCCCGTTGAGGTGCTGGTGATGCCTACCGACGAGGACCGGATGATTGCGCGCCATACCCTGCGCCTACTGGGGACGGGTACCCCATGAATCTCAATGCATTGTACGAATAAACTCAACCCCGGAGGAAACCAGGATGGCGTACCCACACTTCGATGATCTGCTTGCTGCCATAGCACCCCTCCCGGATATTCCTGTAGCGGTAGTGGATGCCGCCGAAGAACATGTCCTTCGAGGTGCCTGCGAGGCCAAAAAACAAAGCATCGTTGAACCCATTCTCATCGGCGATCCGGATAAAATCCGGCATCTGCTCCAACAGATGGGGGCCGATTCGGGTACTTGTCCCAACTTTCAGATTGTCGCCGCCGACAATCCCGATGATGCCGCCGACAAGGGCGTGGAAATGGTCCTTTCAGGAGCAGCAAAAGCGCTGATGAAAGGGCATTTGCACAGTGATGCCTTTCTCCATCCCATTCTTGCCAAGCTCCGTACGGAAAAACGGCTTTCCCATATATTTGTTACCGATATTTCCAGCTATCACAAACTGCTGCTGATAACCGATGCGGCCATCAATATCACCCCGGATTTGCCGACCAAGGCGGCCATTCTGCAAAATGCCATCGACCTGGCGCATATTCTGGATGTCGCCCACCCCAAGGCCGCCATTCTCTCGGCGGTGGAAGTGGTCAATCCGGCCATTGCCTCCACCGTCGATGCCGCCTGCCTCTCCAAAATGGCCGAGCGCGGTCAGATTACCGATGCGCTGGTCGATGGACCCCTGGCTTTTGATAATGCCATTTCCAAGGAATCGGCGCAGATCAAAGGCATCCGCAGCGAAGTTGCCGGAGATGCGGATATTTTGCTGGTACCGGATCTGGTGTCCGGCAATATTCTCGCCAAGGACCTGGAATATTTGGCCGGCGCGACCATGGCCGGCATTGTCATGGGAGCCAAAGTGCCCGTCATCCTCACCTCCCGGGCTGATCCGGCCCGGGCCCGACTGGTTTCGGCGGCCCTGGCGGCACTGATTCATTACCACAAAACAGGAGCTCATTGCCAATGACTGCCACGGAGCCATGCCAGGCCATCGCCACCCTGACCCTCAACCCGGCGGTGGATATTGCCTATGAAGTGCCACACCTGATTCCTGATCAGAAAAGTCATGCCCTTGCCACGCGTTATGATCCTGGCGGCAATGGCGTGAATGTCGCCCGCGCCCTCAAGGAACTCCTGGTCTGCGCCCATAGTTGTTGCATCGTCGCCGGCAATATAGGCGAGCTGTTGCAGAAGCTGCTGCAACACCAACTGGACAGCCCGCATTGTGTGCATGTGGAAGGCGAAACCCGGATCAATGCCACCATACTTCAGGGCGATCCGCCTGCGCAGTTTGAAGTGACAGGAATTGGTCCGCTGGTTTCCGAACTTGCGCTCAGTACCGTCAAAACAAGCTTTCTGGAACTCTGCAAGGGCGGATATGCGGTGCTCACCGGCTCGGTTCCTCCGGGGGTGCCCGATCTCATATATGGCGACCTGGTGGACAAGGTCCAGGCGGATGGCGGCAAGGCCATAGTCGATGCCCATGGCGCCCTGTTGCAAATGGCCCTTCCCCATCAGCCCTACCTGATCAAACCCAATCGCTATGAATTGTCGGTACTCAGACAGCGTGAGTTGCCCACCCTGGAAGACGTCGCCCGGGAAGCCCGCGCCATCCAGCGGGAAGGCGTCCAGTACGTGTGCGTCTCGCTGGGCGGCGATGGCGCTCTGCTGGTTGGTCCCGATGGCAGTTATCTGGCCGAGGCACCAGGCATAGCGGTCAAATCCACGGTTGGTGCGGGAGACTCCATGGTTGCCGGACTGGTAGCGGCGCTGGCCCGCCAGCAAAGTCCCGCCGAGGCGTTGCGACTGGCCGTCGCCTGTGGCAGTGGCACGGCGGCACGGCCTGGTACGGAAATATTTACGCACAGTCAGGTGGTTGAACTGCTGCAACAGGTGAACGTCAAGATGCTCGACATTTAAAAGGAGATTTACGACATGACGGAAAGTACAACGGATATTCTGATTGTCGGCGGTGGTCCCGCTGGAATGATGACCGGCATCACCGCCGCCCAGTTTTCTCCCCACAAAAAGGTGCTGGTGCTGCGCCCGGAAACCGATGCGGTCATTCCCTGCGGGATTCCCTATATTTTCGGTACCCTGGGAGGCACCGAAGAAGACATGGCCGGACGTGCGCCGCTCCTCGCAGCGGGCGGCCGAATCCAGATTGGTAAAGTCGCCAGCATGGATCGCAATGCCCGTACCGCCACTCTGGAAAACGGGGATCTCATCCATTGGGAACGGCTGGTTCTGGCGACCGGCGCGGAAAACTTCATTCCGCCCATTCCGGGTACAGAACTGGAAGGCGTTTTCAGCATTCACAAGGATTATGACTATCTCGACAAACTGTTCAGCACCCTGATCCCGCAAATCAAGAAGCTGGCGATTATTGGCGGAGGGTTTATCGGCGTGGAATTTGCCGATGAAATCCGCAAGCGCGGTATTGAGGTCCACATTGTCGAGATGCTTCCCCACCTGATGCAGGCGGCTTTTGATCTGGATGCTTGCACAGCGGTGGAAAAACAGCTCAGCGAGCACGGCGTCCATATTCATACCGGCTGCAAGGTGGAAGCCCTCATTGCCGACGCTGATGGCAAACGGGTAGGCCAGGTGCAAATCGCCGGACAGGATGCTCTGGAGGTCGATGCGGTGCTCATTGCCATCGGTACCCGTCCACAGGTGGATCTGGCCAAGGCCATGGGCCTGACCCTGAGCCGCTCTGGTGGTATCTGGGTCGATGCCTTTCAACGCACACGGGAAGATCCCCATATTTTTGCTGTGGGTGACTGTGCCCACAAACAGGATTTTTTCACGCGCAAGGCCAATCATGCCATGATTGCCTCACAAGCCGCCGCTGAAGGCCGCATTGCGGGAATGAATTTGTATGGCCTGCGTCAGTTGCGCACCAATGCCGGCTCGGTGAGCGTCTACGCCAGTGAAATTGACGGCCTGGCTTTTGGTGTGGCCGGCTTGACCCAACATCAGGCCGAACAGGAAGGCTTTCCGATCTTAAGTGGGGAAGCCCGCCTGCCCGACCACCATCCGGCCTCCATGCCCAATACCACGGAGATTTTCTGCCGCGTCATTTTTGCTGCTGACTCCCTGCAAATCCTGGGTGGGCAGGTCCTGGGCGGTGCGACCACCGGAGAACTGGTCAATACCATCGGTCTCGCCATTCAGATGCACGCTACCGCACCCGATCTGGTCAGCATGCAGTTTGGCAGTCAGCCGCGCCTGACCCCTTCCCTGCATCCGCTGGTGGCCGCAACCGGAGATGCCCTGCAGCGTCATTATGCCCTCCTCCACCCCTGCGTGGAGAACCAACCATGATGAAACTCCCCAAGCATCGCAGCAAGATTGTCTGCACCATTGGTCCCGCATCCGATGCCCCCAAGGTCCTGGAACAGATGATCCGGGCGGGCATGAATGTCGCCCGGCTCAACCTGGCCCATGGCACGGCCGATGAACATCGGACGCGCATTGCCCGCATCCGCGATGCTGCCCGCAAGACCGGGTATCGCGTCGCCATTCTGGCCGATCTGCCCGGCCCGAAAATCCGTATTGGCTCCTTGCCGGCCCCGGTCACCCTCAAGCATGGGGACCATGTTCTGCTGGCTCCGGGTGCGCCGGGGACGGCCCAGGCCATTCCTCTGGAACTGCCGCCCCTGGCCAAACCCCTCGTCAAGGGCGATGCGGTCTATCTGAATGACGGCTTTCTGGAACTGCGGGTAGAACAGCATGATAGCCAGGGCGTACTGTGTCAGGTGCTCGTCGGTGGGGTGCTGCTTTCCCATAAAGGCGTCAATTTACCGGGTGTTTATCTGGAGGGTGGCGCGCTCACCGCTGCCGATCGGGAATTACTGGCATTTGCCCTGAAGGCCGGAGTCGATGGTCTGAGTGTTTCCTTTGTGGAAAGCGCCGAAGACCTGCACGCCGCCCGCCGTGCAGCCAATGCGCTGGGATTTCATCCTTTTCTGGTCGCCAAAATCGAAAGAGCACGGGCCTGGAAACACATTGATGCGATTATCGATGCCACCGATGCCATCATGGTGGCACGCGGCGATCTGGGGGTGGAGGTGCCCATCGAGGAAATTGCCATTATCCAGAAACGCCTGATCCGCAAGACACGCGCCGTGGGCAAACCCGTCATCACCGCTACCCAGATGCTGGAGTCCATGGTACATAACCGGCGGCCAACCCGCGCGGAAGTGACCGACGTGGCCAATGCCATCCTCGATGGTACGGACTGCATCATGCTCTCGGAAGAGTCGGCCATGGGAGATTTTCCGGTAGAAGCCGTAAAAATGCTGGCAGAAATTGCCCGCGTTACCGAAAAAAACCGGGCGGAACTCAATCCTCTGAGTTCCATCGACCTCGATGACAAGCCCAGCGTAGAATCCATTATTGCCAGCAATGTCCGGCACAGCGCCGAACGGCTGAACCCTTTATTTGTAGTAACCCCTACAGAAACGGGAACAACCGCCGCACGCATTGCGCGCTTTCGGCTTGAACCCTGGATTCTGGCCATGAGTCCCCATCCTGCAACCTGTCAGCGCCTCTGTCTGCACTATGGGGTCTATCCTATAGAAATGCCGAGCCCTGAAAGTGGCTGGGAAGAGGCGGCGCGGCGCTGGCTGCGCACTAACGCTGTTGAAAAAGGTTTGATTTTACTGACGCAAGGACCCAGCAAGGGTCATCCGGGAGGGACCAACCGCCTGGAAATCATTCATCTGGATGTTTCTGCCACGCAATAACAGGAGAGTGTTTTATGGATAGCTTGATTGAAGATATTATCGCCCGCGAAATCCTGGATTCTCGCGGGAATCCCACAGTAGAAGTGGAAGTGTATCTCAGCAATGGGCAACATGCCCGCGCCGCCGTACCCTCGGGGGCTTCCACCGGCAGCAAGGAAGCGGTGGAACTCCGTGATGGTGACGCCCATCGTTTTGGTGGCAAAGGCGTTCGTCAGGTCATTCAGAACATTGAAGACATCATTGCCCCCGACTTGCAGGATCTGGATGTGCGCGATCAAAAATCTATTGACGAGACCATGATCGGTCTGGATGGCACGGATAACAAAAGCAAGCTCGGTGCCAATGCGATTCTCGGCGTATCCATGGCTTGTGCCCGTGCCGCCGCTGATTATTGTGATCTGCCACTCTATGCCTACCTCGGCGGACCCGGTGCTACCCGCCTCCCCGTGCCCTGTTTCAATGTGTTGAATGGTGGTGTCCATGCGCATTGGCAGGGGGCTGATTTTCAGGAATGCATGCTGGTTCCCTATGGGGCCGACAGCTTCCGTGAATCGCTCCGCTGGGGTGCGGAAATCTACCATGCGTTGCAAGCCCTGCTTCTGGAAAAACATCTTTCTGTCGGTGTGGGTGACGAAGGCGGTTTTGCCCCCGCCGTCGATTCCAATCATGAATCCTATGACCTGCTGGTCGAGGCCATCCGCCGTGCCGGATTTGAACCCGGAAAAGATTGCGGCATCGCCATTGATCCGGCTTCTTCGGAATTCTTCAAAGACGGAAAATACCAGCTTCGCACGGAAAACCGGGCTCTGAGCAGTGCGGAAATGGTCGATTATTATGCAGAAATCGTCCGTAATTACCCGGTGGTTCTGCTGGAAGATGGTTTGGCCGAAGACGACTGGGAAAACTGGAAGCTACTCAATGAAAAACTGGGTAGCAGCATCGAACTGGTGGGCGATGATATTTTCTGCACCAATCCGAAAATCATTGCGCAGGCCATCGAAGACAACATTGCCAATGCAACGCTGATCAAGCTCAACCAGATTGGCACAGTCACCGAAACCATCGCCGCCACCCGGCTGGCTCAATTCCATGGTTGGGGAGCTTTCGTCTCGCATCGATCCGGCGAAACCACCGATGATTTCATTGCTGACCTGACCGTGGCCCTGGACACCGGTCACCTGAAGTCCGGCGCACCGGCCCGGGGTGAGCGGGTAGCCAAATACAACCAGTTACTGCGGATTGAAGAAGAACTGGGCACGGCCGCCAGCTTTGCCGGTAAAAAAGCCTTTGTGCGACCGGTGCGTGGATAAGGCAGTCGCCACACGAGGAACAGCAGCCATGAGTCCTGAATCCGGTTCTTCCATTCACACCTGCAACGGGCTCAGCGGTGCCGAGGCACAAAAACGTCTGACCCAATACGGGCCCAATGCCGTCGTTGAGGAAGCCCCCAAAACCTGGCTGTTGTTCCTCCACAAATTCTGGGCACCGGTTCCCTGGATGCTGGAAGCCACCTTTGTTCTGGAAGTGCTGCTCGCCAAGTGGCCGGAAGCCATCATTATCGGATTACTTTTACTTTTTAACGGAATACTGGGCTTCAGCCAGGAACGCAAGGCGCAAAACGCCCTGGCCTTGCTCCGGGAACGCCTGCGTATTCAGGCCCGGGTGTGCCGGGATGGTAACTGGCAAACCCTGGCGGCTGCCGATCTGGTTCCGGGCGATCTGGTACATGTGCGCGTGGGGGATATTGTTCCCGCCGATCTGCATCTTACGGATGGCAATGTCCTGGTCGATCAATCCGCCCTGACCGGAGAATCCATGCCGGTGGATTGCACGGCAGACAGTACCCTGTATTCCGCCTCCATCGTGAAACGCGGGGAGGCCAGTGGAGAAGTCACCGCTACCGGGGCCAAAAGCTATTTCGGCAAAACCGCCGAGCTGGTCCGTGGCGCGGGTGCCAAAAGCCATCTGGAAGAACTGGTTCTCAGCATTGTCCGCTATCTGGTCGCCATGGACGTTCTGCTGGTGCTCGCCATTCTCGCCTATGCCATGGTGCAACAAATCCCACTCGCCAACATTTTGCCCTTCGCCTTGATTTTGCTGGTCGCCTCGGTGCCCGTCGCCCTGCCCGCCACCTTCACCCTCGCCACCGCCATTGCTTCCCTGCATCTGGTTCATCGCGGGGTGCTGGTGACCCGCCTGGCCGCCGTGGAAGAGGCTGCGGCCATGAACGATTTGTGCAGTGATAAAACCGGCACCCTTACTCAGAATCGTCTCAGCCTCAGTCAGCTTCAGCCCTGGCCGGATGTCAAAGAAGAAGATTTACTGCGTATGGCCGCCCTGGCCAGCGACAGTTCTACCCAGGATCCCATTGATTTGGCCATTCTCCAGGAAAGTAGCAAAAGACAGATCAGTCCGCCAGCCCGTGCGCAGTTCGTGCCTTTTGATCCGGCCAGCAAGCGCTCTGAAGGCACCTTTATCCAAGATGGCAACCAGTGGCGCGCCATGAAGGGCAGCCCGCAAATCATCGCCAGGCTCTGCAAGGATGCAGACTGGGAAAGTCGCACCGCAGAATTGGCCACCGGCGGCGCAAGGGTGCTGGCGGTCGCGGCAGGACCCGATGGCCAGCCCCACTTTTTGGGTTTGCTGGCCCTCTCAGACCCGATCCGCCCTGATGCCAGGGACGTGGTGCAACAGCTCCAGAAACTGGGCGTTCATGTTCGGATGGTTACGGGAGACAGCGTCCAGACCGCGCAAAGTGTCGCCAGCACTCTCGGGATCGACGGTCAGGTTTGCACACGGGAGCAAATCACCGAAGATTGCGGGGTTTATGCCGGGGTCTTTCCGGCCGACAAGTTCCATCTGGTCCAGGGGCTGCAAAAAAAGGGCCGGATTGTCGGCATGACCGGCGATGGGGTGAATGACGCCCCCGCACTCAAGCAGGCGGAAATGGGAGTAGCGGTGGAAAGCGCCACCGATGTGGCCAAGGCCGCTGCCAGCATCGTGCTGACCACCCCCGGACTGCAAGGCGTACTGGAGGCGGTCATCACCGGCCGCCGCGTCTATCAACGCATGCTCACTTATACTCTGAACAAAATTGTCAAAGTCTTTCAGGTCGCCCTGTTTCTGAGTCTCGGATTTTTACTTTTCCGCAGCTTTGTGGTCACTCCCCTGCTCGTGCTGCTCCTGCTCTTTGCCAACGATTTCGTGACCATGTCTCTGGCCGAAGATAACGTCCGTCCCTCTCCCCAACCGGATCGCTGGGCAATCCGGACCCTGGTCTTTTCCTCTCTCGCTGTCGCCATCGCCTGGCTCATCTATATTTTTGCGGTCTATGCTGTAGGTCGTAGCCTCCATCTGCCTACCCCCTCAATCCAGACCCTGGATTTTCTCGGTCTGGTATTCTCAGGATTAGCCAATGTGTTTCTGGTTCGCGAGCGCAGTCATCTCTGGGCATCCCGCCCCGGTACATTCCTCAGCGTCGCCAGTCTGGTAGATATTCTGATTGTCAGCATTCTAGCCATCATGGGTTGGTTGATGGCCCCTATCCCCTGGATTTTTGTGCTTTGTCTGCTGGGCGCGACTATTGTCTATACGCTGCTGCTGGACCAGATCAAGGTTCCTCT
>DYJM01000036.1 GCA_020723125.1 Acidithiobacillus ferrivorans
AGGCATCGGCAAATAGTGGGAATGCTGTCCATCAAAGTGCCGTCCCAGTCGAATATGATCAGACGGCGATCCTGCAACACGGGATTCATGATTTGGGTTCCTGACGTAATTGCTGAAGCAATCCTTCCAGCTCTGCAGGCAACGGGGCCTGGATATGCATGGGCTGCTGGTCACGAGGGTGCGTAAAACGAATGCTGATCGCATGCAGGAACAGGCGGCGCAAGCCCAGACTACGCATGCGCTGATTGAAAGCCGCGTCGCCATATTTTTCATCACCCGCCACCGGGTGTTCTATGGCCTGAAGATGTACCCGGATCTGGTGGGTACGTCCGGTATCCAGATCGGCCTGCAATAACGCCGCGCCGGGGAAATGCTCCAGCAACGTAAACCGCGTAAGTGCGGGTTTACCCTCGACCGGATCCACCCGCACCATGCGTTCTCCCGATTGCAGGGTGTTTTTGCGCAAGGCCAGGCGCACGGAACGGGTTTTGTCTTTCCAGTCACCCAGGGTCAGGACCAGATATCGTTTTTCCATCTGCCCCTGACGCATTGCCTCATGCAGCGCCCGCAATGCTGAGCGTTTTTTGCTGAGTACCAGACAACCGGAAGTGTCGCGATCCAGACGATGCACCAGTTCCAGTTCCCGGGCTTCTGGCCGCAGTTGGCGCAGGGCTTCAATAATGCCCCAGCTCAAACCGGAGCCGCCATGGACAGCGAGACCACTGGGCTTGTTCAGTACCAGCAAATGGCTGTCTTCAAAAAGAACCGCCGATTCCAGTTGTCCGCGCAGGTGGGCAGGCAGAATGGCCGGATCACTGGGTTCAGCAACCCGCACCGGCGGCAGGCGCAGCACATCGCCAACGGCAACGTGGTAATGCGGTCGTGCCCGGCCTTTATTGACCCGTACTTCGCCACTACGCAGGATTTTGTAGATGTGGGAACGGGGCACGCCCTTCATGACCCGCAGGAGGAAATTGTCGAGACGCTGGCCCGCATCCGCATCGGTCACCAGCCATTGTCGCACTCCGTTTTCCGCCATTTTTCACCGCCCCTGGATTTTTTCGTTTGCGATTCTATTCTTTTATGGCATATATTGCGACTGAGGATGCTGCGCTGACAGAGCGCGGCTCCCATTTCAGCATCGAAGGGCAAGCCTTTCGGTCCCAATTACAAACGCTGCGCTCCCCGGCCTGCTTTTATTGAGCATGCGGGTTGAGCGCCGGAGAAAGAAGAACTTATGAAAAGGATGTTGATTAACGCCACCCACGCGGAGGAGTTGCGGGTGGCTTTGGTAGATGGTCAAAAACTCCTCGACCTGGATATTGAACGCGCCTACAAGGAACAAAAAAAGAGCAACATCTACAAGGGCAGAATCACCCGTATAGAGCCCAGCCTGGAGGCGGCTTTTGTCGATTATGGGACGGAACGTCACGGCTTTCTGCCGCTCAAGGAAATTGCCCGGGAATACTTCCAGCAACAGGAACCCGGTCAGGGCCGCAAGCGTATTCAGGAGCTGATTCGCGAAGGACAGGAAGTCATTGTTCAGGTGGACAAGGAAGAGCGCTCCAGCAAGGGTGCCGCACTCACCACTTTTGTCAGCCTGGCTGGTCGCTATCTGGTGCTGATGCCCAATAATCCCAGGGCAGGCGGCGTTTCCCGCCGCATTGAAGGTGATGATCGCACCCAGATTCGTCAGCACCTTCAACTTCTCGATATTCCCGAAAATATGGGTGTTATTGCCCGTACTGCTGGTATTGGTCAAGAACTCGAGGCGCTGCATCGTGATCTCGAATACCTGAAACAAATCTGGCAGGCCATTGTCGATACGGCCGCACCCCGTGCCGCCCCTTTTCTGATTTACCAGGAAGGAAATGTGGTCGTCCGGGCCCTGCGCGATCATTTTTCGGAAGATATTGGTGAAGTCCTCATTGATGAGGAAGGGGCCTATAACGCTGCCCTGCAGTTTATGGGCGCCATGATGCCGAAAATGGTGCACCGCCTGAAACATTACGATAATGACGTGCCCCTCTTCAGCCGCTATCAAATTGAACAACAGATTGAATCGGCATTCAGTCGGGAAGTGCGGCTGGAGTCGGGCGGGGCCATTGTCATTGATCATACCGAGGCGCTGGTTGCCGTGGACGTCAATTCCGGCCGCTCCACCAAGGGTCAGGATATTGCCGAAACCGCTTTCCGTACCAATCTGGAAGCGGCGGAAGAAATCGCCCGGCAAATCCGTCTGCGGGATCTGGGTGGCCTGATTGTGGTGGACTTCATTGATATGGAGTCTCCTAAACATCAACGTGAAGTGGAAGGCAAGCTCAAGGAAGCCCTCAAGCTGGATCGGGCGCGGGTACAGCTCGGCCGTATTTCCCGCTTTGGTTTGATGGAAATGTCCCGGCAGCGGCTGGGAGCCAGCCTGGAAGAAGCTTCTACGGAACCCTGCCCGCGTTGTAATGGTACGGGTCAGATTCGCGGCTGTGAGGCAACCAGCATGCATGTGCTGCGCTTGCTGCAGGAAGAATGCATGAAACCCGGGCCGGCTGAAGTGCAGTGTGAAGTACCGGTGGATGTGGCCGTTTATCTGCTCAACGAGAAACGTCTGCCGATTCTCGAACTTGAGGCAAAAACAGAAACCCGCATTGTCATCATTCCCAAGCCGGAGCTGCTGACCCCGCACTACAACATTGAGCGCACCCGCATGGAGGCGAGCGCTACGCGGACTTTGCCACAAAACCTGAATAATGCCTTACCCGCACGTCCCAGCCGTCCCGGTACCGAATCTGCGGCGCTCAGTCCGCTGACTGCGCCACCACCGCCCGATGTGCTGCCCCCGCTCCGCGCCCCGGCGCCGGCAGCCAAAAATACTGGTGGCGCCAACAAGCCCGCCGTGCCCGAGGAAGGGATTCTCGCTCGCCTGGTACGCGCTTTGGTGTCGCGTTATGTCCCGGTGGACGCAGCTACCTTTCTGGCCGAAAGTCATGACGGTGAAACGCCGCCTGCTCCTGGAGCTGAAGTAGTCGAAGAAAACTCCGGCGAAGAAAACCGGGGCCGCCGTCGGCGGCGCGGAGGTCGGCGGGCCAGAGCCCGGCGTTCGACTCAGGGTAATTCGGGAGAGAACGAAAACGCTCAGGAAACGGAGACCGGGGAAGCCACCCCGGAAATCACTCATGCAGCGCCTAAAGCAGCAGCCAGAACGCCGGCAAAGCTTGAACAGCCAGCGCCCCGTGAGCTGCTGATCTATCCCGGGCCGGTTCCGGCCACGGACGACTGGCATCAAATGCTGGTAGCCACTCCGGTGAGTACAGCAGTGCTGACCGAGAGCCTCCCTGCCGAGCCTGCCGAGCCTGCCGTCATTGCAGCTGCCGAGGATGCGCCAGCGGAAGCTCAGGAAGAAACCCGGGCGGAAACATTGGAAGCAGTGGAGATACAGCCTGATTCAGCTCCGGAAACCATGAGCGCCGCCACAGGGTCCGTCCTGACCTCTGATTCTGAAGTAGCAGAGCCCTCTGCAGAGCCAGTGACCGGGTTGGCGGAACCTTCTGCCACAGAGAGTTCCTTAATGGCAACGACGGTAACCAGTCCTGAAGACTGGCATTTGCCGCTGTTTACTGAAACGGCAGAAACGGCAGTTGCTACGGAAGAGGCCGTTGCAGAAAGTGTTGGAGACCCCGGTCAGCAGTCCCTGCCGCTGAACGACGATTGATTCGTAAAGCGGCTGCCGCCCGGCAATTCAGGCTCCCTGCCGTCGCCAACTGGTGCCGGCAGGGCCATCTTCCAGAATAATTCCTGCAGCAGCCAATTCCGCACGAATGGCATCTGCACCCGCAAAATCTTTTTTCTGGCGGGCGGCAAGACGCGCCGCTATGCGCTCTTCAATCCAGGCATTATCGCTTTCATTGGAACCCCGGAAATAGCTTTCCGGGTCTTCCTGCAATATTCCCAGCATGGCTGCCAGTTCGCGCAGGAGGGTGGCCAAGGGTGCTGCCACTTCGCTTTGCTCATCTCGCAAGCGATTGACTTCCCGGGCAAGGTCAAAAAGGGTGGCGAGCGCCGCCGGAGTATGGAAGTCATCACTCATGGCGTTATGAAAGCGCTCCCGCCATTCACTGCCCAATTCGGGCACAATTTGGCGCGCTGGCATGCCGCGCAGCGCCGTGTACAGGCGCGTCAATCCGGCACGGGCCTGTTCCAGCCCTTCCTCACTGTAATGCAAGGGACTGCGATATTGGCTGGAAAGAATGAAAAGGCGCAGCACTTCGCCTGAAAAAAGAGGCAGAAGCTCGCGCACCGTTAAAAAATTATTCAAGGACTTGGACATTTTTTCGTCATTGATGCGCACAAAGCCGTTATGCATCCAGTAGTGGGCAAAGGCGCAGCCTGCCCCCTGGGATTGGGCAATTTCATTTTCATGGTGCGGAAACTGCAAATCGGCGCCGCCACCATGAATGTCAAATGTGCAGCCCAAGGCATCGGCAGACATGGCCGAACACTCTATATGCCAGCCGGGCCGACCTTCACCCCAGGGAGAAGACCAGGAGGGTTCATCGGGCTTGGCCGCTTTCCAGAGGGCAAAATCCAGGGGATCGCGTTTATCTTCGCCCAACTCCACGCGCGCACCTGCATTGAGTTCATCAATGGATTTGCCCGAAAGCTTGCCATAGTCAGGAAAACTGCGCACGGCGTAATACACATCGCCGTTGGCCGCTGCATAGGCGTGTCCCCGTTCAATCAACTCGGCAATCATGTTTTGCATGGCACCCACATGCTCCGTAGCACGCGGCTCCAGGTCCGGCTTCTGGCAGAGCAAGGCGGCTTCATCGGCGTGCATGGCGTCAATGAAACGTGCGGTCAGTGCCTGAATGGACTCGCCCCGCTCCAGAGCACGACGGATAATCTTGTCGTCAATATCGGTAATATTGCGCACATAGGTCACTTTCATGCCCCGTGCCCGCAAATAACGCACCACCGTATCAAAAGTGACCATGACCCGGGCGTGACCCAGATGACAATAGTCATAAACCGTCATACCACAAACATAAATGCCCACCTGCCCCGGCGTTGCCGGTTCCAGAATGGTCTTGTCACGCTGCAGGGTGTCGTAAAGAGTGATGGATGGCAGGGATGGCGACATTACTTTCTCGCTTCAGATAATACGCTGGCGGCAGTACGCAGGCGCTGTTGCGCACGCTCCATACCGATTAAAGGCAGAAGGGCTGCCAGTTCGGGACCATGACTGCGTCCGGTCAAGGCTGCCCGCAGGGGCATAAACAAGGATTTCCCTTTTAATCCACTTTCCTGCTGCAGGGTTTTGGTCCAGATCCGGTAATCTCCGCCTGACTGCTGGAGGAGCATCGCGGCCAAAGGCCAGAATTCCGCAGGGGTTTCCGCAAGGGCGGCAAGGGCCGCGTCCTCTTTTTCCAATTCAGCGAATGCCTCATCGGCAAAACAACGTATCAGCCAATCCACGGCGTCTTCGGGAAACAGCAGGTTGGCGCGCACTGCGGCGACAAACTGTATTGGCAGATTTTCATTTTCACTGACAGCCTTCAAAATTTTTTCCCGTAATCCATTTTCAATATCGGATAGGTTGGCGGCAAGCAGACGCTTCCATAGCTGTGCATCGTTCAACGCATGCTGCAGATCCGGCCACTCCCATAGCTGTGTGTCGCTCAACGCCTGCAGTGCCAGACGCTGCCAATGCTGAAGCTGAACGACATCAAAATGCCCCGGCGCGCGGCTGATTTTTTCCACCGAAAAGCCCGCAGCCAGAGCCTGCTCATCCAGCAAGTCAGTTTCCGCATAATGATGACCGAGACGGGCCAGATAATTGCGCACGGCTGCCGGGAGATAACCCTGCAATTGCAGGTCGCGCAAACTGGCCGCGCCGTGGCGTTTGGACAGGGGCTGACCATCACTGCCCAGCAGCAGGGGCAGATGGGCATATTCGGGTACGGGCAAATCCAACGCCTGCAAAATCAGAACCTGACGCGGGGTATTGCTGAGATGATCCTCTCCGCGCAACACCAGATTCACCCCCATCAGGGCGTCATCCAGCGCATTGGCGAAGAAAAAGGCCGGACTGCCATCACTGCGGCGAATGACAAAATCACCCAGATCAGCCAGGGCATAGCTGCGCTCCCCCCAGACCAGGTCGGGCACGGTCAACATTCCCGAGTCGGGCACCCGATAGCGCAACACCGGCTGGATACCCCTGGCTTCAAGCTCACTGCGCTGCTCCGCATTCAGATGCCGACAACGTCCGCCGTAACGCGGTGCCTTGCCGGAGGCCCTTTGCACCGCCCGTTCTGCGGCCAGATCCTCGGCACTGCAATAGCAGGGGTATGCCTGACCCGCTGCCAGCAGGGTTTCGTAGTATTGATGATAAGTATCCAGGCGCTCCATCTGCCGGTAAGGACCCACCGGGCCGCCTATGTCGGGGCCTTCATCCCAGTTCAGACCCAGCCAGCGCAGGTCTTCCAGCAGGGCTTTTTCATAAATTTGCGGTGAGCGGGACTGGTCTGTATCTTCCAGCCGCAGAACGAAACGACCCGCAACAGCCCGTGCTGCCAACCAGGCAAACAGGGCGGTGCGGGCGTTTCCCAGATGAAGATAGCCGGTGGGGCTGGGGGCGAAGCGACTCTTGAGATTCATGGTGGTATAGTATTGCGCCATAAGCCGTCTCGCAATGACAGAATGGCAACAGGATACTTGGTAAAAGGCAGTCTCCTCTCTCTTTTGCCAAGCATTCAGGACATGGAAGAAACAGTATGGCTCAAACTGGCAGCCCCCGTGGGCGTGGCAAGGCACCCAAGCGTCCTCATTATGGACGCTGGATTTTATTGATCATTACGCTGATCATCATCAACATTTTCATTGGTATCAGCATTTATGTGTATCGCATCTGGGAAACCCTGCCGCCCGTTCACGAACTGAAAGAATGGCATCCCGATGAACCCCTGCGGATTTATGCGGCAGACGGTTCGTTGCTCCAGGAAGTCGGTCCGCAAATGCGCTATGCCCTGCCCATTGACCAGATTCCGGTCCAATTGCAGGAAGCTTTTATCTCTGCGGAAAACGCCCGTTTTTACAGTAATAATCCACTGTATTATCCAGTCAGTTACCCCGGAATTATTCGTGCGGCCTTGGTCGACCTTATTCACATGTCTCCTGTACAGGGCGCCAGCACCATCCCCGAGCAGGTAGCCCGTAATTTTTACCTTACACCACAAAAAACCATCACCCGTAAAATTGCGGAAATTTTACTGGCTTACAAACTGGCGGACCACTTCAGTCACAAACAGATTCTGGAACTGTATCTCAATAAAATTTATCTGGGTCAGGGCGCCTACGGGGTTCAGGCTGCCGCCCGCACTTATTACGGCAAGAGTGTTGAACAACTGACATTGGGGGAAATGGCCACCATTGCCGGACTCCCACCGGCACCCTCGGTACTGAATCCAGTCATGAATCCGGCTCTCGCCAAAAAGCGCCGCGCTTATGTTCTGAAACGTCTGGTCAATCGCGGTTATATTACCAGGGCTGAAGCCGCCAAGGCCAATGCTGAACCTGTTCTTTCCCGCTTCCATGCCGAGGCTTCAGATAGTGCTCCTTACGTCACCGACTGGATCGCAAGCTGGCTGACCCAGCAATTTGGCAGTGATTTCACCTATCGCTCAGGACTCAAGGTCTACACCAGTATCATTCCCAAAGATCAGGTTGCCGCCAACGAGGCCGTAGCCGTAGGACTGGAAAACTACGACATGGGACTTTCGAGCATGGACCCGAAAATCTATCGCGGTCCCGTTGCCCGTTTGAGCGGCGATGCCCTGCAAACGGCCCTTGCCGGGAAGCGGCCAGATGCCCTCCCACCCCATGATCCAGCCAATCTGAAATGGGGGGTAGTCGTCAGCGCCAATAGCAAAACCGCCACCGTTTCGCTGGAAGGCAAGAAAAACATTACCCTGACCCTGCGTGATGTGCGCTGGGCCCGACTGCATTTCAACAGTCCCCTGCCGCGCCAGGTTGATAGCGTTTTGCATAGTGGCGATCTGATTTGGCTGCGTCCCTACGTTCATGCGATGACCGCTGGTGCCGGGCAGGAATGGGGTGCCAATGTCTGGTCTTCTGCCGGAAAGGATCCGGGCTGGCAGCTTACCCAGATTCCCAAGGTACAGGGCGCTCTGGTCAGTCTCGACAGCCGCAGCGGGGCCATTCAAGCCATGGTGGGGGGGTTCAGCTACGAACTCAGCCACTTTAATCGTGCGGTATTTGCCTATCGACAACCCGGTTCAGGTTTTAAACCTTTTGTCTATGCAGCAGCCATGGATGCACCGGCACTTCTGGCATCCGGTCAAAGCACTTACATGACGCCCCAGACCCCCATACCGGATACCCCTCTGTCCATCACCCTGCCCGATGGACAGGTTTATGCGCCGACCAACTACAGCAAGCAGTTCTCGAACACACCCATACCGGTATGGTCCAATCTGGCTTACTCCCACAACGTCCCCAGTGTCCGCATTTTGATGGATATTGGCATCCCCTACGCCGCCCAGTATGTGCAGCGTTTTGGGTTTCCTGCCAAGCAGATTCCACAGGTGCCTTCCATGGTCCTGGGTGCCGGAGATTACAGCCCGCTGCAGATGGCCAGAGCCTATTCGGTATTTTCCAGCGGCGGTTTTCTCCCTCATCCTTATCTTATCACCAAAATCGTTAATGGGCGGGGAACCCAGATTTCCTTGCTGAACTGCCCCATGGGTTATGCCCCCCCATCCCAACAGACAGCCATACCGCCAGGCGTCGCCTACTTGATGACGCAAATGATGCAGCAGGTCATTAAAATTGGTACGGGTGTGGCAGCGCAAAGCCTCGGACGCAATGACATTGCCGGCAAAACCGGTACTACCAACAATGAAAACAACGCCTGGTTCAATGGCTTCAGCCCACGCATAACCACCAGCGTCTGGGTAGGTTATGACGACAACCATACCATGGGGCGCTGGGCCGCCGGGGCACGGGAAGCCTTGCCGATCTGGATTCACTATATGCGTACTGCCATGGCGGGATATCCGGCGACAGGCTTCTTCCGTCCCCCTTCGGTCACCGGGCCCACTATCAGTGGCGGCAGCAACGTCATTGGTGTCAGTGATTATCTGGCGGGTTACCCCCCCATTGCGCCTACTTCTTCCACGGCTTCAACCAATAGCAGTACAGGAACCGATATGGGGAGTAAATTGATGGATACTATCAAGAACCTTTTCTGAGGAACGCCGCTTGGTTTATCTACCCTATGGGGCTACAGGATGACCCTTACGATCGTCTGGTTGCGCCGGGATCTTCGTCTCGCTGATCATCAACTGCCATTTTTAGATTTATTCCCCAGCCAAAAATGATCTGGCAAAACCTGATGATTTATGACCAAATAAAAATATAGAAATCTATTAATATAATGAACCAGATAACCATCCAAAAAGTTTTTGGTTGAACTTTTGAGATTATCTACTACTCTTAAAAGTGAGACATTCATTCCATTTGGATGTTGATTATTGCAATTTCATGACGAAAAAACGGAGGAAACATCTATGAAGCCTCATGTTGTCGTTCTTGGTGGTAATTTTGCCGGTCTCGGTTCAGCACAAAAAGTACGCGAAATGTGCGGAGATGCGGTGCGTATCACCGTAATTGATCGTAAGAACTTCTTGTTGTTTGTGCCCAATATTCCTGCCGAAGTTTTTGAGGATCGCGATCCCAGTAAAACCCTGGCAATGGATATGGCCAGCACTCTGGATGAAGATGATATCGGTTTTATTCAGGCCGAAATCAAAGCCATTGATCCGGATGCCAAGCGTGTGGATTTTGTGCCAAATGAGCGCCCCGGTGCGGCACCCGAAAGTCTATCTTATGACTATCTGGTGGTGGCCGTGGGCAATCGTCTGGCTTATGACAAAATTGAAGGGTTTGCCGAACACGGTCATACGGTCAGTGATTTTTACTACGGTAACAAATTGCGTCACTTCCTGGCCCATGAATACAAAGGGGGTCCGGTAGCCATTGGTTCTGCCCGTTTCCATCAGGGCGATGGGACCAAGGACATCAAGCTGTATGGTGGTCATGCTTTCCCCAGTGCCGAAGCCGCCTGTGAAGGCCCGCCCGTGGAAACCATGTTGTCCATGGCGACCTGGTTAGGTCAGCACGGCAAGGGGGGGCCCGATAAAATCACGGTGTTTACCCCAGCGGCCCTGATTGCTGAGGATGCGGGTGAAAAAGTAGTCGGCAAGCTCCTCGAAATCGCCGGGGGGATGGGCTTCAACTATGTCAATGAAGGCAAGGATGTTACCCGTATTACCAAGGACGGTATTGAACTGGCCAGCGGTAAGAGCCTTGAAGCCGAATTGAAAATTGTTTTCCCGGACTGGGTTCCCCATGATTTCATGAAGGGCCTGCCCATCAGTGACAATGAAGGCTTTGTGGTGACCGATGTGACCATGCGTAATCCCAAATATCCCAATGTGTTTGCAGCGGGTGACGCGGCCGCCATTACGGTGCCGAAACTGGGCGGGATCGGTCATGCCCAATGTGAAATTGTCGCCAAGCAAATCGCCAAGGATCTGGGGAAAATGGCCCCGGCGGAAGCCGACAAGCCTCTGGAGCCCGTAGTTTATTGCATTGGTGACATGGGCAACAACATGGCCTTTTATATCCGCTCCAACAGTTGGTTTGGCGGTCCTGACCAGATTCTGAAAATGGGCCATATGCCCTTCTTGCTGAAAATGCAGTACAAAAATCTCTTCTTCAAGACGAAGGGCAAAATGCCGGAATGGGGACTTGACGCTTCCAAATTACTGGCCGAGAAACTCTTCGCAGCCTGAAAAAAGAGGGCCGCAAGGCCCTCTTTTACTATTGGCATGATATAAATCAAGGGAGATGCATTATGGCAACACAAGAATCTTTCACCCCCCAACTCACCCCCGAACAATGGGCAGGTCTTGCCCGTTTGGGCGACCTTGCCCATGGCAGCGAAAGCTTCATGGGCAGCCCGGCAGGAAACCTGCCCATGGATCTGGCCCTCAAGGTCGGTAACTGGAATGAGCGCTATGATCTGGAAGGGAGCATTGAAGAGCTACTTGATACGCTTAACGTCCTGCGTGAAAGCGGTCTCCTGGCGCTCATCCGTGAAAATGCCGCCTTTGTGACCGAGAGCATCGCGTTATTGCAGCCTTTCATTCCCGGTCTGCTGAATAAACTGCATGAAATGCCTCTGGCGGAATGGTTGTCTGCCCTCCAGATGTTTGGCGAAATCATCCCGAAAGTAAATGCCGTTCTGGAATTTCTCCAGGGGCCTGCAGGCGGTGCGGTGGTGGCCAAAATCAAGGAACTGGGTGATATCTGGCAGGAAACCTCGGCTGATACCACCATTGTCGAAGCCTTGCGTTTGCTGAAACAGATGCAGGACGATGGCAACCTGCAGCGCGTTGCAGACCTCAGTCGGCAGATCGGTCTTTTTGCTGAAACCATTGATCTGGAAAGCCTGCTGGGACAATTCGTGCAGAAGGGTCAGGATAGTCCGCTGATGAACTCCGCTGTAAGCCTGATGCACACTGGAAAGTTAATGGCTGCCGCCCTTGCGGATTCTGCTGAACATGAGGCCACCGGTAAAGCCGGAGGACTGTCCGGTCTGTATCACATGCTCAAAGACCCTGATGTGCAACGGGGTATGCGCGTGGTGGCCGTATTGCCCGTTTATCTCGAAAAAGCGGGTGTTCTGCCCAAGCACAAAGGTTAATCTTTTCATTGTTTCAGGGAATGGTGCCGAAGGAACAACGCATTTTGATCATTGAACCTAACGGCAGCCACCGTTATTAGGATAACACCAGCCGGTGCTTGAAATCCACGGACATTCATCCAGGAGTGATTAAATGGAATCAGTCAGTAAGGCACCGGCAGCACAGTGGCGTCATCCGGTATGGTCTACCGCCCGGAAGTCCTGTGTAGGGACAGCACTGGGCACCAGCAAGCTGTGGTTCACCACCGGCAACGGCATCATTACCGAAGTGTTTTATCCGCGCATTGATATTCCGCAGGTGCGTGATCTCGGATTTATCATTGCCGATGATCAAGGCTTTTGGCAGGAACTGAAAACCCTGCCAGAGCCAGTTCTGGAACTGGATGATCCGCAGGTACCGCTACCGATCATCCGCCATCATCACGCGCGTTTTGACTTTACCATCAAGGTCTGTGCTGATCCTGACCGTGATGTGCTGCTCGTCGATTTTCAGCTGGAAGGAGATTCCAGTCTACGTCCCTATCTGTTGTGTGCAGCGCGACTCGGGGAAGATGCCGAAAACAATCGGGCCTGGGTCGGTGACTGGGAAGGTCGCAAGGTGCTCTGGGCAGAACAGGGTCCTTTCGGACTGGCTCTCGCCTGCCGGAATTCTGCCGGTTACGCGGCGCTGGAACGCTGCAGCGTTGGGGAAGTCGGCGCCAGCGACTTGTGGCAGGATTTTCATGAGCATGGACGCATGCTCTGGGAATACGGGGAAGCCGGACCCGGTGAAGTGGCCCTGGCCGGACAAATGCCCCCTCAGGGTACTCTGGCTTTAGGACTGGGCTCCAGCAAAGAAGCCGCCGCGACCAATGTCTGGAGCGCGCTGGCGAATGGTTTCCAGGCCACGTCATCCAGTTATACGGATTTGTGGCAGGCCTGGCACAAAAAGCATCCCCGCCCCCGCAATTTCGCCAGCAAACTTCCCGATACGGCCAAAACCCTTTATGCCCGTTCCAAAAATATTCTCAAGGTCCATGAAGACCGGACTTTTCCCGGCGCGCTGGTCGCCAGTCTTTCGGTGCCCTGGGGTGAAGCCAGTACCAGTCGCGGCGGCTATCATCTGGTCTGGTCCCGGGACCTGGTCGAAAGCGCCGGAGCCCTGGTCGCCATGGGGGCTACCCGGGAAGCCCGACAGGTGCTGACTTATCTCATCAGCACCCAGCAGGCTGATGGTCATTGGTTGCAAAACCAGTGGCTCGGTGGCAAAGCATTTTGGCAAGGTGTCCAACTGGATGAAACCGGGTTTCCCGTTTTACTGGCCGCGCTGCTCCGCCAGCATAACGCCCTGGAAGACATTGCCGTAGCCGATATGGTCCAGCGTGCCCTGCACTTTATTGCCCACGAAGGCCCGGTAACCGGACAGGATCGCTGGGAGGAAGATGGCGGGGTCAATACTTTTACGCTGGCAGTCGCCATTGCGGCGCTGGTAGAGGGTGCCGAATTACTGGGCGGTAAAACCGCTGAATGTGCACTGATGCTGGCGGACTACTGGAATGCACGGCTGGAAGACTGGACTTTTGTGAATGATACGGATCTGGCCAGACAGTATCAGGTACCCGGTTATTTTGTGCGGATTACGCCGGAAGATGTGCTGGTTCAGGATGGCGCCAAGGATGAGTGGGTGTTGATCAAAAATCGGGCGCATGATCCGCATCTTCCCGCCAGCGAGCAGGTAGCCAATGATTTTCTGCAACTGGTGCGTTATGGACTGCGCAGCGCTGCAGATCCTCACATTGTTGCCTCCGTCAAGGTGATGGATGCCCTGCTCAAAACCGACACCCCCAGTGGTCCGGTATGGCATCGTTATAATGGCGATGGCTACGGAGAACACCAGGATGGCAGCCCTTTTGATGGCACCGGAATTGGCCGTGGCTGGCCATTGCTGGTTGGAGAGCGCGGCCATTACGCGCTGGCCGCTGGAGAAAGCGCCCTGCCCTACATTGAAGCCATGGCCGCCATGACCGGGAAAGGCGGCCTACTCCCCGAACAAATCTGGGAAGCCGACCCGATTCCGGAAAAAGGCCTGGAACCGGGCCACCCCAGTGGTTCCGCCATGCCACTGGTCTGGGCCCACGGTGAATATATCAAACTGTGCCACAGCTTCATGAAAGGGCAACCCGTAGACCGGCCTGCAGCCACCTGGAAACGCTATCAAGGAAAAAAACCGGATATTGACTATCGCCTATGGCGCTTGCGGCAAAGGCCCCGGAAATTACCGGCAGGTCAGGAGTTACGTGTGTTGCTTCGCGCTCCTTTTACGGTTCACTGGGGTATTAACGGCTGGCAGGATGTGCAGGATCTCCACTCGGAAGACTGGGAACTGGGTCATGTAGCCATTTTGCCCCTGAAACCGTTAAGCGCGGGAGAAAGTGTTCAGTTCACCATCCGTTGGCAGGAAAGCGGAGACTGGATCGGAGAAGATTTTCATCTGGATATTACAGGAGCCTTGGCATGATTCATCTTGATTTGCAGGGACGACGGGCATTGGTCACGGGTGCCAGTGGTGGATTGGGACGGGCTATTGCGGAAACTCTGGCGGCAGCGGGCGCAGAAGTGGCGGTCCATTATCGCAAGGGTAAGGATGAGGCCGATGCCGTGGTCGATAGCATCTGCAAGGCAGGCGGCAAAGCGCAATCATTCCAGGCCGACATCTCTGATCCGACTGCAGTGGAAAAACTGGTACAGCAAATCGAGCAGGCTTTTGGGGGGCTTGATATTCTGGTCAACAATGCCGGCATGGATGGGCCGCGTGCCCTGGTGGGAGATGATGACCCGCAAATCTGGGAGAAAGTACTGAGCGTTGATCTGCTCGGTCCTTATTATTGTGCCCGGGCAGCCATCCCGCGCATGGAAAAACTCCAGGGCGGGGTCATCATCAATATTACTTCAGTGCACGAATTCATTCCCTGGGAAGGCTATAGTGCCTACACCAGCGCCAAGGCGGGATTATCCATGTTCACCAAGACCCTGGCCCAGGAAACCGCAGACAAAGGCATTCGCGTGGTGGCCCTTGCTCCGGGAGCCATTCAAACGCCCATCAACGAATCGGTGTGGAGCGATCCTCAGTCGTTGAAAGATCTCGACAAAAAAATCTCCATGGGTCGCCTTGGCAAGCCTCAGGAAATTGGTAATGTCGTGGCTTTTCTGGCGAGTGATCTCGCCAGTTACATCACCGGCACCACCCTTGCTGTAGATGGGGGCATGTTGATTTATCCGGATTTCCGCCACGGAGGATGACCCTATGGATGCCGATGTCATTATTATCGGCAGCGGTGCGGGTGGCGGAACAGATTTATACTTTTTCCGCCCTATGGGCGATCCCCCTGCTCTGGCTGGCCTGACGCAATAGCCGGCAGCAATAGCCGCTTCATGTATTCAACGTCTCTTGCGATGAGGAGCCAACCTCTTTCACGGCAGACATTCTTGTAAATACTGTTTCCGGTTGAGAAGCCATTTCCAGCAACTGCGCATCAATATCGACAAGCAATTGTTCCGCAGCAACTTCATTCAACAGCCCTTCTCTCTGTGCCTGATTTATTTTTTCTTTGCGGGCAAGGAGAATGCGACGATACAAGCGTACAAAATCGCCTTGCATAATGTTGTTGTCCGGTTTGTCCAGTTGCCGTAATTGTTCTGTGGCTTCTTTCTGCTCTTCTTCAAGGGCGACTTTCAATACATCCAGAGCGCGCTGATCCCGAAGCCCCTCCTCTTCCAGCTTTTTGAGTTCAAGCAGATCAGACTTTGCTAAAAAAATCCGTAGGCGCTGTATTTCCGTATCTTGATCTGCCCCGCCTTTGCCCAGCACCTTCAACATTCCGGCCAAGGGAGAAATACTTAATCCCTGCACGAGGATGGTTAATAACACCACACCAAACACCAGATTGATGAGTAACTCCCGGTGTGGAAGGCCAGCGGGCAAGCTGAGCGCCAAAACCATGGAAAGGGCTCCACGAATTCCTCCCCACATCAGTACAAAATTCCAGCTTAGAGGGATTTTTGCGCGGGTCCGGCTCAATAATGCCCCCATACCATAGACCACAGCGGCCCGGGCAATGGTCACAGCCACATAAGCGGCCAGAATAAGTGCCCAGATGTGCATCAAATCCGGCAGATTGATGGTCAATCCGACCAATAGGAAAATCAGGGAATTCAACGCGAAACCCACATATTCCCAGAAGGTATTGACGGCCATCCGCACGGAAGCCGTCATGCCCTGTTGCGCCCCGTAGTTCCCACATATCAGTCCCGCGACGACTGTGGCAATCACGCCCGAGTAACCCAACTGGGTTGCCAGCAGAAAACTGCCATAAGCGGCCAGAATGGTGATGGTGATTTCGACCATGCCATCGCCGATGCGCTTGATGATTTCCGAGCTGAGCCAGCCGACGATCAGACCCAGCAGTGCCCCTCCGCCGACTTCACTGACAAAATCAATGCCCAGATGGGTGATGGAGATGGATTTTCCCTCGGCAAGGGCCAGAAACAGACTGAAAAAAACAATGGCGGTTCCATCATTGAGAAGACTTTCGCTTTCAATCATGAAGGTCAGCCGTTCTGGTGCCATCAACTTGCGGAAAATGGCCACTACGGAAATTGGATCCGTAGCGGCTACAGCCGCACCGAACACCAAGGCTACGGCCAGAGGGATGACAGCGCCGGAAAGGTGCGGCAAGTATTCCGAGGCCCAAAGAAACACATAGGCAGTAACCACCATGGACAGGAACACACCGGGTACTGCCAAACCAAAAATGGCCAGACGATCCCGCCACATCGTACTGGCAGAAAGATGGTAGGCTGACTCAAAAATCAAACCGGGCAAAAAAAGGTTGAATACGAGGTCATGAGTAAGTACCGGGGTATGAAAAAGATGCAACGCACCCAACGCCAAACCACCAAGCACCAGGGCCACGGTATAGGGTAAATGTAAACGGTTGGCAATCACCGACAGTAATGAGGCAACCACGAACAGTAACAAAACGGCAGTTTCTGGAATCATGGTTCTCCACACATTGCGTGTTTTTTGGCGGTTATGGTCCGGAATTAGTGTAACTGGTCCAGATTACCCAAACCAGACACAGCGCAGGACTGTTCATAGCCCTTCATGTCATACCCATAGTGCAGATCATTGAGGGGGGCCAAAAGAAACGATAAATACAGGCTTAAAACCAAAAACTACGGTTGACCTGGGGACTTTTCAGCAACTTTAGGCTGCACGTCGTATTGTCTGGTTTGGTCTCTGGCCGCAGACCATGATACAAATCAGTTGATAGCCTGGAAGATCCGGGTATTCTGCAAAGGAGTGACGAACATTGGCCCCACGCAAATCTGCCCACTCCAGGAAAAAAACCTGGATTATGGTGGTCGTTGTCGCGCTGATCACTGCCGCCACTGCCATTGGCATTGCCCTCAACATTCCGATATCTCCACAATCCGTCAGCCCGTCTCCTGAAAAACCGGTACCCAAGAAAACAATTGTTCCCAGCCTGATGAAAAAAACTCTGGATCTGGGTTCTTTCGGGGTGATGGTGCGCAGTGCTGATGGTTCTGAAAAAGCGTTGACCATTCATCCTGTTGCCATTCTTTACGGGCATGGACCCTGGCAGCCTCTTCATGACTCCCAAAATCATTTTGAGAGCCTGATTGTCAATCCCTTCATGGCCTTTCCAGATTTGAATCAGGTTTCACATTCACTGATCGTACAGAAAGATCTGAGTCGTCAGATCATGGACAATATCGCCCCAACCCTGGCAAGACTGGAACCAGGCTGGACTATTGAACGCATAGAGCTGCATCCCGCCCTTCAGGAGCCACCGCCATGAACTACGAGGACGACAGAATGGAGCAGATATCGTGAAATATCTCGGACGACTGAATCCTCAGGATCCACTTTTTGCCTATTTACGCGATGGTGTTTATCCGCAAATACTGGCAAATGATCCCGTCCGCAATTTTCGGGTATTTCAGTTTCCTGCTTCCAATGAAGTTTTTCTGTATGAAGAAACCCATTCTCAGCAAAAGGTGATTGGAAAATTTTTTCAGCGTCCGGGTAAAGATCCCCAAAACGCCTGGGAAAGAGCCTGGAATGAATGGCAGAATCTGCATTATTTGCGCAACATCGGTCTCAATCATCAGCATTTTCATATTCCTCAGGCTTTTGGCATTGCCCGTCAGATAAATAGTCTGGTCGTCGAAGAATATTGTCCCGGTCAATCATTATCGAGTGTTATGAGTCGGAGCCTTGCTGAACACCATGAAGATTTGCTTTATGCCCATCTCACCGATCTTGCCTGGTTTCTGGCCAAATTACATAACCACACGGCTGGACCGGAGAAGGTTCACTTCAGTACCCAGTTCCCCTACTTTGATAAAATCGTGGCGCGTCTGCAGCGACGCCACCGCATCACCGCAGCACAACTGCGCGAAGTTTATGGATTTCGAGAACAATGGCAGCAGTCTCCCTGCATGTGGAGCGATCAGACGGTGCTGATTCATGGCGATGCCACTCCATCCAATTTTTTGTTTGCGCAACCCCGAACCATTATTGCCATTGATTTCGAGCGCATGAAGCGTGCTGACCGCGCCTACGATCTGGGCATGATTGCCGGTGAAATCAAACACCATTTCCTGCGCAACAACCATCATGGTGAGCAGGCCGAGCCCTTCATCGGCCATTTTCTCTGGGAATACAGCACCCATTTTCCCGACCGACAGGCGGCATTTGCAGCCATCACCCAGAGAATTCCCTTTTACATGGGCATGACGCTGTTACGCATCGCCCGTAATTCCTGGCTGGACTGGCGTTACAGTCAAATTCTGGTTCATGCCGCACTCTCTGTTCTAAGGAGGTAATCTCATGTCCATTCGCGCTGTCTGTTTTGACTTGTATGGCACATTGATCAACATAGAAACCAATGAAGACATGGAGGAAATTTATCGAGGAATTTCTCATTACCTGACCTATCACCGGGTATTCATGAATCGTCGGGAAGTGCGCGAACGCTATTTTGCCGTCATGAAAGAACGCAAACGCCAATCCACCGAACGCTATCCGGAAATTGATGTGGAAGCCATCTGGCATACCATTCTCATCCAGGAAAACAGTAAGCCTGTGAATGGCAGAGAAAAATTAGCCAAGGAACTGGCGCGGCTGCATCGTGGCATTTCCAGAACCCGTCTGGAACGCTACGAAGGGGTCAAAAGAACCCTCAAAAGTCTGCAGGAGCAATATCGGCTTGCCCTCATTTCCGATGCCCAACGCTGTTTTGCTCTGCCCGAAATGCGCGCATTGAATATCAAAAAGTATTTCGATATTCGCATCATTTCTGGAGATTACGGATATCGCAAGCCTGATTCCCGATTATTTCAAATGGCTGCCGAACAACTCGAAGTAGCGCCACATCAGGCCATTTATGTGGGTAACGACATGTTTCGGGATATTTATGGCGCGCAGCAAGCCGGGATGAAAACCATTTTTGTAGATTCCAACCAGGGGGCCAAATCCTATAACGATATTCAGCCGGATTATTTCGCCCACGACTTTTATCAGGTACTGGATGGGGTGGCTTTTCTGGCGCAAAAACATGCAGACAACTGACCCTAAAAACGGCAGTTGCC
>DYJM01000037.1 GCA_020723125.1 Acidithiobacillus ferrivorans
ATATGGGGTGGCCGACGGGGTTCGAACCCGCGACAACCGGAATCACAATCCGGGACTCTACCGACTGAGCTACAGCCACCATATTGAAGAGAGCGCATGATACAACGGGCAAAGTCTGGCCGCAAGGCGACAGGCAGGAATCAATCCTCAGTCCATGAACAATGAGCTGACAGAGTCTTCTTCGGCAATGCGACGAATGGTTTCCGCCATGAGTTCGGCGACCGAGAGGACGCGAATTTTCGGGCTCTCCTGGGCTTCTTTACGGAGCGGAATGGTGTCCGTCACCACCAGTTCATCCAGTTCGGAGCGTGTTATCCGTTCCATGGCCGGTCCGGAGAGAACCGGGTGCGTACAGTAGGCGCAAACCCTGACCGCCCCCTGGGCCTTGAGGGCATGAGCCGCCTCACAAAGGGTATTGGCGGTATCCACCATATCATCTACCAGTACGCAGGTACGCCCTTCGACATCACCAATAATGTTCATGACCACGGATTCATTGGGGCGGGGGCGGCGTTTGTCGATGATGGCCAGATCCACTTCCAGCCGTTTGGCAATGGCGCGGGCACGAACTACACCCCCTACGTCAGGAGAAACGACAATGAGCTCCGGGTAACTTTTCCGCCAGATGTCACCCAGTAAAATGGGGGAGGCGTAAATATTGTCCAGAGGAACATTAAAAAACCCCTGAATCTGATCGGCATGCAGATCCATGGTCAAAACCCGATTGGCCCCGGCGCTGGTGATGAGGTCCGCCACCAGTTTGGCTGTGATGGCCGTGCGCGAGCGGGATTTCCGGTCCTGGCGCGCATAACCGAAATAGGGCATGGCAGCGGTGATCCGGTTGGCCGATGCGCGTTTCAGAGCATCAATCATGGTGAGTAATTCCATGAGATGATCATTGGTCGGTGCGCAGGTGGGCTGGAGGACAAATACATCGCGCCCCCGGACGTTTTCGAGGATTTCGACAAACACTTCGCCGTCACTGAAAGAACTGACCTCGGCGCGACCCAGGGGGATTTGCAGAAAACGGGCCACTTGCGCAGCAAGAACAGGATTGGCGTTTCCACTGAACACCATAAGATTGCCGTGGGCCATGTGATGTCATTCTCTCTGTGCAGGTGGCAAAACAGTCCGAGGACAATTGGCTGGGGCGCCAGGGATCGAACCTGGGAATGCCGGAATCAAAATCCGGTGCCTTACCGCTTGGCTACGCCCCAATAACTCATTACTCGGCAGGGTCAAATAGAGGATGCCGATTACATCCTTTAACTGCCCAGGATCGCCATGGCGCAGGTACCTGTCCAGCGATGATCCGGGCGCTACTTGCATCTTCTGCGACTCCAAAAACACAGGCGCCGCTCCCCGTTAAACGAACATCACGCAAACCATGACTTTTCAGCCATTGGATAGCGGATTCGATCTCCGGGTAGCGTGCACATACTGTGCTTTGCAGGGTGTTTTCCATGACCCCGCCGAGAAACGCGCCTATTGTGCTGGGCGGGTGCTGTCGTGTCAATTCTGGAGCGGTAAAAATTTCCCGGGTACTGACCGCAATACCGGGATGTACGAGTACATAATGAGATTCGGGGACCTCATCCAGGGCGGATAGCTGTTCACCGATCCCTTCTGCCCAGGCGCTCTGTCCAAAAATGAACACCGGAACATCGGCACCCAGTTGGGTGCCGAGTGCCATCAGCTCCTGGCGGGTAAAGCCGCTTCGCCAGAGGCGGTTGAGTACTATCAGGGTGCTGGCGGCATCCGAGGAGCCTCCGCCAATTCCGCCGCCCAGGGGCAGAACCTTGTCGATGTGAATATGGACACCTTCCTGAATGCCCGCGCTTTCCATCAGCAGGCGCGCCGCACGGATGGTGAGATCATCTGCCTCGGCTACGGTTGCGGCTCCGCCACTTCGGGAGAACTGACCTGCGGGTCGTGAACTGAATTGTAGCTGATCAGCTAGATCAATAAATTGAAAAACGGTCTGCAGTTCATGGTAGCCGTCGGGCCGTTGTCCGACGACGCGAAGCATCAGGTTCAGTTTTGCCGGGGCAGGGTAGGAAATGCTCATGTTTACTCTGCTTGACCCATTTGCCACTGAGTAATGGCCATCCGCAGGGCAATGCCATCCGGACCATTTGCCTGTAATAATTTGGGCATGGTCAGTCCGCCGACGGGGGCGTATCGCAAATAATGGACCTGCCAGGGGCCACTGCGGAGAATGTTCGGTAAACCCAGCGCGTTGGTGCTGATGGTGCTGGTGTTACCGCGCAAGCCGAGCATCCAGTCCGGCAGCTCTGCAGCCGGCAGTTCGACATGCAGGACCATGCTCAGTAGCGTGGACAGATTGCGAGCTTGCCGATGTTCTCCGGTAATGGTTTCCAGATGAGCACCGGAAGCCTCTACCGTGATGCGTGCCACGGTTCTGCCCAGAGGGTCATAAATGGAAAGTTCCTGCAGCCGGGGCGACTGTTTCCAGCGAAAGCCAAAGTTTTCATTCTGTTTGGGCGTGCTGAGGACGGCTTCGCCACTGGCACGCCAGTATTTCAGACTGGAAATCACCTGATTACGTTCCGCCGTAGGGAGAACGTTGGTATGGCTGGGGGCTACGGGAGAAATGGTTGCGCAGGCCGAGAGCGTCAAGGCGAGAATGGCCCCGGCACCGAATTGCAGAGGCCGGGTCAACGCCGCAAAAGTTAAAGTTGTGGGGAAAGAAAGTCTCATGGCTGACGGGTCAGTTCCTGGCGGAGAGGGGTGTCATTGGGATTTTTATCCAACGCCTGTTGCCAGACCTTGCGGGCTTCCTGATGTTTGCCGAGAGCCCAGAGGACACGTCCCAGATGCATGCTGAGTTCGGGATCATCCGGAAGGGCCTGGTGGGCTTTTTGCAGGTACTCCAGAGCTTTCTGGTTGTCGCCCTGACGATGATGGAGCCAGCCGATACTGTCCAGAATTTCCGGACTTTCAGGTTCCAGTTCAATCGCTTTGTGTAACAGGGTGCTGGCTTTGGAGAGGTTCTGATTTCTTTCCACCAGGCTGTAGCCCAGAAAATTGTAGGCTTGGGCATTATCAGGGGCGAGTTGAATGACCTGCTGCATGGATTTCTCCATGGCTGGAAAATCATGGAGTTGTTCCTGGACGGCACCTTGGGCATACCAGAGTTCCGCATTATCCGGAAGGCGTTTGAGGGCTTGCTGAAGTATCTGCAGGGCTTGCTGCAGGTGGCCGCTGCCTTGTAACAAATCGGCCTGGAGCAGGGGAATCTGCGCCACTTTGGGGTGGGCAGTCGCCAAAGTTTGCAGGCGGGTCAGGGCTTTTTTATGGTCCCCCAACTGATATTCCACACGCGCACTGTGCAGCTCCACTTCTGCATACAGGGGGCCGGAGTGGATGCGTTGATACCATTGCAGAGACTCTGCCCAGCGGCCCTGGGCTTCATACAGCCGGCCCAGATAATAAATGGGTGCGGGGGATTGGGGCGCCAGATCGCGGGCGCGCTGCAGATTGCTTTCGGCTGCAGGCCAGTCGTGGCGTTCAATGTCCATGATCCCCAGGGACAAGGCGATTTCAGGATTATCCGGGTGTTGCCGCGCCATTCCCTGATAAATCCGGTAGGCCTGGGTCGTGCCCCCCATTTTCAGGTACAGCGCGGCCAGATACTGGTGGGCTTTTGTCGCTTCAGGATGATGGGCTGTAAAAGACTGAATACTGTGGAGAGCGGCGGTCGGCCCTTGGGAGGCCTGCAGGGCCTCGGCCAGTTGAATGGCAGCTTCCTGCCAGTCAGGTCGCAGGCTGAGGGCTTTTTCCAGCCAGGTGATAGCATGATCGGGCTTGTTTTCGATCAGATCAATGCGACCCAAGGTATAATAAGCACTGGCAGAGTTTGGATTTTTGCTGGCCAAAGCGGTTAATAGTCGCTTCGCTTCGCCACTTTGGCCGTGGGCAATCAGTAATTCCGAGAGTTGCAGGGTGATTTTGGGGTCATCAGGAAAGCGCGCCAGAGTTGCCTGGAGCAGGTTGATGGCTTGCTGTTCATGACCTTTGGTCAGCAGCAGTGCTGCCTCAAACTGGTCTGCCCTGGCGCTGTCCGGTGCCAGTTCCCGCCATTTTTTGGCCAGGGTCAGGGCGTCATCAAAATCCCCGAAGCGGGCGGTAGCCTGGGTGGCGCGCTCCAGAACATTGGCCTCGGGTGCCAGTTTGGCTGCTTCCGCCCATGCCGGTATGGCGAGCTTCGGCTCCTGCTGCAAGGTCGCAAATTCGGCAACCAGGAGGTAATACAACTGTTCTCCGGTCATCCCGGCAGGCTTGGTATCGGCCACAGCATTTCCAGCGATGAGGCTGAGCAGTATTCCTGCCACCATGCCGCTCAGCTTGCTTCTCATACCATCTGCTCCGGATTGATCATTCAGCGAGCACAATAACTGCTGGCGCTGCGGCTTGCAATCCTGTGCGCGGTCAGCGACAATTCAGCCCCTCCATCGTCGCTCTGCAGGGACGGTCGCTGCCATTTTCTGCTTTGGTCTAAGTCATCATACTGCCCCGATTGCGGTTCGGGAAAAGGTCGCCTTTTCTCCGGAATCGCTGGCTGCGGCTTACCGCGATCTGCTTGATCAGGGACTCGTCAAGGAAGCTCTGATTGTCTCTACCTGCAATCGCACCGAAATTTACGTGCATGGCGGTCATGGGTCGAATCGTCAGGCCTTGCAGAACTGGCTCTGTGCGTTTCATCAGATTGATCCCCGTTCTCTGGACGGGCACATTTATCACTTCAGTGATGCAGAGGCGGTCCGCCATCTGTTTCGGGTAGCCTGCGGCCTCGATTCCATGATTATTGGTGAACCCCAGATTTTGGGACAGGTGAAAGATGCCTATCAGGCGGCTGCCGACAGTGGTGCCGCCGGTCCAGTCTTGAATCGCCTGCTGCACTGGACGTTTCGGGTTGCCAAACGGGTGCGTTCGGAAACCGCCATTGGCTCTGCCCCGGTGAGTGTGGCCTATGCAGCGGTCAGTCTTGCCAAACAGTTGCTCGGAGGTCTGGAAGGTCGCTCGGTATTGTTGATTGGGGCTGGAGATACCATAGAACTGGTGGCTACCCATTTGCGGGAGCACGGCGTAAGTACTTTTGCCGTGGCCAACCGCAGCTCCGAACGTGCTGAGCAACTGGCCGCGAAGTTTGCGGGCAATGCCCATGCCCTGGAAATGATCCCCAGTCTTTTGCATGACGCTGATGTGGTGGTGAGCTGCACGGCCAGCACCCAGCCCATTGTCAGCCGTGAGGCGGTTTCTGCCGTCATGGCGCAGCGCGAACGTGGCGACCTGATGCTGGTGGATCTGGCCGTACCCCGGGATATTGCCCCTGAAGTCGAAAGCATTGAGCAGTGTTATTTGTACACGCTGGACGATCTGAATGATATTGCCCAGGCGGGAATGCGGGCGCGACGTGAAGCCGCTGCGGCTGCCGAGCTGATTATCACCGATGAAGTGGGCCAATTTCAGCAGTGGCGCGAAAGTCTGGATGTGGTGCCGGCTATCCGCCGCCTGCGCGATCATGTGGAAGAACGGCGTCAGGCCGAGGTGCGGCGTTTTCAGCATTATCTGGATCAGGGCCAGGACCCGCACACGGTTCTGGATGCTTTTTCCAAGGCGCTGATCAATAAAGTGCTGCATGATCCCATTGCGACCTTGCGCCAGCCCTGCCAGGAAGCCACCAATGAGAGCCTGGTCGCGGCTTTGGACATTCTTTTTCATCTCAGTGATGCTGAAGGATGAGCCTCAGTCCGCGTTTGCAGGGCCAACTGGAACAGTTGGTCTTTCGCTTTGAAGAACTGAGCCAGATCTTGACCAGCCCTGAGTTGGTCAATGATACCCAGCGCTTTCAGAGTCTTTCCAGAGAGCTGGGTGAAATCAGTCCCATACTGGATTTGTTGCGCCGTCACGAACAGCGCCAACGCGATCACGACGAAGCGGAAAAAATGCTGCTTGAAGAGCGCGATCCCGATTTGCGGGAAATGGCCCATGACGAGCTGGCGAGTGCCAATAAGGACCTGAAGGAACTGGAAGAGTCCTTGCGCTTGCGCTTGTTGCCCAAAGACCCCAATGATGAGCGCAATGTTTTCGTAGAGATTCGGGCGGGAACCGGGGGAGAAGAAGCGGCGCTATTTGCTGGTGATCTGCTGCGCATGTATACCCGTTATGCCGAGAGTCAGGGTTTTGCAGTGCTGTTGTTGTCGGCATCGGAGTCGGAGCGGGGCGGCTACAAGGAGGCCGTGCTGGAAATAAGCGGGCGCGGTGCTTATTCCCGACTCAAGTTTGAATCGGGCGGCCATCGGGTTCAGCGCGTCCCGGAAACTGAAGCCCAGGGGCGTATCCATACCTCCGCCTGTACGGTGGCGGTATTGCCGGAGGTGGATACGGTCAGCGAGATCAATATCAATCCTGCGGATCTGCGAATTGATACCTTTCGGGCCAGTGGCGCCGGTGGTCAGCACATCAACAAGACCGATTCGGCTATCCGGATTACCCACATTCCTTCGGGTCTGGTGGTAGCCTGTCAGGAAGATCGCTCACAGCACAAAAACCGTGCCAAGGCGATGGCCTTGTTACAGGCCCGACTGCTGGAAATGGAGCAGGAAAAACAGCAGAGCAGTGCTGCACAAACCCGGCGACTGCTGATTGGCTCTGGCGATCGTTCCGAACGCATTCGTACTTATAATTTTCCGCAGGGACGCCTGACGGATCATCGTATCAATCTGACCTTGTACCGGCTGGAGGACATTCTGGCGGGAGACCTGGATGCCGTCATTGAGCCGCTGATCAAGGAATATCAGGCCGATTTGCTGCAAAATCTGGGTGATGATTAGTCTTCAGGACTGGCAGCGCCATCTGGGTGCACAGTTGGCGGCAGTCAGTGACCAGCCTGCCCAGGAAGCGCGCTGGTTGATGACCCATGGTCTTGGTCTCCGTTCCACGGAACTTCTGATAAACCCGCAAAAGGTTTTGACTCCCGCTGAAAAAGCGCAATTACAGACACTGCTGGACCAGCGGCTCAGCGGTGTGCCTCTGGCTTACTGTCTGGGTGAATGGTCCTTTTATGGACTGGATCTGACAGTCACTGCTGCAGTATTGATTCCTCGTCCCGATAGTGAATTGCTGGTCAGTCTGGCTCTGGCCGGGAATCAGGCTGGTGATGCTCTGCAATTGCTTGATCTGGGCACAGGGTCTGGAGCACTGGCCCTGGTGCTGGCCCGGGAGCGGCCGCAAGCCAGAGTTTTTGCGGTGGAGCAAAGCCCGGAAGCCTTGACCGTCGCCCGGCTGAATGGGGATCGAATCGGGGTGAAAAACATCCAGTGGTTGCAAGGTGATTGGTATGCCCCCCTGGATCCAGGCCTGCGTTTTGATCAAATTGTTTCCAACCCACCTTATCTTGCCAGTAATGACCCCCATCTGCCGGACTTGCGGCATGAGCCCAGGACTGCGCTGGTGGCTGGTCCAACGGGTCTGGAATGTCTGGAACCCATTGTTATCGGGGCCCGTTCGCGTTTGCATCCGGGGGGACGTATTTTGCTGGAGCATGGGTGCGAGCAGGCTGCTGCGGTGCGCACACTCCTGCATGACCATGGTTTTCAGCAGGTACACACGCACTGTGATCTGGCGGGCAGAGAACGTGTAAGTAGCGCCAGGAGTCCTGATCGTGCCTGAATTACCGGAAGTGGAAGTGACCCGTCTGGGAATCAGCCCGCATCTTTTGGGAAAAAATCTGCAGGGCGCGATCGTGCGTGAATCCCGTTTGCGCCTGGCTGTGAATGCGGACTTGAGCGCGCAGGTTGCCGGTCAGAAACTGGAGCAAATAAGACGGCGCGGCAAATATCTGCTGCTGGATCTGCAACGGGGCAGCATTCTGATTCATTTGGGGATGAGTGGACACTTGCGGGTACTCCCGCAGGACACTCCGGTGGAGAAGCATGATCATGTGGACCTGCTTTTTGCTCAGGATATGTGTTTGCGTTTTCATGATCCCCGCCGTTTTGGCGTACTTTGCTGGCTGAAAGAAGCGGATGCTCACCCCTTGATTGCCCGCCTTGGTCCCGAACCTCTGGGCGAGGATTTTTCCGGAGCCTATCTCCATGCGCAGAGTCGTCAGCGCCAGATTCCGGTAAAAGCCTTTCTGATGGATGCACATCAAGTGGTGGGTGTGGGAAATATTTACGCCAATGAGGCCCTTTTTGCCGCAGGCATTGATCCGCGTCGCCCGGCCGGACGCATCTCTCTGGCCCGCTACACGCTCCTGGCCGCAGCCGTGCGTTCCGTGCTGGAAGCTGCTATTCAGCAGGGAGGAACGACCTTGCGCGACTTTACCCGACCAGATGGCAGAAATGGCTATTTTCGACTATCTCTGGCGGTATACGGACGAGAAGGACAAGCCTGTATCCGCTGCGGAAAAGCCTTGCTGGGAATACGCATCGGCGGGCGGGCGACCACTTATTGTTCCCATTGTCAGCACTGAATCGGCGGACGTGCCCATGCGCATAAGCAGTCGATTACCTGAGCCTGTTGGGAGAGTCTTTTAGGCCTGTCCGGTAAGATGCAGGAATTTGCTTTGCAGTTGTTCAGCAGATTCTGCATGCTCAGGATCTTTGCTGATACAATCCACCGGACAGACTTCCATGCACTGGGGCGTGTCGTAATGGCCAACGCACTCGGTGCAGAGATTGGGGTCAATGACATAGATATTCGGCCCCATGCTGATGGCGCTGTTGGGACATTCGGGTTCACAGACATCACAGTTGATGCAGTTGTCATCAATAAGCAGAGACATTTATTTCTCCTTGGATCAATAGCATATTCTACTTTTCTGAATGGCCTGGGTCCACTCCGTCAAGAAAATGTCTTTTCAGGGCGCTGGCTACAGCAGGATGGACAAAAGCGCTGACATCCCCGCCCAGGCGACTGATTTCCCGAACCAGGCTGGAGGAAAGAAAAGTATGCTGATCGGAAGTCATCAAAAACAGGGTCTCAATTTGCGCATCCATGCGGCGATTGATGGAAGCCAATTGAAATTCATGCTCAAAATCAGAAATGGCGCGTAATCCGCGCAAAATCAGATGGGTTTTTTCTTCCTGCAAGAGGTGGATCAATAATCCGGAAAAAGCGCGTACCCGGACTCCCGGAATGCCGGTGAGGGTTTCCGTGGCCAGTGCAACTCTTTCGGCCAGCGGAAATATGGGATTTTTGGGAGTTTCCGAGGCGATGGCCACCACGACCTCGTCAAAAAGCTGAGCAGCGCGGCGGACCAGGTCTTCATGCCCGTGGGTAATCGGATCAAATGTACCCGGATAAATAATCCGTCTGTGTTGGGAACTTGTGCGCATATGCTCCTATTGCTTGCTAAACAGGGTATAAAAAGCATCACCACAATGTCCGTGGCGATAAGACTGCCAACCTGCAGGAATATCTGCGGCCTGCCATTGTTCCGCAGCCGAGCTTTCCAGGTATAGCCAGCAGGGTTTTTCCGCCGTTGCACAGGCAGCAAAACAAGAGGCCAGACGCTGTGGCCAGCCCTGATCAAAGGGCGGATCAGCGAACACTATATCAAAGGAAGGCGCATTCTGCTGTAGATAGTGCAGAGCATCCTTGCCGGCAAGCTGGCTTTCCGGAACCCCGCAGGCCTTGAGATTCTGTAACAACAGGGCGCGATGCCGGGGATTTTTTTCGACAAAAACCACTTCCCTGGCATTTCTTGACCAGGCTTCCAGCCCCAAAGCGCCACTTCCGGCGAAAAGGTCCAGAACCCGCGCGCCGGCAACCATCCCGCCCAACCAGTTAAACAGTCGTTCACGGACTACCCCGGGCGTAGGGCGAACGCCTGAATCTGAGGGAGTCAACAGCCGGCGACCGCGATGCCGTCCAGCAATGATGCTGACGGTCATGGATTTTTACCCCAAATTGCCGGTGACAGATAGTCATCGGCGATGGGCGCATTGTTCGCTGCGCTGCTTCGGTGGATAATGCAACTGTTCATAATGTCTGAGGTTCTGCCCGTTCAATGGTTTTCAACTGGTTCAAGCGTAACAAAAGCCCTTCTCAGGAGGAAATGACAGAAGCCGCTGAGGCAACTGTCCAGCCTGAGCCTGCTGAGGAAGAGCCTGAGACTGTTCTGCCTGCACATGTTGAGGTAGTGCCGGAACCCGCATCTGAAGACGTGACCACCCCGCCACCCGTACAGCCATTGGAAGAGCCGGAAGAGCAACCAACGGAGTCTCCCGATATGGCTTTGCCTGCTGCCGAACCCGCCGCTGCTTCCGTGCAAAAAGGGCTTTTTGCACGACTACGAGAAGGTCTGAACCGGAGTCGGGAGCAATTTATCGAAGGCGTCGGCCGCCTGGTCCTGGGTAAAAAAGTCATTGACGACGAGCTGCTGGAAGATTTGGAGGCGTTGTTACTACAAGCTGACATTGGCTCTGCGGCAACTCAGGAAATCATGGCCTCGGTGACGGAAAAAGTGCGTCGTAAGGAACTGACAGATCCTGCCATCCTGAAAAAAGCCCTGCGCGATGCGCTGCTCGACATTTTGCGGCCGCGTGCGGAACTCTGGGTGCCGGAAAAGGGACGGACGCAGGTGCTGATGATGGTGGGTATCAATGGTGCCGGGAAAACGACGACTACGGGCAAGCTCGCCGCACGCTGGAAAGCCGAAGGCTTTTCCATGGTGCTGGCGGCCGGAGACACTTTTCGGGCGGCTGCGGTTGAACAGTTGCAGGGCTGGGGCCAGCGTGTGCAGGTTCCGGTAGTGGCGCAGGGAACGGGTGCGGATAGTGCCTCGGTAGTTTTTGACGCATTTGCGGCGGCGCGGGCCCGTTCAGCCGATCTGCTCATTGCCGATACGGCAGGACGCCTGCATACCCAGGACCATTTGATGGAAGAGCTGAAAAAAGTCAAAAGGGTACTGGCGAAGCAGGATCCCGAAGCGCCCCATCAAATCTGGTTGGTACTGGATGCAGGAACCGGACAAAATGCCCTGAATCAGGCCCGGCAGTTTCATGAGGCTGTTGGTCTGACGGGCATCTGTATTACCAAACTGGATGGTACCGCCAAGGGCGGGGTGGTGGCGGCTATTGCCAAGGCTTTGCCGATTCCGATTCGTTACATTGGTGTAGGAGAACAGGTGACCGACTTGCGTCCCTTTGATCCAGAATCTTTTGTTGATGCCCTCTTCGCGGAGCCGAAGTCATGATTGAGTTTATCAACGTCACCAAACACTATCCCGGCCGCCATCATGTGCTGCGGGAACTGAATCTTAAATTGCCGACCGGGGAGATGGCTTTATTGACCGGGCCTTCGGGGGCAGGCAAAAGTACGCTTCTGAAATTGTTGCTGCGTCTGGAGGACGTCAGTCATGGCACGCTGATGGTCAATGGCGTGGATGTTTCGACCCTGAAAAAACGCCATATTCCCGCCTATCGTCGGCGCATTGGGGTGGTTTTTCAGGATCACAAGTTATTGATGGATCGTGACGTTTTCAGTAATGTCGCGCTGACATTGCAGGTCAGCGGGGTATCTGGAAAGCAGATTCAGAGCCGGGTAAGGGCAGCGCTGGAAAAAGTCGGGTTGGGTAACCGGATTCATAATTTGCCGGCCACTCTGTCGGGTGGTGAACAGCAGCGGGTAGGGATTGCCCGGGCCATTGTGCACACTCCGGAAATTTTGCTCGCCGATGAGCCGACCGGTAATCTCGATGGTTCGTTGAGCACGGAAATTCTGGATCTGTTCAGGGACTTTCATCAGCACGGTACCACGGTTCTGGTGGCTACCCACGACCAGTCCCAGGTAGAGCGTCTGGGGCTCCCCGTCTTTCATCTTGAGCAAGGGATCCTGCAAAATTCCAAGGAGAAATCCGCGTGAGTGCCTTACATGTTCGTCGGGAAGCCGCCCAAAATGCCTTGAACACCCTGCTGAAGCAGCCGTTGGCAACGCTGATGACCATTTTTGCCCTGGCTATTGTGCTGGCGCTACCTGTGGGCCTTTTTGCGGCGCTCAATAATCTCCAGCAATTGTTGGGGCAATGGCGGGATCAAGCCCAGATTTCCCTGTTTCTCCATCAGGATGCTACGGAGCAAGACATACAGCAGCTGCAGAAGCAGTTACAGGGGAGCACCGGAGTCGTCAATGTGCGCTATGTCAGCAAGGAAGCCGCATTGAAAACGTTTGAAAAAAACGCCGGAATGACGGCTGCCATCAAAATTCTCGGAGAAAACCCACTCCCGGCTTCGTTTGTTGTTGAACTGAATCCATTATCTGAAAGTCCGGCGGTCTTGCAGGCGCAAGTTCAGGAGTGGGCGCGTCAACCCGGAGTTGCCAGTGCCCAATCCGATTTGCATTGGGTGGCGCGTCTGCAGGCCATTCTGGCCCTGGGTAAAAGGGCTGTCTGGATTTTGGCCATTATCTTGGCTGTGGGCGCAATTCTGGTTATGGGTAATACCATTCGTCTGCATATTGCCCAGCGCCGCGACGAAATCGATATTGCCAGTCTGGTGGGGGCCACGCGGGCCTTCATCCGCCGGCCATTTTTGTATCAGGGACTGATCCAGGGGGCCATTGCCGGAATACTGGCCTGGGTTATTATTGCGATTACCATCGCGATTTTGCAGGGACCGGTTGATCGTCTGGCGACCTTGTATGGTACCCGGTTTCAGCTTTTGGGCCTGACGGGTCTGGAAGGACTGATCCTGATTGTTATCAGCGCCATTCTTGGCTGGCTGGGTTCGCGCCTTGCAGTGGGTCAACACCTCGACCATACTTTTTCATGATGGATGAGCTGCCCTTGAAAATATTGTTCGGGATCCCCATCCAGTTCTCATGTGGTGTATGTATTGAGGGGCTCGGTTCAGTTTTTGAAATTAAGGAACCAGCTACATATCTTGAGAGTCCAAGGTACGTTGATTGTTGCGAGGGCTAACTATGAATGAACTTGCTATAGCCAGTAGGGATTTGGTCAGTGCCGACGGGCTGGCGGCTTACCTGCGTTTCGTTAATGCCCAGCCCATGCTGGACCCTGAAGAAGAGCGGGATCTGGCCCTGCGTCTGCGCGATCATGAGGATGTCGAAGCGGCAAAATCCCTGGTGCTCAGCCATCTGCGCTTTGTGGTGCGGATTGCCCGGGGTTATCGGGGCTACGGCCTGCAGGAAGCCGACCTGATTCAGGAAGGGAATATCGGTCTGATGAAAGCCGTCAAGCGCTATGATCCTGATCATGGCGTACGCCTGGTTTCTTTTGCCGTACATTGGGTCAAAGCGGAAATTCATGAATTCATTTTGCGCAACTGGCGTATTGTCAAAGTGGCTACCACCAAGGCCCAGCGCAAGCTGTTCTTTAATCTGCGTTCCAGTCGAACCCACACGGGCTGGTTGAGTGGTGAGGAAAGTGCGGCCATTGCTGAAGATCTTGGCGTTACCCAAGAGCAGGTGCTGGAAATGGAAGGCCGGATGACTGGTCATGACTTTTCCCTGAATATGGAGCCCGATGAGGAAAGTGGTCATTCGCGGGTCATGGAACTGGCTGATCCTGCGGAGTCCACTGTGGAACAACTCCTGGATAGAGATTGGGACGAGCACCAGCATGCCGTATTGCAGAGTGCCTTGTCGGCCCTGCCTCAGCGCGATCGCTACATCATTGAAAACCGTTGGCTCAGCGAGGATCCCAAGACATTACAGGCGCTGGGTGATGAGCTGGGCGTTTCTGCAGAGCGTATCCGCCAGCTGGAAAAAAGCAGCATGGGCAAGCTGCGGCAGAAAATGCTGGCACTCAGTCCGGCGGCCTGAACAGATGTTGTTGTTTCATATTGATGATGCAGGACGTTGGCCGAATTTGTTGGCCAATGTGCGCAATGCAGCGGCGGCGGATCCCGATCAGGCACTGCGCGTCATTGCCAATGGTCAGTCCCCGGTTTCAATGTGGGCGCATGGTCACTGGCGGCGGGAAATCGAAGAGCGGATCAGCGCCGGTTTATGCGTGGATTTTTGTGAAAACAGTCTCCGCAACATGGGTCTGGACCCCGCCGCCCGGCCTGCTGGCAGTCATCTGGTTCTGTCAGGCGTCATTGCCATTGCCCAAGCCCAGGCGGCTGGAGCGTTTTATCTCAAGCCCTGAATTCCATTCCGGTCACACAATTCGGTCTATAAAATATAGCGGGACAGGTCTTCGTCCTGAGCCAGATCCTGCAAGCGCCCATCCACATATTCTGCATTGACTTCGACGCTGGGCTGACTCAGGTCTGGCGCCGAAAAAGCCACTTCTTCCAGCAGGCGTTCCATGATGGTATGCAGGCGCCGGGCGCCAATGTTCTCGACCCGTTCGTTGACCTGTTGCGCGATTTCGGCAATGCGCCGTACGCCATCATCAGTAAATTGCAGGGTGACCCCATCACTGGCGAGCAGGGCGCTGTACTGACGCACCAGGGCGTTTTCGGGCTCCTGCAGAATACGGACCAGGTCTGCCGCACTCAGGGCATCCAGCTCTACGCGAATGGGGAGTCGTCCTTGCAGTTCCGGGATCAGGTCCGAGGGTTTGCTGAGATGAAATGCCCCGGAGGCAATGAACAGGATATGGTCGGTTTTCACCACGCCATAACGGGTGCTGACGTTGGACCCTTCCACCAGCGGCAACAAATCCCGCTGCACCCCTTCCCGGGAAATGTCGGCACCCTGCTGACTACCGGAGCGCACCGCCACCTTGTCGATTTCATCGATGAAAACAATGCCGCCAGATTGCACCCTTTCCAGGGCCAGAGCCCGTACTTCTTCTTCATTGACCAGCTTGGCAGCTTCGTCATCCGTCAGCAGACGCCGGGCTTCCGCCACCGGCACCTTGCGGGTGCTGGTTTTACCCTGGGACATATTGGAAAACATATCCCGAAGCTGGTTGGTCATTTCTTCCATACCCGCTGGTGCCATGATTTCCACACCCGCTTTGGGAGCAGCAAGCTCAATTTCGATTTCCTGCTGATCCAGTTTGCCTTCGCGGAGCATCTTGCGGAATTTTTGGCGGGTCCCTGCATCGCTGCGTGGCACCGTGCTGTCCCGGGGGCCGGGAATCAACGCATCGAGAATGCGTTCTTCGGCCATTTCTTCAGCGCGCTGGCGCATGGCCGTTTGGCGTTCGCTACGAATCATGTCTACCGCCGTTTCGGTCAGGTCGCGGATAATGGATTCCACATCCTTGCCGACGTAACCCACTTCTGTGAATTTGGTGGCTTCCACCTTGATGAAAGGGGCATTGGCCAATTGCGCCAGACGGCGGGCAATTTCGGTTTTGCCGACGCCGGTAGGTCCGATCATCAGGATGTTTTTGGGGGTGATTTCCTGATGCAGGGGGGCAGGCACCTGGCCGCGCCGCCAACGGTTGCGTAGGGCAATGGCCACTGCACGCTTGGCGTCAGACTGGCCGATGATGTACTTGTCCAGTTCCTGGACGATTTCACGGGGGGTCATTTCAGACATGCTCATAGTTCTTCAATCGTATGGTTGTGGTTGGTATAAATGCAGATGTCTCCGGCGATGCCCAGCGCCCGTTCGGCGACCGCACGGGCCGGCAGCTCGGTATTTTCAAGCAGGGCACGGGCCGCAGAAAGGGCAAAGGGACCACCGGAGCCAATGGCAATAATGCCGAATTCCGGTTCCAGCACATCGCCCTGGCCGGTAACAATCAGACTTTGCTTATCGTCCGCAACGGCCAGCATCGCCTCCAGGCGCCGCAATACCCGGTCGGTGCGCCATTCCTTGGCGAGTTCAACGGCCGCCTTGGCCAGTTGTCCGGGATGGGCTTTCAGTTTGGCCTCGAAGCGTTCGAGCAGGGTAAAGGCATCGGCGGTGGCACCCGCGAAGCCAGCCAATACCCCCGGTTCAATACGCCTTACCTTGCGGGCATTGCCTTTCATGACGGTATTGCCAAAAGTTACCTGACCATCTCCGGCCATCACCACATTGCTGCCGCGACGCACGCAAAGTATGGTGGTGCCGTGCATGGGTAATGCATCTGTCATAACTTGTCCTCGGTTTCCGGGCGTTTTGTGTGTCTGGCGCGCGGGTGGGCCGCATCATATACCTGCGCCAACTGCTGATAATCCATATGGGTATAAATTGCCGTGGTTGCAATACCTGCGTGTCCCAAATATTCCTGTACGGCGCGCAAATCTCCGGCGGACTGGAGAAAATGGCTGGCGGCACTATGGCGCAGGGTGTGGGGATGAATATGCTGCCCCAAGCGTTTTTCTCCCATTTCTTTTATGCGGATCTGAATGCTGCGAACACTGAGACGATGGCCAGAGGCGTTGAGCAGTAAAGCGTTTTCTTCAAGCAGATGCCTGTCCATAAGCAGGGCATGACGGAGGGGCAAATACAGATCGAGCATTCGCCAGACGGTTTTTCCGGCTGGAACAATGCGCTCCTTGCTGCCTTTGCCCATGACCCGCACGGTCCCGCCATGACGATCCAGATCCTGCAGGTCCAATCCCGCCAGTTCACTGACGCGCAGAGCACTGGAATAGAGCAGTTCCAGGATCAGTTGATCGCGGCTCTGCGCAAAATCGGGGGCTGTAGAGGGCTTTTCGGCAGGGTCCATCAACTGTTTGGCCTGATCGACGGTCAACCAGTCCGGCAGGGGTTGTTCGGATTTGGGCATCATGATGCCCTGCACCGGATTCGATAAATCCGGTAATGCCTGTTGCAAATGCCGATACAGGGCACGCAGGGCGGCGAAGCGTCTGCGCAGGCTGCGCACAGCCACTCCGCGACTGCGTTCCGCCATCAGATAAGCGCGCAAATCGCCGGGCTGGATATGGGCAATGTCCTGATGTCCCCGGCTTTGCATAAAGTGCAACCAAGCTTGTAAGTCGCGATGATAAGCCGCGACAGTGGCAGGACTGCTGCGCCCGCTGCGGGCAAGCGCCGCTGTGAAGTCGTTGACTGCTTCCTGCATCAACATGGGGTCAGGCAGCGATCCAGAGCGGCCGTCACCAGACGGGCAATTTGATTGAGCAAATCCGCACCCGCATCCTTGGCATAACGCTCAGGATTCTGACTGCCCAGCACAATGCCCGCCTGAATATGCTGGCCGACCAATGGAATCAGGGCAAAAGATTCCAGAGCTGCGCCCTCGGCTGCAAACAAGGTGCTCCGCAGGCGCGGGTTGATAGAAAGACCAGTGGCCGCTTGGGTGGGCGGCGAGCCGTCCAGTATTTCCAGAAAATCCGCTTCTTCAAGCACTGTAAACTGGGGCAGACCCGACACCGGCGTGCGGGCAATCAATGCCAGCGCCTCCACCTGAAAACCTTCGCGCAGCCGGGTCAGCACGGTATTCAAGGTGACCGGACAGTCCGGCGTGTTCAGCAATTCGGTAGCCAGATCCGAAAGGTGCAGGCCCAGCGCGGCATTTTGTTGGGCGGCACCCAGCAGGGCGGCAATGCGTTGCTGCAGACGGCTGTTTTCGTCGCGTAAAAGCTGCGCCTGTCTTTCCAGCAGGGAGGAGGCGGACCCGCGACCGACATGGGGAAGGGTCAGGGCCAGTAACAGATCTTCCTGATCCCATAAATATTGCGGATGTTCGAGCAGGTACTGGCGGACTTGTTCGGCCTGAGCATCGTGTTCGGGGGCTGTTGCCAACTTAATCATCCTCCCAATGGGTATCGCTGTAGCTTTCGGGGGCGCTGTGTACTTCCAGTGCCGCGATCAGGCGGGCGAGGGTTTCGCCTTCCTGATCTGTCAGTTTGTGCAGAAAAGCCAGATCCCGGGCGTCGCAGTTCAGGCTGTCAGCTATGGCTTGTACCGTGGTGTTCTGCATGAGGCTGTTCCCCTTTGTCTGTCAAACTAATGCGTCACAAGAGCCAGGTTCCGTCAAAAACCACCTGCGCCGGTCCTGTCATCATAACGGCTTGTCCCGGTCCTGCCCATTGAATGTGCAAGCGACCCCCCGGAAGATCTACCGCAACGGCCTGGTCCAGCGCTCCCCAGCGGATCCCGGCCACCACCGCCGCACAGGCATTGCTGCCGCAGGCCAGGGTTTCTCCGGCACCACGTTCCCAGACCCGCAGGCGGATGTGGGAGTGGTCGCAGATTTCCATGAATCCGACATTGCAGCGCTGCGGAAAATCCGGGTGTTTTTCGATTTGTGGCCCGAGCTGGGTGACGGGTGCTGTGGCCACATCCGGCACGCGCAGCACGGCATGGGGATTACCCATGCTGAGTGCGGCCAGGCGCAGGGTATCATGATGGACTTCCAGCAGGTATTCGGGGCCTTCTTCCTGAGTTCTAAAAGGAATGTCCTCTGGAGCAAAACGTGGAGCCCCCATATTGACGCTTACCTCGCCGTTTTCGAGGATGCGCAGTTGCATTTGTCCGGCTTGGGTTTCTACCTGAATGACCTCCTTGTCACTGAGCCCCGCGCGGCGGACAAAAACCGCAAAGCAGCGCGCACCATTACCACACTGGGCGACCTCTCCGCCGTCCGCATTGAAAATGCGATAACGGAAGTCACAGTCCGGGGACTGGGGGTTTTCTACCAGCAGGATTTGGTCGCAGCCAATACCAAAATGCCGGTCAGCCATGGCGCGGATTTGTTCTGGCGTCAGATGGACCCGCTGGCGGATACCATCGAACACGACAAAATCATTGCCGAGGCCATGCATTTTCGTGAAATTCAGTGCGCTGCGGGCAGTCTGATCAGTTTTAGCTATCATGGGCAAGAGTTTAGCACGGACTAAAGCGAAAGGCTCGAAAGGGGCCAGTGTCATCATGGCAACAAAAAAGCGCCAAGGAAAATCCTGGGCGCTGCTATGTTCTTGGCTGGGGAACGTGGATTCGAACCACGGTTAGCGGAGTCAGAGTCCGCTGTCCTGCCGCTAGACGATTCCCCAAGAGTGGCGGCGATGATAGCTTCAGGCCTGCTTCCCTGTCAAACCGGATTGCCGGATCAGGTGAAAATAAATCGCATTTTGTATTTATTTTGCCGACGTTGTAAAAAAGGTGTTGTCAAAATGTTGCATAGTGTCCACACCGGTGCTATAACTTGCAGCGCAGTATCCAAACAATGCTCTCGAGGAGGAGCTTTATCATGAAGAAGAATCTTATCGCTTTGGCCGTTGCGGCCGCAGTTTTGGTTCCTGGTGTGGCTTTTGCTGCAGACAGTTCCAGTAATGACACCGGTCCGGTTGTTTTTGGGTATGCCCAGATCACGGGTGCCCAGCAGTTCGGCACCGGTCCCGGTACTTCCAATGGACTGATATTTGGTGCCAACCGCATCCGTCTGGGCTTCAAGGGTGAAGCGGTTCCTGGCGTCAACTATTTCATCCAGGGTGCGTATGACGAAGCGGGTCTCGGCAATGGTATGGCCAATGGCCTGAATAATGGTCTGGGCGGTAATGTGCTGGGTGGTACCAGTGCCCAGCTGAT
>DYJM01000147.1 GCA_020723125.1 Acidithiobacillus ferrivorans
AGTAGGCATCGTCTGCTCACATCCGCGCGCCTCCCAGGGAAGCATCGATACCGGGTTCGTGAGGCCAGCCCCCGGAATGGTTCACTCTCCGGGTCCTACCGGCCATCGTAATTGTCGTCGACCGGACAAGATAATTGTCGCTGAGCAGGTGGGCCTTTTTCGTGACTGGTCACCTTTACTGTCACGCCGTTAGGTGAGCAGCCTCTCAGAACCAGAAATTATCCAGCGGTTCATGAGAACAAAACCACTCATTTTTTATTACCGCCTGAGCAGGTGCTCGGACTGCCATGCGCGACGCTCCAGTGCGGGTCTTGTCATGGTCTGACGGCGCCCCAAAAACGATCCCCGAAGAGACCCGCAAATGGGCCCCGCATACCCCCCCGAAATGGAGATACCCGAGAAAGTCATAGAGTAGGCAGTATGCGGGAAAAGCGGCAGAAGTGGCAGAAACGGTAAAGCACATAAACAGGGGTCTTTTAAGCGCTGAATCCGACCCTGTTCGGGCATCATTTCAGGTCTGGAAACCCATTATAAAAAGGTCAAAATCGTGTTTTGGAAAGGTTGAAATCAGAAGAAAAACGGTTCACAAAGTCAACAAAAAGGTTTACCGCATCAACAAAAAGGTTCTCCGTGATAACAAATAGGTTTACCGAATCAATAAAAAGGTTTTGCCATGCAAACAAAAGGTTCAACAGCGTGAATAAAAGGTTTTCCATCAGACACAAAAAGGTCAGGAAACACAGGGAAAAGGTCGGTGGTGATTGGCATGCGCACCATAGCACCTGCTGAGATGGACAGATTGTGGCGTAAGAAAACCCGGACGAGCCGGGCGGTGGTGTCGGTCTGGAATCAGGATTACCGGGGTTTGCGTCTCAGGTTCATCGCCAGCAACAGTGCGGCTATACCGATCAGAACCATGCCCAAGGCAAACCCCCATGCGGCAATAAAAGCGGCGCTGCTGAGGGTGTCTATTGCATTGCGCAGCACTTCAACCCACGCGGCGAGGATAGGGCGAGGAGCATGTGGTACAGGAGCGGTTACTTCACCAGTGGGGAGTTCCCCTTGTGGTGTTGGTAATCCGGTTACTTGTGGCATGCCGCCTTGCTGGTCGGAGGCTTTCCCCGCAAGGTAGGCTTTTATTAGCAGGTCATGGAGGTCCTGAATGGCCTGCGGGCTATCGGGTGCTGGTACGGGTGCTGTAGTGTCGGTACGGGCATTTGCTGTGGTCTGTGGGGTGGTTGGGGTGGTTGTGGGCGCGGTGCCGGCCGATGCCAGCGGACTGAGGCATAGGCTACTGGCAATCAGCATGAAGCGGGCGACGCGGTACATAGAGGTCTCCTGTGTGGGCGTTATTGTTGGTTATCCGCAGGCTTTTAATGGGTCAGCCAGTAATAAAGGTTGGGGCAGGCCATCACCAGGCGTTTGCGGGCGCGGGTAATGGCGACGTAGCGCAAATGGATGTCCTCACAGTCATCAAAGATGAGGTCTCCTGACGCACTTAAATACAGGCGGCGATCTCCATCATCGCGGTTGGCATCCAGATCCTTGTCGAGCACGACCAGGTCCCATTCACGTCCCTTTGCCGCATGTACGGTACTCAGAATGACTTTGGCACCGGCTTCCGTAGGGGTGCTTTTGCGTAAGGCTTCTGCCGCGTCATGGAATCCGGGGTATTGTGACAGGCGCACCAGTCTGGCGGCCTCACCGCTGGGGTTGATTATGGCTTCATCTTCCAGATCGCTCCAGTATCGGTAGACGCCGAGCGGTCCAGCCGGTTTGATTTCGCCGCGTTTAAGGGCCATGGCGGAGTAGAGCAGGCTCAACATCTGTTTTTGGCTCCCCTGGCCAACAATATGGAAGGGGATACGGGCATCGACACAGACGATAGCGGCCTGTATCAGTGCGGCATTGGTGAAGGCGATCCATGCAAAAGGAGAAGATACCTTGTGCGCTAAGTCATTCGGTGTGATTTCTTTGAAAACTCCCTGGATTTTGGTGGACCCGGTTCCTTTCACGGCGCGGGTTTCCCCGACCAGTTTCAGGAGCTTTGTCGCCATCTCAGCCGTTTCTTCACCGAACCGGAAGGATTTCGTCAGATAGCTGGTGACGGAATCGCTACGTTCTGAGGCTTCTGCCAATGCGTTTTGTGCTCCGCGCCAGGCGTAGATGCTCTGGTAAGGATCACCCGCCCAGATATTCAGGCCATTCTTTTGGTCAAACAGCACGCCAGACAGTGCGGGATTGGTATCCTGTCCCTCGTCGATCAGCCGATAAGGGATGTTGAATTGTGGTTTGCTGAGGGCCCATATCTTGAAATACACGTCATGGGTAATCGGCACGGACAGGGATTCAAAAGCGCTCCAGAGTCGTTGTGATTCGTGCAATATCATATCCACTGCTTCACTGGAAAACGCTCTGCCATTGGGGATATGTCTGGCCGACAACACCGTATCATTCGTATGGCAAAACTTGGCGATGCTACGCTTAACGAGTGTGGCAACCTGTACTGCTGGCCATCCCAATCCATCCTGATTGAAGTCTTGTAAATCGAGGGCTTCCACAATCTGTGGCACAGCCAGGTCGCCGTTGTGTTCATCCAGACTGGCTTTTACCCATCGGCGGTAATCCTCCGGCAGGCTTTCCCTGGCCAGTTTGTGACTGGTCATGGCCTTGACCCTGTTCCCGAATTTTTTGATTCGGGGTTGCAGGTCCTGGATGATGGCAGCGTTGAAGGCGATTATCAGGGCTTCGCCATCTAGCTGTTCTGCTGTTTTAAGAAGGATGAATGTTTTGCCGCCACCGGCATAAGCGCGATAGACCGACTGACGCCTGCCGAAGCGTCGGGCAAAGTCTGTGTTGGCCAACGCTTCGTTCTGCTCAATGGTCAGTGAATTTCCATTGGTGACCTGATCCGACATTATTAGGATTCTTCGGTG
>DYJM01000038.1 GCA_020723125.1 Acidithiobacillus ferrivorans
TGGATTTCGTGGATTGTTTTTGAAATGCTTTTATATTGTTGGCTGTGTAGGTTTACTGTTTACCAGCAGTTCGGCTTGGGCGAAACAGCTGGAATTGCATGTTTATGGTCCAGGTGGACCATTACCTGCCATGAAGATGGCCGCGCAGGCGTTCTCCAAGAGTCACCAGATCAAGATACTGGTTGAGGCGGGTCCCATTGAGAAATGGCGGGATCAGGCCATGGCTAACGGCGATCTCATCTATAGCGGGTCCGAGAACATGATGACCAGCTATTTGCAGGGACTTCCCGACCTTGTGGACGTAAAAACCATTATCCCCGCTTATTTACGACCAGCGGCCATCCTCGTCCATCCGGGTAACCCGCTGCACATCAAAAACTTTCGGGACCTCCTCAAACCGGGAGTGAGGGTGATGGTGGTACAGGGCGCAGGGCAAACAGGTCTGTGGGAGGATATTGCTGGCAAGAACGGTAACCTGAATACTATTCGGCGCCTGCGCGCCAACATCGTTTATTTTGCCCCCAACAGTGCGGAAGCTCTGCAACGCTGGACGGGGACCAACCCCCCTGACGCCTGGATTATCTACAACATCTGGCAGATTGCACATCCGCAGGTCGCCGATTTGGTGCCTCTGGGCCCGCGTCATATTCTCTACCGTGACATGGACATTTCGCTCACTAACCAGGGCAAAAATAATCCTGAGGCGCAGGCTTTTTATCACTTCCTCCTTTCCAGGAAGGGCGCGGCTATTTTCAAAAAGTATGGCTGGAGTGACTGATTTTTACCAGGAAGAGCGCAGCGCTGGCATTTTCTGTCCCAATAAGGTTTCCAGTTTTTCAATATCCGGTGCGTAAATTTGTTCCAGATACTGACGTGCAGCCGGATCTATCTGCGGTTTGGCAGCGGCTTTCAGGATCAGATTCTGATATAGCCACCATTGCAGCTTTCTGGGCATCAGATGATAACCAATCCAGCGGGCCAGCGGGCTGGAGGCACATCGACGCGACCAGTTCCCCCGGGGGGCCTTGAAGCCATTGTGCACCTGGTCTACATCCATTTCCTGAAAGGGTGCAGGGTCAATATGCAAGTGAGCAGCTACGCGCTTTAGAGTCTGTTCAGGCGCATTTACCAGATCGTCAAATTGCAGGACCAGTACCTGGTCCTCACCAAAAATTTGCAGATAGCGCTGTACCTGATCGTGATACAAACCAAGGTCCACATACAGTCGGGACACGCCCCAGCCTTTATCACGTTGCGCAAAATCCTCCTGAAGTAACTCAACTGAAAAAGGAAGGTCCACAAGGCCCTCACGAAAATCCATCAGGTAGTGGGAGTGCGCGCGGCTGACCGGGTCGCGCAATAAAATGATAATACGGGCATCGGGGGCGGCGGCATGAATACGTGCCGGAGCCTCCGGATACCAGAGGTTGGAGGTACTGGCATCACCAATGGCCGGAAAATTCCCGGCATTTTCGTAAAGATGCAGGTAGGCATGTTCTTCACTGATGTGTTCAATGAGATGCCGGTGTTCTGGCTTGGGCTGAATCCGGGCAAAATAGTGCGGTTCTTTGAAGGCCGGTAAAAATACCTCGGGATGCCCGCGAAGGTGACGATACAAAGAGGTGGTGCCACCTTTCACTGTTCCGGTAATAAAAAAATTGGGCCAGAGGGCACGGCTGGCGGAATTCATGCGGGAAGGGACTGAACTGGACAAATCAACTCCTTGACTGAAGGTTGGTGTTGCATCCGAAGCTGTAAGCCCGACGAACTCGTCCCAGTATAGCATTTCCCGTTGTGCTGGCGCGCGATTTGGCCTTGGCTTGGACATCAGACCGGCAAGCCGCGATAATTGCACGGTGTTGGCAGGAGGGGGTGCTGTGACGGCAGATCTTTTTGAAAACTATCCCTTGCCTGCTCCGGCGGCGGAATCGCTTGAAGAAGGAGCCACGATTCTGAGGGGGTGGGCTTTAGATGATGCCGAATCCCTGATTCAAGCGGTGCAACAGGGGTTGATGCAGTCGGCGCTGCGGCAGATGCGTACCCCGGGTGGAAAAACAATGTCCGTTGCCATGAGTAATTTCGGCTCATGGGGTTGGGTGTCGGACAGGCAGGGTTATAGATATGTGTCCAAGGATCCAGAAAATGCGGAGCCTTGGCCGGAAATTCCCGCCATTATTTTGAATTTGGCTCAAGCTGCGTCGGAAAAAGCGGGTTTTGCCGGGTTCACGCCAGATGCCTGTCTGGTGAATGTGTATGTTCCGGGAGCGCGGATGTCTTTACATCAGGATAGGGACGAGCAGGACATGGATGCGCCCATTGTTTCCATTTCTCTGGGTTTGCCAGCCACTTTTCTGTTTGGCGGTGTACAACGCCGGGATAAGGTGAAACGTATTTTTGTAGAGCATGGTGATGTGTTGGTCTGGGGCGGTCCTGCCCGCCTGCGCTATCATGGCATTGCTCCGATCAAGGCGGGAGAACACCCTCTCGTGGGCGCACGGCGCATTAATCTGACTTTGCGCAAGGCGCATTCACCAGAAGCCCGATAGACCTTGCTGCGCGGCAAGATGGCGCTATTCCGGCTTTCCCCAGGCATTTTCAGGCAACCGGGCATATTGTCCGGTAAACTTTTCCTGTTCCATGCTGAAGGAAACGGGGGTTGTGTCGCCGGGTTGGTAACGAACAATCCAGAAGTAATCGAAAGTTTTCTTGGGCCAGGTTTGGGGGACATTCTTGAATTTGCCGAGATGCAGCAATTGCCGGAAAGTGACCTGTTGTCCAGGAAACTGGGCTTCCAGCCTGGCATTGGCAATATGTTTATGTTCCCACATGATGACCACAACCTTCTGGTCATAGGCGGGATTGGTCATGATGTCGTGTACGGCCTCCTGGGTGCGGAGATTTTCCTGCACCATTTTCTGATGTTTGCTCAGACCGGGTTCCGGAACGACCGTAAAGGCCGTCACCGGAAGCCCCCAGCTCTGCGCTGTCGGGGTCATGGTTTCAATGGTATGCAGGGTGATGGCCATGAGGGCGGCGGGCTTTTCGTGTGCTGGCAGCAGGCTATGGGTTGCGTTTTTTCCCAGATACTGCTGAGCGAGGGCCGCTGCGCGGGCCTGACCCACGGGTGACAGGGCATAGGGGTTCATTTTTTCGCCATGGCGCAGCAGGATGATTTCAGCCGGTGTGGCAGAAGCTACGAGGGGCAGGCAGACGCCACCTAAAACAGCAATCAGCAGGGTGGTAATAAGCTTGCACTTGTTCATGTCTGGACTCCAGTACGAGTATAGTGGCAACACGATAAAATTTAACGACGCAGCAGCAGTCCCCGGGCTACTCCCAGGATGAGTGCCGAACTGAGCACGCCAATGACCGACATGGCCATGCCATCACCAATGACGCCTTGCCGGAAATTGGCATAAATGTAAGTGGAAATCACCTGTACCCCCGCAGGCTGCAGCATCAACGAGGCCACCAGTTCGCGCATGGACAGGGCAAATACTACGGTCGCACCCCCAATCAGCATCGGCCAGGCGATGGGAATATGCACTTTCAGGAAAGTTCGCAAGGGCCCACTACCATGTACCCGGCTGGCGTTATCCAAAAGCGGCGGTATTTGCGCCAGCCCGGCACGGGCATAGCGCATGGCAAAGGGAAAGGTGGTAGTGGCATAGGCCACGCCGAGAATGGCGGTAGTGCCGAAGACGGGCAGATGATTCCACGGCGCATTCCAGAAAAGGATCATGCCCACGGCCAGGACAACGCCGGGTATGGCCATGGGCAGGGTAGCCAGCAAATCCAGAAAAGCAGCAAAACGACCACCACGGCGGACAATATTGGCCGTCAGCAGGGCGGCCACCATGGTACCAAAAGCCACCAGGGCGGCGAGTTCCAGGCTGGTTTCAAGGGCTCCGAACGCAGTGGATTGATGCGAGAGAATATGATGGTAATGATGCCAGGTGAAATTGCTGAATTTCAGTCCTACCGTAAGGGCTTTCTCAAAAGACACCGCCAGCACCGCCCCGATGGGTAACAACATGGCAATCAACACAAAAGCGGCTAGAGGAAGCATCGACCACCAGCGGCTCGGGTAGCGAAGCTGGTGAATCTGCCCACGGTTTTCATTGGCCAGGGGGCGATAAAAAAACCAGGCGACAATGCCCAGGGTACACAATACCAGGCCGATGGCCGAAGCGCGTGGCAAATTGACGGGCCAGACATTGGTGGCGGCCTCAATGCTGGTGCTGAGCACAGTGACTCCGGCATAGCCACTCAGCAAGGCCGGAACACCAAATTCTGCTGAAGTATCCAGGAAAACCAGTAAACCTGCAGCAGCCAATGCAGGCAGGACCAGAGGCAGAACGCCGACGCGAAAGGCCCGCCACAGTCCTGCCCCATGTACACGGGCTGCCTGAATCAGGCGAAAATCCCCATTCTGTAAGGCTGCGCGCAGAATGATGTACACCAGCGGGGTGAGATGCAGGGCCATTACCGCAGCCATTCCCGCCAACGAGTACAAAAAATTTTCCAGGGGCGTTCCGAGACCATGGATGAGTTGTTCAATGAGTCCTACTGGACCAACCAGCAAGGTCCAGGCCTCGGCAGTCAGGTAAGGTGGTATTAAAAAGGGGATAAGAATCAGCCCTTCCCAAAGCAAGCTGAATTTGGGCGGGGCGTAAAACATCAACAAGGCCAGAATCAGCCCGATGGGCAGCGCAAAAACCACCGCCAGAGCAGCCATGCCTGCGGTGCCCAGCAGAGCGTGGATAAAGTGCTGGTCTACTCCCAACTGCAGCAGAGCCATGCCATGATGATGGCTGGCGTCGGGCTGCAGCGCCTCGAAAACGATGGTGGCCAGTGGTGCGAGAACCAGCAGGCCAAGGATGCCAAAAACCAGCAGCCGATTCAGGCTGCGTCCCATCATTGACCGAGAATGTCCTTGCGGAATTTGGCCAGCACGCTGGCGCGGGTTGCGGCGACCTGATCCCAGTTGACCTGCATGACCGGATAAGTACCGAGCTTGGCCAGGGCGGGTTTGGCGGCAACGCCATTCAGGGAAGGATAGAGATTATATTTGGCGACGAGTTTTTGTCCGGCAGGGGACATGGTGAAATTGACAAACTGTTCGGCCAGCTTTTTATCCGGCGCTGACTGCATGATCATGATGGGGCGGGGAATCAGCATGGTGCCTTCTTTCGGGTAAATCAGCCGAATGGAGTTGCCCTGTACCTTGGCCTGCACGGCGGCATGACCAACGCACTCCACCATTCCACTGCGTTCACCGGAAAGTACCGGCATCAGCGCCGCATGATTGGTGCCCGGCCAGACGGTGCCATTGGCTTTCAGGTCGGAAAAATATTGCCAGGCCTTGTTGCCGTATTTATCCACAAAGGCAATGACAAAATCCGAAGCCGTGCCGGAGAGCAGCGGGTTGGGCGCGGTGAGGTGGTTTTTCCAGACGGGGGCGGTCAGATCAAACCAGCTGCTAGGCATGCTCGCGCCCTTGGGCAAGGCTTTGGTGTTCATGACGATGGAAACCGTATCGGCACCATAGGGCAGGAAAGGTCCTTTGAGCTGCATGGCCGGGAAAAGATTTTTGTCGATGCTTTCTGGTTGGTAGTCATACACCATCTTGTCTTTGGCGAGTTCCAGGCCGGCTGTCCAGTCGGCGACCATGACCACATCGGCATGGGGATGGTCAGCTTCGGCGGCCAGGCGGGCCATGACTTTTCCGGTGCTGGATGTCCACACGGCGACGTGATCACCGGTTTTTTTGCTGAATGCGCGCGCCAGGGCCTTGGCTAAAGAGGCTGGCGCAGCACTGTACAGCGTCAAAGTAGCGGCAGAGGCAGTGCCTGCAAATGCCAGACTCATGATGGCCAAGGTAACTTGTTTGACTACGGGTTTCATGGGATTTTCTCCTGAGTTGCGGTTGTTTCGGCAGGAATGCACCAGCCGTGATTCGGGTAAATTTGCCAGTGGCGCGGACCCAGATGGCTCTGCTGGGAGTAGCTCAATAATTCGTGCTGGCCGAAAGCCTGCAAATGCACCAGATAGCGACCATCACTCCAATGGGAATGCATGGCTTCGCCAGCAAATGTGGCTTCCGGGCTGTCGCAGTCAATATCCCCGGGGCGCAGCAGCAAAAGGCCAGGCTTGCCTTCACGCAGTGTATCGGCCCCGGGTACCCATATTTTCTGGCCATTTGCCAACGCGACTTCAGCTTTGCCGCCCTGATATTGAATAATCTTTACGGGCAGGCTTCGGACGGAGCCGCTGAGTCGAGCTACATTTTCACTGGCCGGAAAGCGAAACAGTTTCTCCGGCTGATCCCACTGTTCCAGATGACCGTCATGGAGGACGCCAACATGTTGACCCAGATAAAAGGCTTCGCCGGGATCATGGGTGACATGCAGGGCGGCAATGCCTTCTTCACGAAACAGGGTACGGAGAAAGTAGCGGATTTCTTCGCGAACCCCCTGATCTACGGCGGACAGGGGTTCATCCAGTAAGACCAGACGCGGACGGGCGATGATGGCGCGGGCTATGGCGACCCGCTGCCGTTGCCCGCCCGATAATTCATGGGGTTTGCGTTTTGCTGCAGTAGCAGGAATGTTCATTTTTTCCAGCAGCAGCATGGCCCGCTCGCGATCTACCGGAAGCCCCTGAGCGCGCAGGGGAAAAAGAACATTATCAATGACCCGGAGGTGGGGCCAGAGCGCCGCATCCTGAAAAACCATACCAATGCCGCGTTTTTCGGGAGGAATCTGTATGCTCCCGGCGATAAATACATTTTGCCCGCGCAGGCGAATGCTTCCTGCCTGAGGCTTGATGAGCCCGGCAATGGCCGCCAGCAAGGTGCTTTTACCTGATCCCGATTCCCCCAGCAGACAGGCATAACAACCATCCTTAAGATCCATCTGGACGTTACTCAAAACGCTCTGGGCGCCGAAGCGCAGATCCAGTCCCTGCACGGAAAGGGCCGGGTCGTTGGGCACCGCCGCGATTGCCGGCCGATTTTTTACCTGCAGTTCAGCAACCATGATGACCCGACAAGCAGTATCTTTGAGATTTAGAATGCATATTGAAGCATCAGGCGGTTATAAATAAAGCTGCTGCCATCGTAGGACTTTAATCCATTATCAATGGCAACCCGATCACGAATGGAGAGACCCTGCAACGTTTTCGGAAAATAGGTCAAATCCAGGTAAACACCATTGGTTTTGCCGTCGTAATTTGTATCAAAACGGGAATATCCGGTAATAAAGCGGATTTGTTTCTGCCATGCCCAGTATGTGGCGCCAAGCCGCCAGACGTGACCGGGACCAAAAGACAGCAGATTGTTGGTCATAAAGGAAGCGTACATGGCGGTGTAATTCCCATAGGGAGATACAATGGCGCCGCCACCGAAGCTGTCCGCATGGGGTGTCAGGGCGTTATAGGCAACAAAAACATTTCCGTCGGGAATTTTGACACCCAATTTGCCACCCCAGAGCGTAGCGTTGACGCTGCCGGACTGAGCAAATAGTTTGGCATCATATTTTTGAAATATGGAGTTGTTTTGCCATTCGCGCATGAACTGGGCTGCAATGAATGGAGAAAATGGCGTTCCGGTTTTTAGCGTGTATTGAGCACTGCCGTAAAACATCTGCGCGAATTGGTAAAAGTTGTAATACCAAGCCTGAAGATTGGCACCCATGCCTTTGTAACTGGCAGCAAAAGCCAGTGTCCCCTGTGCGACTTCGGCATTTTTGGGCAGTACGGCTTTAACACCATACATCGGATCGTCATGATAATCCGTAGGGTAATACAGGTTATCCCGGTGATAGTCATCGGAGGTACGGCTTTTCCAACGGAAAATTCGCATACCCTCCAGGGTCAGGCCCTGAATAGGTTGTGCCTTGATGAAAACGCCCTGGAAGGTCTGGGGAAGCATGCGTGAATCGCGAGCACCGATCCAGGGTGTATTGATGACCTGATTTCCAACCCGGATCAATAACAGTTTCGGCATTGCATATTGCAGGTAAGCCTGCCCCAAGGCATTGATAGACGGGGCGATACCCATAAGGGTTGTATCTACCTTCTTGCTGTCGTCACCGTGGGTGCCCAGACTATTTGCCGTATAAAAGCTCACCCCGGCACTAAACCCGTCCAGACTGGCGGTCTTCGCATTCAGAATGCCGCCCAGACTATAGGCATCGGCATTTTCTTTTTTACTGGCACCGTAGAGCTTGCTGAAATAGTAGGATCTTACAACTCCGTTGATTTCTCCCTTGTTAATGAAACTGGCCAGGGTGTCAGCATGGGCGATAGCAGGGAGAGTCAGGCAAAAAGCACTGAACTGCACGGCTAGAAGCAATTTGTTTCGAGGCATGACAATTATCTCCATCTATTTATGGAGCGTAGTGTACGCCCCGAATGTGACAGTTTTATGACAATGGCTGATAGGGAGATGATTTCTCCTGTTGTTTGACTCAAATTGTCACACGGCATATGCTTCAGCATATGCAAAATATTTCAATAGTGGGGTCAGTCATGCTTTCTGAACGTCATGTTCGTTTATTCCGCAATGGCCGCAATCAGGCCGTGCGTATCCCCAGGGAGTTTGAATTCGACGCTGATGAGGTGGTCGTGCGCAGAGAGGATGATCGGATCGTGATTGAACCGATTCGCCGACGCGGCTTGCTTGCCACCTTAGCCACGTTATCCGCCCTGGACGAAACAATGCCGGACCTTGATCAGGATCTTCGCGCATTAGACGAGATTGATTGGTGAGTTCAGCGGCGCGCTATCTGCTTGATACCAATATTATCTCGGATTTGGTCAAGCAGCCCCAGGGTACTATTGCAAAAGCGATTACCGAGATTGGCGAAGATGCTGTATTTACTTCCATCATCGTAGCCTGTGAATTGCGCTATGGTGTGGCGAAGAAAGGATCAAGTCGGTTGACAGCGCAGGTCGAGGCCATTTTGTCGGCGCTGGAAATTGTACCTTTCGATGAGCCCGCCGATGAATTTTACGCACAAATTCGGAATCGGCTGACACAATCAGGCGCAGTCATTGGTCCCAATGACCTGTTAGTTGCTGCCCATGCATTGGCACTGGATGCCGTTTTGGTCACCGCCAATGCGTCCGAGTTTTCCCGGGTGCCGGGGTTGCAGGTTCAAAACTGGCTGAGCATGTAAACACAGACTGGATCTGCGGTGAAAAAGTCCCTTCTTGTTGATGGACGTTTATCTGTATGTAGATGTTGCCCAGTCAGAGGCCGGGAACGCTGGTCAAGCCGCCATAGACACCCAGCCCGGCGGACAAGATGACCACAAAGAGGACCAGCCAAAGGTATGGGCCACGCAGGCGATGCTCGGCGGGAAGTGCTTTCATTGCCAGAGCGACCAGGAAACCAAGAACCAGGGGAAGTAGCAGGGCGTTCATGACTTCCACACCAATATCCAGACTGACCAGGTCGGGTATGCTGATCACGGCCACGGCACCGGCGATGATGATGGCGGTATAGATTCCGTAAAACCAGGGCGCGTCTTTGGGATGGTGTTCGAGGGAGTGGCGGAATCCGGTGACTTCTCCCCAGCCCCAGGCTCCAGCCAGTGAGGCAACGATGGCCGCTACCATGCCGGCCCCCAGAATACCCAGGGAAAACACCAGGCGCCCCCAGGTGTCTCCCAGGTACGGGGTGATGGCCTCGGAGAGTTGATGGACGGTATTCAGGGGCGCGTTAGGATTGAGCCGGCCGATGGTGGCCGCTGTGGCAATCAGCACGGCGGCCATGACGGCCTGGGTGAGGACCGCACCAATGGCTGTATCCCAGCGGGCATGCCGATAATGTTCGGGATGAAGACCCTTATCGGCAACAGCGGACTGCTGATAAAACACCATCCAGGGCATGATGACAGCACCGATGTTGGCTGCTACCAGCATCATATAGTCCTGGTTGGTAATGGGCGCATGGGTCAGACCGTGGAGAATATCCTGAATACTGGGATGAGAGGCCCAGGCAATCCCGAAAAAGACCAGTTCAAACAGGCCCATGATCAGGGCAATGCGCTCTACGCGCCGGTAGGAGCCGGTCCAGACGATGATCAGCAGGGTGGCTGCGGCGAGAATGACACCCACGGCACGCGGCAGTCCATAAAGATGGCTGACTCCCGCTACGCCAGAAAACTCGGTCAGCAGGGCGCCCGTAGTGGCGATGCTCAGTCCGGATACTGACAAATAAGCCCAGCCGCTGCCAAAGGTTTCACGAATCAGTTCACCGTGGCCCTTGCCGGTGAAAATTCCCAGGCGTACGGTGAGTTCCTGCACGATGTAGAGAATCGGCATGAGAATAAATTGCAGCAGCAGCAGTTTGAAGCCCCACTGCGCGCCACTTTGGGCGGCGGTGATAATGCTGCCGACATCGGTATCGGCGAGCATGACGACCAGGCCGGGGCCAAGTACAATCAGAAAAACAGACCAGCGGGACTGACGTTGAAGTATTGTAGGGTTACTTGTAGCCATTATTAAGAATAATCCGTATTTACGTTTTTGATATGCGAATGATTCCTGTTTGATGGATATTTGTCAAGTCCTGAGAGGCGCAATGACTGGAAATTGTAGTCTGACCATCAGCCCTCCCTCTGCGGCATTCTCAAAACGTATGGTCCCGCCGTGCAAGTCCATGATGCGCTTGCAGATGCGTATTCCAATACCCGCACCATGGCCGGTTTGGCGCGGAAGGGTGCCCTGATTCATGGCCAGGAGATGCGCTGCAGACACTCCGGGGCCGTAATCCCGCAGTTGTATTTCCGTATGCCGGACGTGACCGAGAACCCTCATTTGCATGCTGCCGTCGCCGTAACGGCGCGTATTGTCGAAAATAATCCGAAACACCCGCTCCAGCGCCAGGGGGCGGCATTGAAAAGAATTTGCAGCGTCAGCAGAATGATTTTCCGCAACGCTGATGTCCAGCCCATAGCGTTCCCTGGCAATTTCCTGCATTTCCTCCAGCCAGTCCCGTGCGTTGACGGTTATGGCCTTTTCCTGATCCCCGCTGCGGATGAGAGTCAGAAACTTGTCGATGGTTTCGTCCATTTCGTTGACATCCACACGCATGGCGGATTTTTGCTCCAGGAAATCTGAATCGGGCAAGTGCAGGGTCAAAAGCAGTCGGGACAGCGGCGTTCGGAGTTCGTGGGAAATGCCCGTGAGCAGCAGGGTGCGCTCCTCATGAAGACGATGCAGATCATTGGCCATACCCGTAATGGCCTGGGTCAGGTGCTGTACTTCCAGGGGACCACCGATGGGCTGCAGGGTGTCGGGGGTGTCACCAAGACCAATGCGTGGAGCTTCGGCGGCCAGGCGGGCCAGGGGGCGGTTAATCTGGCGGACAATCAGCCAGGCCCCCAGCAAGGTCACCAACGCAATGACTCCGAGGCGCATGAACATGAATCCCTGCCCACCAAAGTTCATCGGCGATACCGGCATACCGAGCCAGGGCTGGTGAGGACCGCCGCGTATCCACATCCAGGTAGTAGTCCCCTCATCCAAACCTACGCGGAGTCTGGCCCCGGGTACCTGCTGCTGGACGTAGTGAGCCGTTTTATCCATGAAGTACTTATCCGGAATTTTGCCTGGCTCGGCACTGGCAGGTCGCCATTGCAGACGGCCGTTGGGGGCATATTGTGCCCCGCTGCTGACCAGAGCGTGATCGGTTTGCAGCAGAAACTCGGCAAAGCGTGCGGCGGCTGGATTCATCACATACTGATGAAAAAGAACGTAAACAGCGGCTTGGGTGCCCAGCAGCAGCAGGCCGAGTAGCAGCAGGGTCCGCCCCAGTGTACTGCGGGGCCAAAAGGTACGGATGTTCAGGGTTCGGCCACGAAAAGGTAACCCTGTCCCCAGACTGTACGAATGTGCCGGGGGCGACCAGGGCCATTGTCGAGCAGGCGGCGGAGCCGCGATATCTGCATATCGATACTGCGGTCATCGGCTTCCAGTTGGCGGCCACGCGTCAACCACATCAGTTTTTCACGGGTCAGTGCCTGTCCTTCATGCTGAATGAGGGTGGCCAAGGTCAAAAATTCGGCACTGGTCAGGGAGAGGAGCTGGTCATGAAGATGAATTTCCTGGCGACCCATGTCCACCCGAAAGGGGCCCTTTTCAAAGCTGGCGGCGGCCCCTGCGCTTCTGGGTGTGCTCCCCCGAGCCCGGCGCAAAATGGCCTGGATACGGGCAACCAGCTCACGGGGATGAAAGGGTTTGGCCAGATAGTCATCGGCACCCATTTCCAGTCCCAAAATCCGGTCGATTTCGTCACCCCGAGCGGTGAGCATGAGAATCGGCACGTCGTGCTGCTGGCGCAGGCGTCGGCATATCTGCAGGCCATCTTCATGGGGAAGACCCAGGTCAAGAATAATGAGATCTACCGGGTTTTCTGCAAGGCTGGCTTCAATCTGGCGACCATCACCCATGCCCTGAACCATAAAACCATAGCCCTTCAGATGCGATTCCACCAGGCTGCGGAGTCGCAAGTCATCATCAATCACTAAAATTCGCACTTTGTTTTCCATGCATTGTACTGTACCCCCCGGATGCGGATAGACCAAGCGTAAATGTAACAAGCAGGGTGCTCCGGAAATAAACAGACACTTTGTTACATGTCAGAGCGCTGTCTGCGCAAGATTGTTACAGGCCGCCCCGTTATGCTTTTCCTGAACTTCCATTGGACCTGAACAAGGATAGTGCATGGCACAGGAAAATGCAGCGGCCCGGCGCTGGCCGGGATACCGAAGACGCAGGCGGGGCATCGCCATATTGTTGGGCTCGGGTTTGATGATCGGTCTGGCGGGTTGTGCGGTGGGCCCCCATTGGTCCGTACCGAAGATGCGTACGCCGCCATCTTATAATGCCCATCCTGCTGCTTTGCCGGCAGACCAGCAAAAAATCGAGTGGACGCAGCAGCAGGCGCGTTCCTGGTGGTTGTTGTTTCACTCCAAACCGCTCAATAACTATATCCGGCAGGCCATGCAGGCGAACCCGGATTTGCAGGCAGCCCATGCGGCTTTGGCAAGGCAGCAGGCGCTGATGCTGGCTGCGCAGGGGGGCTTGGCTCCGCAGGTTTCGGCAAATGCGGGAATCAGTCGCGCGCGGGCCTTGCGGACAGGTGCCAACGGCGGACAAAGTTACCGTATTCCGGGCAATCTCTATAGCCTTTTCCTGGGCACCATTGACGTCAGCTATAACCCGGATGTGTTTGGCCGGCAGAAAGATCTGGTCCATGCCGCCCGGGCACAGGCGGCGGTGACCAAGGCCAATCTGCATCAGAGTGAAGTGTTTCTCGCCGCAGACGTCAGTCGGGCTGTCATCAGTGGTGCCGCCGCTCGCGCCCAGTTGCATTCAGCCCGGCAGATTGCCACAGCCGATGCCCATTTGCTGAAACTGTTGCAGCAGGAATATAAGCTGGGTGATCAGAATCTGCAGAATGTAGAACAGCAGGCGGCCATGACGGCCGCTGCGCGTGCCCGCATTGCCCCTCTTGCGGCAGAGTTGGCGGCAGCCCGCCACGCCCTGGCGGCGTTGTTGGGGCAAACGCCGAATGTGCCCCTCAGCATTCCCGCTCTGCAAAGTCTGCATTTACCAGCCCGCTTGCCCACGACCATTCCCTCGGCACTGGCTGAAAATCGTCCGGATATCCAGGCGGCAACAGCGGAGCTCAAGGTTGCTGCTGCCCAGGCGGATGTGGCGACAGCCAATTTATATCCCCAATTCAATATTTCTGCGGAGATTGGCAAGGCAGCCATGACCGGTGGCCTGTTTTTCAACCCGGTTTCCACCCTCTGGTCACTGGGCGCTGGCTTGGCTGCGCCAATTTATAATGGCGGCAGCTTGCATGCAGAGCGGCGTGCGGCGTTGGATCAGTATCAGGTAGCCAGTGACCGGTATCGCAGCACGGTATTGAATGCCTTTAAACAAGTGGCCGATGCCTTGCGCACCCTGCAGAGTGCTGATACGGCCTATATTCAGCAAAAACAGGCACAGCAATCTTCTGCCAAGGCCCTGCACCTGGCCGAGGCCCGATATCGGGATGGTGCTACGGACTATGCCACCGTATTGAATGCCGAAATTGCCTATCAACAGGATTCGGTCGCCGCTATTCAAGGCCGCAGTCAGCGCTATCTGGATAGTGTCGCGCTGTTTGTGGCGCTGGGTGATGGCTGGCAGCCGGATCAACCAGAATCCAAAGCGCATTCTGGGTCCACTGACACCCCCATGGTAAACACTGCAGGAGCCCCCGCATGAAAAAGGCGTTTCTTCTATTAGGATTGGTTGTTGTGCTGCTTTTTGGATCCGTGTACGGCTGGTACGCATGGCGGCAGCAACGCTTGCATACCCAATTGCTTGCTGCTGCCAATCCGGTGGTGACGGTTTCTGCGGTCAAGGTCAAAACCCGCAATATAGCGGGTGAATTGACCGCCGTTGGCGAGGTGGTGGCGCAGCAGGGTGCCGCCCTTGGCCCGCAAGTCGGTGGGGTTATTCAGAAACTGTATTTTCACTCGGGACAAACCGTGCGCAAGGGGCAGTTACTCCTCGCCCTGGATCCGGGTGCCTTGCCGGGGCAGTTGCAGGCAGCTCAGGCTCATGCCCGGCTGGCTTTGGTGGATTATCGACGCGCCCAAAAGGTTTATGCCATTCACGGCATATCCACCGCCGCACTGGACAAGGCGCAATACGATGCCGAGGCCGCCCAGGGAGAAGTTTCAGCATTGCAGGAGTCGCTGGCCGACACTCAACTCCGCGCGCCATTTTCGGGGGTACTCAGTCTGCGCACCGTCAATACCGGCGAATATATTCATGCGGGAACGGCTGTGGTGCATCTGGAAAATCTGCAGCACTTGTATGTTGATTTCACTGTTCCGCAACGCGATGCCCAGACCCTGCACAAAGGTGCGCCGGTGCAGGTGGATATTCACGATGGCGACGCAGTTCGGCACTACAGCGCTTCTGTACAGGCGATTTCCAGCCGTGTGCACGCGGATAATCGCGCCCTCAGTGTGAGAGCCTTGCTCCAGGCAAAACCGGGGTTGAAGCCGGGTATGTTTGTGCGTGTGGTTCTGGAGAAAGAGGCACCCAAAGCCGCGCTGGTGATTCCTACTGTTGCGGTGAGCTTCAATACCTATGGTGATTTTGTTTATGTGCTGAGTCCCGGGCCGGACCATCGGCTGATCGCCCGCGAACGAAAAGTGCTCACCGGCATGCAGAAGGGCCAGGATACGGTGATTCGTTCCGGACTGAAGGTCGGGGATATGGTGGTCACCGCCGGGCAGGTGAAGCTGCACAGTGGCGACTCCGTGCAGATCAATAACGCTGTGCATCTATAGGGACGAAGACCGACATGCATTTTACCGAACCATTTATCCGTCGCCCGATTTTGGCCATTTCCCTGAGCCTGGTACTGTTTTTCTTTGGCCTGCGCTCCCTGGGGCTGATGCCCATCACCGAATATCCGCCTACTGCCAGTTCGATGATCACGGTCACGACCCACTATTTCGGGGCCACCCCCAAAACCGTCAACGCCTTTATCACTGCCCCTCTGGAAAAGGCGGTGGGTCAGGCCCCGGGCATAAACTATATGACGGCGGTCAGTGAAGACGGCATTTCCATTCTGACCCTGTATATGCGGATGGGGGAAAACCCCAATGCCGCCCTGTCGCAGGTGCAAAGCAAGGTCAATACGGTTCTGAATCAGTTGCCCAAGGGGGTCATGCAACCGGTGGTTCAGGAAATGTCTGGTTCAGGGGCTTATCTGATGCTGTTGAGTTACCACGGCAAGGGCTTTGATCAGCAGCAGATTACCGATTATCTGACCCGCGTCGTGCAGCCCGCCATTCAATCGGTTCCGGGCGTGGGTCTGACCTCTATTCTGCCTCCGGGTACCGGGCCTAACGGTAATACTTACGCCATGCGGGTCTGGCTGAATCCGCAGGAAATGGCGGTATTGGGCGTGACCCCGGTGCAGGTCAGCGATGCGCTCAAGAAAAATGACTTTGTCGCGGCGGTAGGGCGGTTGCGCGGCGAATATACGGCAGTATCCCTCAGTGCCAATACCGCCCTGCATAGTGCGGCAGAATTCCGCAATCTGGTAGTGGCGACGGTGCACGGCGTACCCATCCATCTGGGGCAGGTCGCCAAGGTCTCTTTGGGCGCTCAGACTTATGATTCATCCGTCATGGTGGATGGACAGCCGGCTGTCAATATCGGTATTCAGCAGGCCCCCGGCAGTAACGCCCTGCAGGTCGCCCAGGGTATTCACAAAGTCATGACCCAGTTGAAGACGACCATGCCTCCGGGAATGCAGGGGGACATCATTTACAATGGGGCCCAGTTTGTCAAAAGCTCCCTGCAGGAAGTGGAAATCAATATTGGCCTGGCACTACTGGTGGTCATCCTGGTCATCTATTTGTTCATGGGTTCCTGGCGCGCGCTGATTGTGCCGGCACTGGCGATTCCTGTGGCCATGGTGGGAGCCCTCACCATCCTGCATGCTCTGGGATATACCCTCAATTTGCTGACCCTGTTGGCAATGGTGCTGGCTATTGGGCTGGTGGTGGACGACGCGATTATTGTGGTGGAAAACGTTCATCGTCATATTGAACATGGGGCAACCCCTATACATGCGGCACTGCTCAGTGCCAGGGAACTGGCCAGCCCGATTCTGGTGATGGCCACGACGCTGGTGGCCGTATTTGCCCCCATGGCCTTTATTGGCGGGTTGGTGGGCCACTTGTTCAGCGAATTTGCTTTTACCATTGTGGCCACGGTGTTGTTGTCCATGATTGCCGCCCTGACCCTGGCACCCATGCTGGCTTCTCGGGTTCTGAAAGCGGGACAGGAGGGCCGGGTCGCCCATTTGGTGGATCATGTATTCGGACGCCTGAAGGCCTTTTACGGACGCCTTCTTTTCGCCAGCTTGCGGGTTTGGCCGGCCACCGTGACTTTGGCCCTGGTGTTGACGGGAGGCATCTATTTTCTTTTCAGCATCAGCCAGAGTGAGCTGGCACCGCCGGCGAATCAGGGCATTGTTTACGTGAACGGCGTTGCCCAGCCCACGGCGACGCTGGAATACATGAATGCTTATGATCACTATCTGACGAATACGGTTTTCGACAAAATTGCCAGCCGCAGTCATAGCTTTGCGGTCAACGGGGTGGGTATTGGCGGCATGCTGTTAAATAATGAAGTGATGGCGGGTGTGGTTCTGAAGCCCGAGCGCGGCACGGTGACCACGCAACAGGTCAAAACCAAGGTGCAGAAGCTGGCCGAGCAGGTACCCGGTATGAAACTGTCCGCTTTTGGCTTGCCGCCACTCCCCGGGGCAGCGGTCGGCTTGCCGGTGCAGTTCGTATTGACCAGCACGGGAGGCTCCTATCATCAACTGGATGGCATTTCTGCCAAACTGGTTCAGGAAGCCAAAGCCAGCGGCCTTTTTTCTTTTGTCTGCAAGAATCTGAAGTACAACAACCAGATTCAGCAGGTGATCATCAATCGGCAAATGGCTGCATCGTTTGGGCTCAGCATGGCCGATATCGGACAAAATCTGGAGACGTTATTAGGTGGTAACTACGTCAACTACTTCGATATGGACGGTTTGAGCTATCGGGTAGTGCCACAAGTACCCCCGGCGTTGCGGGCCAACCCCGATTTTCTCAAGGCCTATACCATCAAAACGCCTTCTGGTGCAGAGATTCCTCTATCCACTTTTGTGTCCCTGAAGTCGGAATCGGCACCGACTTTTTTACCGCAGTTTCAGCAGTTGCCGGCGGTATTTATTCAGGCCAACCCGGCCCCCGGCGTGTCATTGGGACAAGCGCTGCAGTTTTTGCAATCTCATGCGCAAAAAATTCTTCCCAGTGGTGATCAGATCCATTATGCCGGCGTATCCCGCCAGTATGTGCATCAGGGTAATGCGCTGGCGGTCACTTTTGCCTTTGCCCTGCTGATGGTGCTGCTCCTGCTCGCGGCGCAGTTCAACGGTTTCCGGGATGCTCTGGTGGTGCTCACGGCTGTTCCGGTGGCGCTGTTTGGAGCGTTGTTGCCCATCAGTCTCGGTGCTTCCAGTGTCAATATTTACTCGGAAGTAGGGATGGTCATGCTGATTGGTCTGATTGCCAAACAGGGCATATTGATTGTGCAGTTTGCCCGGGTCATGCAGGAAGAAAAGCACCTGGACAAGCGTCATGCTGTCGTGGAGGCCGCCACTTTACGGCTACGTCCCATTTTGATGACGGTGGCCGCCATGATTGCCGGAGCCGTGCCCCTGCTTTTTGCCAGTGGGGGTAATGCCGATGCCCGATTCTCCATGGGTCTGGTCATTGTCAGTGGTCTGGGCTTTGGGTCCCTGGTGTCACTGTTTGTGATTCCGGCCTTTTATCTGTGGTTTGGGCGATCAGTGCATCACCATGCATTCAAGGCGGAGTCGTGAGCCGTGTTTAGCAACAACTATCTGCTTAACATATTCGTCCAAAAGGTTTTTACTGGTGATTCCTCTCTCATCAGCAAAGGAGCGCATTATGCCTAAAGTTCTGGTTCTTTATCATAGTTTGTGGGGGCACATTGAAACAATGGCGGGTGCCATTGCCGAAGGGGCACGTTCTGTGGAAGGGGTCACTGTGGACATCAAGCGGGTGCCCGAAAGCCTGTCGGCAGAAAAGCTGGCGGCGGTGCATGCCAAAACCGGGCAGGCGGCCCCGGAGGCGCATCCTGATGATCTGGCGAATTATGATGCCATTATTTTTGGTACGCCGACGCGCTTCGGGGATATGAGCGGACAAATGCGCAACTTTCTGGACCGCACCGGAAACCTCTGGCAGGAAGGTAAACTGGTGGGAAAAGTGGGCAGTGTATTTGCCAGTACGGCAACCCAGCACGGTGGCCAGGAAACGACCATTACGTCCTTTCATACCTTTTTGTTCCATCAAGGGATGATTGTGGTAGGTGTGCCTTATAGTTGCCCGGAACTGACCAACATGGATGAAATCACGGGCGGTACACCCTACGGTGCCACAACGCTTTCCAAAGGCGATGGCAGTCGTCAGCCCAGCGCCAATGAGTTGGCGATTGCCCGGTTTCAGGGGCAGCATGTAGCCGCTATTACTCGAAAATTAACCGACTGATTTGCTGGTGGCGCACGGTAAAAAATGTTTACTGTGCGTCCTATGAATCTGCGTATTGAACATGCGTTGTGATTAATTGTCAGTCAGCACAAGGTGGGATATTTCGTTCAGATAAACAATACCATGGGAACCATCGAAGAAATCAAATGCCCCGCTGGGGGGTATTTTTTATCCTAAAAACGGCAGTTGCCGGGGGTGCTTTTTGCTCCATTGTTCCTTGCCTGT
>DYJM01000148.1 GCA_020723125.1 Acidithiobacillus ferrivorans
GCGGTCAGAAGGTGTTGGGTGAAGTAGCCATCAACGGCAAAGGTCTGCATTTTTTGTCCATTGCCGGGCAGACTAATGAACCGGCCTGGGCTCCGCGCTGAGTACCTGCAACGACCAGGTGCGAGTCCAGAGACTAATGGTAGACGGCAGAAGCCACGCACTGCGCCGCTTGAGAATGCTGCGGACTGGTCAACAAAACGTTCAGAGTCCCGGACAGCAGCACAGGGGACCCGCGTAGCAGCGCGACCTGACCACCACCAAATCAACAATCTTTCAAATTTCCAAAAGCCTATATACCTGCAGCAGACAGCGCGACAGAGGAATTCTTGACGAAGCGCTTGACCTGACGGCTAAGCATCGTTATATATAGTCGTATATAGTCGATAGGAGAATCTCATGAAACCACGCAACACCGCTGTTTACCTCATCGCCGCCGCTACCCTGATGACCCTGCCGGTCATCGCCAGCGCCAAAGATTTTCGCGTCGCCTATGCAGGATCCATGGGCACCGTCATGGATTTGCATCTGGGACCGGCCTTTGCCAAGGCTCAGAAGGTCAACTATCAAGGGGAAGGACAAGGGGCCTATGGTCTGGCGCATCTCATCGCCGGACACAAACTGCGCACTGATGTGTTTGTCTCCATCACTCCCGGACCCATTGAAGTCCTCATGAAAGCCGGTCTGGTCAAGGAAGCCTATCCCGTAGCCAGCACCGCCATGTGCATTGCCTATAGTCCCAACAGCCCCTATGCCAAGGATTTTGAAAAGGCGGCTGCGGGTAAAATGCCCTGGTACAAGGTACTGCAGATGCCGGGCGTGCGTTTTGGTCGTACCGACCCCAAAACCGATCCGCAGGGACAGAACATTGTTTTTACCTTCATGCTGGCAGAAAAGTATTATCACCAGCCGGACCTGGTCAAAAACATTCTCGGCCCTATCGAGAACCAGCAGCAGATTTTCACCGAAGCTTCTCTGCTGGCGCGCCTCAAAAGTGGTCAAATGGCGGCTTCTTCGGGTTATTTAAGTGCCGTCAAATCTCTGCATCTGCCCTATATTACCCTGCCCGATCAAATCAATCTCAGCGATCCGGCCATGTCCAAGGATTGGTACAGCAAGGTCCATTTCACCCTGAATGTGGATGGCAAAGCCAAAACTGTCCATACTCAGCCGCTGGTGTTTTATGCGGCAGTGCCCAGCGACGCACCTGATCCCAAACTGGGCATGGCGTTCATCCACTTCATGACCAGCCCCCAGGGTCAGGCCATGTTCAAGGAAACCGGATACGGCGAACCCAAAGGCCCCGTCCTGAAGTAAGGTTTTTCTGCGCCTGTTCGTTTTCTGATGCGGGCCGGACATGGTTCATGTTCGGCTTGCTGCATTGCCAACACTTCATGGATTGATTGTCCGTTGCGTCACTGTTTTCGATGCGCTTGAGCGCCATTCGCTATATATAAAAAAACCTATCGCATTTAACCATCGCTATATTTGGAGTCCTTTCATGAAAAAAATGCTCGTAACTGCCATGACTGCCGCCAGCATAATGAGCTGCGTCCATGCCCAGGCTGAAACCCTGGGCCAGTTTTTTGCGAAAAGCAAAATCGACGGACAAATCCGTTCCTATTACTTCAGTCGCCTCTATGGCACCCCCAACACCGTCAATGCTTATGCCTACTCTCTGGCCGGACGCATCAATGTCGTCACTGCGCCCTTTCTCTCGGGCTTCCGTGTCGGCGTCAGTTTTTATACGGCCAACGCCATGGGGACCCTCGCCAGCAATCCTGCCCGGATCGACAAGACCCTGATGGGCGATAGTCCCTCCGTCAACGCGCTTGGACAAGCCTACCTGGAATATCAGGATCGCTGGATCACCGCCAAGGTCGGCAATCAACTGGTCGATACGCCCTGGCTGAATCGGGTGGGTGGCCGCGTCATTCCCGTCACCTATCAGGGTGTTATCCTGGAGGCTCATCCCGTCAGTGGGCTGACCCTGAGCGCCCTGCGGATTTTCCGCTGGAAGGACCGTACCACTGACCAGTTCTACCGGGACAATCTCTATTACCCTGGCCACTATGATGGTGACTCTCTCTATGGTGGGCCCAACGTCCTGCCCGCCGACACTCCGGCCAGCAACGGGGTACTCGCCTTTGGTGCCGGATACCACTGGCATACCGCCAAAACTGATGCCTGGTTTTATCAGTTTGACCAGTTTGCCAACATGTTCTACTGGAGCGGTCACTACGCCCTGCCGACTTCCTTCGTCCTCAAACCCTTTGTGGACGCCCAGTTCACCCGGGAATGGGGCGCCGGAGAAGCCTTTGCCAGCACTGGAACCACTCTGTTTGGTCAATCCGGGCAAGGCGTCAACAGTACCAACTGGGGAATCAAAACCGGCGTCAGCTTTCCCCATGGCAGCTTATGGTGGGGCTATGATGCTACCGAATTACACGCTCACGCCCTCGGTGGTGGAGCCATTATTTCCCCCTACACTGTAGGCTATACGGCGGACCCACTGTATGTGGACAGCATGATTCAGGGTCTGGTGGGTGTTGGCCCCGGACATGGCTGGCGGGTTCGCGCCGCTTACTGGGTTTTGCCCAAAGAGCTACAACTCACCGCTGGGTATTCGCAGTTTACCACCTATTTTTCCGGCAACAGCAACTGGACCCACTTCAACGTCAGCTATTTTCCGCAGGGCATGTTCAAAGGACTGTGCTTGCGGGATCAGGTGGAGGTCGGCAATGGCGGCGTGCAGGGCTTATTCCCCGGCTCGCCCCAGCACTCCTTCGTTTATAATCGGGTGATGTTTACCTATAAATTTTAACGGCGGTATAGTCACCGCTTGGGAATTGTCAAGGCAATAGCAGTGAATAAAACACTCGCAACTGCAGAGTGGTAATCAGCATCCAAATTGAATGAATATCTCCTAAC
>DYJM01000039.1 GCA_020723125.1 Acidithiobacillus ferrivorans
TCCAGTTGACCCAATGGTCCGGCACAGAATTTGAGGGGATTCGGCAGAGATAATGGACTGGCATCGGCCACACCGGCAACCAATGGCAGACCAATGAGCATGCTGGCGAGAATTGAACGACGTAAAAACGAATAGCGATTTTTAGTGCAGTTGTGCGACATGTTGACTCCTTGGTTTGTATGAAAAAAATCAAGCCTGTTGTCAAAAAGCAAAATACATGCCTGCACAATGTTTTTATATAGCACTATGATTTATATTATTTTTCTAAATTTAACACCACAATCCCAGGAAAATTATAATCGTGCTATGCACCATTTTGGTGGTCTATGCATCAAATTGGTGCGACGGCAGATTATGCCCACAAAAAACCCCGGCATAAAATGATGTCGGGGTTTGAGTTCATTACATCGGGAAAACTTTCTGGTTAATTCCCGTTTAAGGTTCTTTCAATGTTGGGCAGTGCCGCACCAACTCCGGCACCCACCGCACCACCCACGGCTGCGCCCACCGCAGGACTGCCGGCAACAACCGTGCCCAACACGGCCCCTCCGGCAGCACCAATAGCACCACCACTAAGTGCCCGTTGGCCGGTGGGGCTCATGTTTGCACAACCACTCAGTGCAACCACACACAATGCGACCAACAACCATCCACTTTTTCTGGAGCCGCGCTCCAAAATCTCAGCATTCATTTTCACTCAACTTACTCCTCTATTTTTCTGGCTCAGTGAACCACTGGGCAGATGAAACTAACGCCTCCAGCCATCATGATCATCATCATGCCGCCAACGACCTGCCCATGGCGGTGGACCGTGATGCTCCCAAGGGCGGGGCCGGTAATAGCGAATGGGCGCAGGCCGCACATAATACCCGGGCAATTGATAGCGCACGGGCGGTGGCGGGGGTGGTGGCGCTGGAACATAATATACGCGGCGCGGAGGCGGCACGTAATATACCGGCGGAGGCGCATAAACAGGTGCGGCATAATAACCGGGGTTATTCCCTAAAAACACGCTTAAACCAGGAACAGCAACGCCCAGGGACAAATCACCATCCGCCCAGGCAGGGCTGCTCAACCCAGCAAACATGCCTACAAATGCCACAAGTTGCGGTAAGCGATGAAGAGGGTGCGTCCATATCTTTATCATGTAGCCTCCTTGAGCCGTCAGACTCATCAAGATATATACGTTTGCAGATAAGCATGGAGATTCCCGTGAGCTATCTGACTAACCCATCACGGCAGCAAGAAGCTTGCCAACCCAGCGCTTATATTTTTCAAGCGGTTAAAAATATCCCCTGTAGCCAAACAACCACAGTAATGCATCCTAAATCGGAAATTGCTGTTTTTTTATTGCGTTGCCTTGTCGCCGAAAGCTTCTTCAGGGCAATGTGTACACAGGGATCCTGTAACACAAGTCACAGCATCATGCCCAACCATAAAATCGCGGTCTACATTGAACGACAGATTAAGAAAAATGCCCTGAGCATCGAGCAATTCCAGAACCTGTGAACCTGCCACCAGCATCAGACGGCTGAGCTCTTCACGCTATTCCATACTCAAAAATGGAATGAAAGAATGTGGGGAAATAATCTGTCCGGAAGCATCGCGCATCCGTGCGAGAGCTTCAATTCCAACGATTTTTTGCTGATTGATGGAATATTCGGGCTGAAAATAAGCCACGATATCTTCAGGAAAGCGCCACGCGCTCAATCCCTTGGTATTCATCTGCTTTCCCAGGATAAAGGTTTTCTTTTTTCAACGAAAAAACCGGTGACGATAACAGCAAACAAAATAGGCTGGCTCACAGACAAGGCCTCTTCCAAGGAACATAGTTACCTAACACTATGGCAACAAAGCAATTTGTGTCAATCCAAGCGCTTCGGGCAAGGCAAACATCTGGTTCATGTTCTGGACTGCCTGCCCAGCCGCACCTTTCACCAGGTTATCAATAACAGACAGAACGACCACCTGCCCCGGGCGTGGTTGATGAACGGCAATACGACAAACGTTGGCCCCGCGCACGGAGCGCGTTGCCGGATGACTGCCAAATGGCAGCACATCAACAAATGGCTCCTGCGCGTAACGCTCTGCAAACAAGGTTTGCAAGGCGGTGTCACTCAACGGTTGCCGCAAGCGTCCGTACAAGGTGGCATGAATCCCGCGTATCATGGGCATCAGGTGCGGCGTGAACTGTAGTTCAATCGTCTCCCCGCTCAGTTTTGAGAGAGTCGCCTCAATTTCGGGACGATGACGGTGACCACTCACCCCGTAGGCAGTGACGCTATCTGCCGCTTCCGGCACGATCAGGTTCACCCGTCCAGCGCGGCCCGCACCGCTCACCCCCGATTTGCAATCGGCAATCAGCGTGTCTTGCTGCAGTAATCCCGCCTCCAGCAAGGGAGCGAATCCCAGAATGACTGCGGTTGGATAACATCCGGGATTGGCAATCAGGCGCGATTGGGCAATTTGCTCCCGAAAATATTCCGGCAGTCCGTAACAAGCTGCACGCAACGCTTCCGGCGCCCGATGCGCCATGCCATACCAGTGCGCAAAAACTTCCGCATCGGCCAGCCGAAAATCCGCACCGAGGTCAATGACGCGCACATTATGCGCCAGCAGGTCCGGGGCACTATCCATGGCCACCCCGTGGGGCGTCGCAAAAAATACGACATCCAGCTTTGCCAGAGTCTCTGGATCGGGGGCTGTATAATACAGATCACACACGCCCCGCAGATTGGGGAAATGGGTATCTACCCGTTCTCCCGCTTCAGCACGAGAGGTGATGACCTGCACTTCCACTTCGGGATGAGGAAGCAACAAGCGCAACAATTCCACTCCGGTGTAGCCGGTACCACCCACAATGCCTGCACGAATCATGCTGTAACCCTCTGTCTTAATGTGGAAGAAATGGAGCCATTTTCTTTCATTCTCCGGGGTGGCGCGAGTCGCAATGGACGTTAGACCAACAACAAAAAAGCCGCCCTTAGGCGGCTTTTCCGATCCGAAGCGGTTTTATCAACGCTTGGAGAACTGATGACTACGCCGCGCCTTATGCTTGCCGACCTTCTTACGTTCCACTTCGCGAGCATCCCGGGTCACAAAACCCGCGCCACGGAGCGGACGCCGCAAGGTTTCGTCATAAACCATCAGGGCGCGGGTGATGCCGTGGCGAATGGCCCCAGCCTGTCCGCTGGCACCACCACCGCTGACATTCACCAGAATGTCAAACTGGCTGCCGTGTCCGGTCAGTTCCAATGGCTGCATGACTACCATGCGTGATGTCTCGCGACCAAAGTATTCTTCCAGGCTGCGCTTGTTGATGACGATCCTGCCAGAACCACGACGCAAATAAACCCTTGCAGTTGCGCTCTTGCGCCGACCAGTGCCGTAATATTGTTCCATGATGATGTTACCTTAAATATCTAAAGTCTGAGGCTGTTGCGCAGAATGGGGATGCTCGGAACCACTGTACACCTTGAGCTTGCGATACATGGCGCGGCCCAGGGAGTTTTTTGGAAGCATTCCCTTGACGGCAATTTCGATAACCCGCTCTGGATGCGTTTCCATCATCTTTTCAAAAGAAGCACTCTTCAGATTGCCGACATAGCCGGTATGATGATAATACATCTTGTCTTTGGCCTTATTGCCGGTCACCGCAATCTTGTCTGCGTTGATCACAATAATATGATCCCCGATGTCGGCATGGGGGGTAAATTCGGGCTTATGCTTACCGCGCAGGCGGGTAGCCACCTCTACAGAAAGACGGCCCAGCACTTTATCGGTCGCATCTACGACGAACCAGTCTCCCTGTACTTCATGAGACTTGGCAGAATAGGTCTTCATCACAAAACTCCGGCTTCGGGTTTTTCACTGAGGGGCGGGAGATTAGCGATGAAACGGGGCCATGTCAAGGCATATACGGGCTGGTGACGACGCAAACTTCTCAAACAATTCCCAAGGGCGCCAGTAACCAGCCGAATAGCAGGATCAATATGCCCAGCGCGGCAAAAGTCTCCCAACTGCGCCGCTGCAGCAGACGATCGGGGTTGCTGAGCACGGACGGTTTCCACAAGGTACTGAGATAGTAAGCAAAAGAAAAGGCGCTACCGAGAGCAATCAGAATGGCCAACCAATAGGCCTGGTCGTGCACATCGGCGATAATGACCAGCAATTTGGCAAAAAAACCGATGCTGGGCGGCATTCCAGCCAGCGAGAGCAAGGTCAGACCCAGAAGCCCGGCCAGTACTGGTTGACGCTCCCGCAATGTCGCCCAAGGGATGGCAATACTGTTTTCCGGCAGCGCCGACAGGCCCATGAAAGTCCCCATGTTCATCAGGCCATACACCAAGGCATAAATAGCGCCTGCGATGATACCCAAGGGGCCGACCGCGAGGGCCGCCAGAAAGTAACCGGCATGGGCAATAGCGGAATAGCCCAACATTCTTCGCAAATGTCCGGCGCGATAAGCCAGGACGTTACCCACTACAATGCTGGTTGCCGCAATGACGGCAATGGGTATTTCGAGTTTTGGTGTCGCGGCCACCAGGGTAATCAGCGCCCCCATGATAGCGACTTTTGCCACTCCACCCAGAAAAATCAGAAAGGGCGCTGGCGCGCCTTGATAAATGTCTGCTACCCAGGCATGAAAAGGCGCTGCGGCAATCTCAAAACTCAAAGCGGCCAGTAAGGCCAGCACGCCCATCAATCCGAATACATTGGATGTCATATCACCCATTGGCGGAATCACCGCCAGACTGCCATCGCCCAGATAAATCAAGGCAATTCCAATGGCAAACTGGGCCGATGCAAGCCCGGCCAGCACCGCATACTTAAAGGCGGATTCTACGGCTGCGCGGCCGCTGCCAGGCCAGGCCAGCAACGCAAAAAAAGGTAACACCTGCAGATCCAGACCAACAAACATCAACAGAAGATTCTGGGCACTCACCAAAATCAGACTGCCCGCCAACATAGTCAGCAACAACCCGACCAAACTGCCTGTCATTTTTCGGGAAAGTGGGTGAAAGGTGATAAAAAACAGTCCCGCCGCCATGGCCAGACTCAAATAGACACCGAGAAGAGTGGCGCTGAGATCCCAGTACAGATCAGCTCCCAGAGCCATATGCTCGACGAAAATACTGGCTGCAGCAGCAATGCTGCTGATGCCGCCCAACCAGGGCATGAGTCTGCCCAGTCGCAGGGCATCTGCGAGAAAGGCAATCAGTGCCGCAGCAGCAACTATGAGTAATGGCAGCAAGGTTGGACTATAAGCCATGACCAACTCCGGCAATGACATCTCCACTATGAATGGAGAGCAGGGTACCCAGATGGGCAAGAATGATCTGGGGATCCAGCCCGAGCCACAAGGTCAGCAGTCCCAGCACCCAGAACAGCAACCACTCGCTCTGCCGCAAATCCACCAGATTATCCGGCAAGGTTCCGTTCAGCGGACCCAGCATGATCCGCTCGTAGGCACGTAAAAAATAGACCACTCCCGCGAGGATCCCCAAGGTCGCCAGTCCAGCGGCCCAAGGCAACACCCGAAAGGACCCTGCCAGACTGAGAAACTCTCCAGGAAAATTGGCCAGCCCCGGCAGCCCCATTCCTGCCAGGAAGAAAAAAAGCATCCAGGCGCCGAGACGGGGCGCACGTCGAAACAAGCCCCCCAGACCTGACCATTCTCCCGTCAAACCCCGGCTTTCCATGATGCTGACTACGCCGAACAGTCCTGCCGAAACCACGCCGTGCGCAATCAGCAAAAACACACTGCCATGTATGGCCTGCGTTTGCAGGGCAAACAGTCCGAGAGCCACCAGATTCATGTGGCTGACACTGGCCCAGGCTGCGAAAAGGCGAAGGTTGGCAGCATTGAGGGCGAGGAAGGCCCCATACAGGGTCCCGATTGCACCGAGAATAATGCCGACCGGGGCAAACTCCAGTGCCGCCTGGGGAAGCATGGGAATAGCAAAATGAATCAGGCCATAGGCACCCGCCGTCACGGCGGCCCCCGAAAGAAACACACTCCCCGCCGGCGCGGCATTGCCGTAGCCAGTACCCGCCCAACTATGCAGAGGGAAAACTGGCATTTTGACCGCCAGGCCGGCGACCATACCCAAAAACAGCCAGATACCGAGACCCCCGCTAATACGGGTGTCAGCAAGCTGCAAAATGGAAAAATTATAGATCCCGGTCTGCTGACCGTGGAGGACATAAACTACAACCAGTGCGACCAGAAAAAGTAAGGACCCAACGAAGGTGTACAACAAAAACTGTAGGGCAGCAGCACGACTTTTGTGACCACTGCGCAAAATCAGGAAAGCTCCCGCCAACGCGAGGATTTCATAAAAAATATAAAACATCAGGACATTCTGAGCGAAAAATATCCCGAACAAAGCCCCGGACATCACCAGCACGGCGCTCGCCAGCGCCCGGAATTCGGGTAAGCGCCAGGCAAAAGCCAGACTCACCGGAATCAGCAAAGCGCACAGAAGCGCCAGGGTGCTGCCCAGAGGGCCAGCGTGCAAGGTCCAAAGACTACCCAGATAAGGGATATGGAGAGCATGTCCTAAAGTGCCGCTGGCTCCGGGGGCAAAACGCTGAATCAACGCCAACAACAATTCGAGCAGTGCGATGCTCATGGCAAAGTACTGATCACTTTGTTTTTGCGCAGAAAGCCACAGCGCCGCAACCCAGGGGAGAACAATCAACACCGTTACGAGGATCACAACAAGTACCCCCAGGCGATGAAGAGCAGCACCACCAGACCCAGAATCATGCCACTGGCATAGCGACTGATCAGGCCATTTTCGCCCGCTTCCAGAGCGCGGCTACCGAGTCCAAAGCCGTCTCTCAGCCCGCCGAGCAGCATCAGTTGAAAACCGCCCTGCTCAATCAGTCGGTCCAGGATATGCGCGAATGCGTACCAGATGGGCGGAAAAATGCGTAGAAAAATCCGGTCGAAAAACCAGGCATTGAAAAGAAAGGCTATACGACTGAGGCCACGACCTTCACGCTCCCATTGTGCGGCTTTGTAGGCAATGGCAATACCAATGAGGGTGGCCACTGAACCCGCCACTTGCAGAAAAATATTCACATCCCCCGACGGGGCTGGCGGCATGCCCAACTCTGGAGCCAGCCAGGGTAACCAGATTTTCGGGCCTGGCCAGCCCGGCGGAAACTGCAGCCAGCCAATACCAATACTGGCAACGGCCAGGATTCCCAGAGGAATTTTCATGCCCCAACCCATCTGATAGGGCTCGCCCGGCTTTTCCGGGCCTTCAAACACCAGAAAATAAAGCCGAAACGCATAAATCGCCGTAAATACCGCGCCCAGCAAAGCCAGCACCCAGAGCAATTTGCCACCGGGGACGATAAAAGCCGTAGCAATAATGGCATCCTTACTATAGAAAGATGCCGAAATGACAGGTACGGCAGCCAGGGCAAAAATACCCGCCAGAAACGTCCAGCGTAAAAATGGTTGCTGCTTTTTGAGACCGCCCATCTGGCGAATATCATGATTATCACTGTAGATGAGAATGACCACACCTGCCCCCATAAACAGCAGTGCCTTGAAACAGGCATGTACAAGCAGATGGAAAAGGCCGAGCGAAGGAGCAGCAATGCCCACCCCGAGAAACATGTAGCCCAGCTGGCTGATGGTGGAGTAGGCCAGCACCCGCTTGATGTCCACCTGAGCAATACCGCAACTTGCCGCATACAGAGCGGTAAAAGCCCCGCTCAACCCGATCACCCAGAGCATCCCGGGGACTGCTGCAAAAACAGGGTACAGACGAATACACAAATACACGCCAGCGGTGACCATGGTAGCCGCATGAATCAGGGCAGAGACCGTACTGGGACCAGCCATGGAATCCGGTAACCAGATATGCAGAGGAAACTGCGCAGATTTGGCAATAGCACCAATCAACACCAAAATCCCCGCTATGGTGAGGGCCAACTGATCGGGGCGGGCCGCCATAGCCGCAAACAGCGTGTGGTAATTGAGGGTGTGATATTCGGCAAAGAGGATAAATATTGCCAATGCCAGGGCCGTATCCCCAATACGGGTCACCACAAATGCCTTGCGCCCGGCCCAGGCATTTTCCTGTTTGCGATACCAGTGCGCCACCAGGGCATAAGAACACAAGCCGACCGTCTCCCAGCCCAGGTAAAGAAGCAGCAGGTTATCTGCCATGGTGAGAATCAGCATTCCGCCCACAAATAAGTTCAAATAAAAATAGTAGCGCCGCTCGCCGTAATCCCCGTTCAGATATTGCTGGGAAAACAGATGGATCAGAAAACCTACAAAGGAGGCAATACTGATCATGACCAAAGTCACTTGATCTACATGAAAGCCGATATTGGCCTGGAAATTACCCACCGAAATCCAGGTCCAGACCTGTTCATGGAGATTGGGATCGCGACCGTGGGTCATCCAGACTGCAAATACCACCAGGGTAGACAGGAAGGGCATGGTTGCGGCCATGCGACCTATTTGCCGTGGCGAAAAATGCTCCCCAAAAATGCCATTCAGCAACGCCCCCAGCAGAGGAAAACCAGGGATCAGGAAAAGCCACTCATTCATCGACTTCCTCCCGAAGCTGCCGCAGGTCATCTACCGTATCCCCGCCCAGTTCCTGCTTGACGCGCAACAACAAAGCCAGGGTCAAAGCCAGAGCCGCACCGCTCAGCACCATCATGAACACCACCAGTACTTGCCCGGTGACAGAATGCCAGCGGGCACCTCCAGCCAGGGCAATGACCATGGCAGCGTTAAAGAGCAATTCGATGCCCAGCAACAAAAAAATGAGATTACGGCGCAAAATGATCAACGCCATTCCAATCACAAAAAGTAATGCGGCAATCACCAGTGCGAGTTCAAGCGTCATGATCATCCCTCCGATGAATGGCCAGCACGGCGGCAATGACGGCAAAGAGCAGCAGCGCCACAGCCTCCGTGAGCCAGAGATAGGGACCGAAAAGGGCACGCCCTACTGTGCCTGGACCTATTTCCTGAATGACCACCATCAGATCCGGACGACGACTGAAAAGAAGGATCAGGACGGCCGTCAGCAGAACCATGAGCACCGCTGGCCACCAGAAACCCCGGCGCCAGCGCGGTTCTTCCCAGGTCGTCAGCGGAGTGCGTAACAACATGATGGCAAAAAGAAAAAGGACCAGAATAGCGCCCACATACAACATCACTTCCAGAGCCGCGACAAAGGGTGCTCCCAGCACCAGAAACAGAATACTCAAGGCCAGCAGGCTGACGCCCAGATTCACCGCGCCATGCATGGGATCACGGACCACCAGCAACGCAGCTCCCGCTGTGAGAATGATCAACAATAACAGCAAGATCAGAAAAATTGTCATGGCAGATTACTCCGGACATTGACGGGCGCTTTTTCGTTGATGCCCTCACCTTTATCCTTGCCTTGCAGAGCCACTCCGGAATGCCGATAAAAATTGTAATGCGGATGCTTACCCGTCCCGTCAATGAGCAACGCCTCTTTTTCGTAGATAAAATCAGCGTGATGTTCTTTGCTGAAAGCAAATTCATCGAGAAGCTGGATGGCCAGCGTCGGACAGGCCTCCTCACAGAGGCCGCAAAAAATGCAGCGGGAAAAATTAATGCGGAAGGTCAGGGGATAGCGGCGCGTGTCAGGGCGCTCTCCGGCTTGCAATTCAATGCAACGCGTCGGACATACCGCTGAACAAAGCTGGCAGGCAACGCAGCGCTCATCACCGTCGGGATCCCGCGTCAGCACGGGCCGTCCCCGCCAGCGTGGCGGCAAATTCAAAGGCTCCTCAGGATAACTGACGGTTGAAGTTCGGCCCAACTGCCGCAAGGTCGTCCACAGCCCTGCACCCAGTTCGGAGATATTGCGCCAGACCCTCATGCCAGCCTCCACAAAGCTGCCGCCAAAGCTGTCGCAAGCACATTGAACAGGGCCAGTGGCAGAAGCACTTTCCAGCCCAAGGCCATTAACTGGTCATAACGTGGTCGGGGCAAGGTCGCCCGCAACCAGAAAAACACGAAAATCAGCGCTGCCGTCTTGATCAGCAACCAGATCCATCCGGGTAGCCAGGGACCATGCCAGCCGCCGAGGTAAAGTAATGCCGTCAGCACTGCGATCAAGGTCAGGCCAAGATACTCTCCCAGGAAGAAATAGCCAAAGCGCATCCCTCCATATTCTGTATTGAATCCAGCCACCAATTCACTTTCAGCTTCGGGCAAATCAAAGGGAAGGCGATGGGTTTCGGCCACACCGGCTATCAGAAAAATGACAAAACCCAGAGGCTGAAGGACGATATAGGGCAGATTTTGCGCCGCGACAATCCCGTTGAGGGACAGCGATCCACTCAGCAAAACCACACCCAAAAGGGCCAGTCCCATGGGTAACTCATAGCTGACCAACTGGGCCACTGCCCGGACTGCGCCCAGCAGGGAAAACTTGTTGCCCGAAGCCCAGCCCCCCAGAAATACTCCGTAGGCGTTCAGAGAACTCATGGCCAGAATGAACAATAATCCGATATTCCAGTTGCCTGCCCAGGAAAAATGATGGTCCAGCGGTACCACGGCAAAGCTGGCCAAAGCGCTGAAGGCCACCAGAACCGGCGCCGCCCGGTAAAGTACCGGATCGGCAAAATCGGGCACAAAATTTTCTTTGCTCATCAACTTGAGGGCATCGGCAAGCGCCTGGCCAACGCCCAGAGGACCCAGTCGATTGGGGCCCAGACGATTCTGCAGAAAACCCAGAACCCGCCGCTCTGCAAATACCAGAAAACCCGCCACGCCGAGTAAAACCAAGGTGGTAAACAACATGCCCAGAGCCATCAGAAAAAGCATCATTGGCGTTGCTCCCAGCTGACTTCGACGGGATCACCAGGATATAAGCCCAGTTCGGCGAAACCCTCCTGATCAATGGCAATGACCCCTTGGACCATTTCTGCGCAGGCAATAACCGGCAACCGCAGCTCTCCGCAAGGACCATGCAAGGTAGCAGCCGCGGCCTGAACATTCGGATGCACCCGCAAACCCCGGGCCGGAGCCAGAGAATGCAGTTCGTCTGCCATATCAGCCAGCGTTTCCCCACCATACCAGCGAAAAATATCGAGTTCCCATTGCTCGGGCGTCACCGCCCGGGCTGCCGGAACTGCTGCGATTTCAAAGCGGGCACGAATAGTGTCTGGCAATAAAACTCCGGGGCCCTCTGGGTCTGGCCGTTCAGGACACAGAAAATGCAAATAAAAATCCAGACGTTTTTGCCAGGCTTCGTGCAAGTGCAGCATTTCCGCCAGACGACCCAGCCAAAACAAAGGCGGCGGCGGACCGAGCGGGTGCTTCACGCCCCCGGCCGCCTCGGGAAAGCCGCTGCCATGCACCGCCGAGTGCAGCACCTGCGCTTCGCGACGATAAACCGGTGAAAACGCCTGAATCCGGCCTTCATAATTCACAAATAAACCGGCCCGCTCGGGAAAGGCCGCCACGGGTATCAAGGTTTCTGCGCTTCTGGCCGTTTCCGAATCAACCATATCCAGCAAGGTCAGTCCATCCAGACCTGGAGCGAGCGTTCGCCAGGTACCCGCCCCCCAGTCCTCGCCCAAGGGATCAGCGCCCAGACAAAGCAGATGATTGATTTTGCGTTGCCGCAAGGCCTGCTGCAGGCGCTCGGTATGACCGTCTGCCGCAAAATAGGCGGCCCCAAACAAATTGGGGCGATTGACAAAAGCCCCAGCCCGGGCGTTGGCAGGCAGTTTTTCCAGGGTTTTGCGCAGTGCATACAAACCAGATGGACCCAGGGTTTCTGCGGTAGCCAACAGCACTGGAAACCGCCCCCCCTGCAAACAGGGATCATCCGCTAATTGGGCAACCTGATCACGCAAGGCACTGGGGCGTAAAGGCCGATAATCCCCTTTTTGGGCCAATTCGGTCCGGCTGCTGGCCAGCACCGTCAAAGCTGCGCCCTGGCGCAATGCCTGACGTACGGCAAAACCCGCCATGGGGGCAATGCTGTCCAGATCGCCGATGACCACAATGCGATCGGCCGCCGCCACTTCCTGCAAACTGGGCGCCTGCGGAAGTGCCAGACATTGTTGCGCCAGAGCTTCTGCCCAGGAACTGGTTACCGCAGCAAAAGGCGCATGCAGGCAGTCTGCCAACGCAAAAAGCCCCAGATTACTTTGCAGATCTTCGCGCGGGGAGCCCAGGAAGCCACTGCGTCCCTCTTCCAGACGGCTGGCCAACTGACGCAAGACAGCATCCTGACGAGTGGTTTCGCCCATCAGGCGGGGCTGCAGGGGCCGGGAATTTGCCGTCACGTAGGGAAATGCATAGCGGCCCCGGTCACAGAGGAAGTGACCATTTATTTCCGGCCGTATGCGGTTACGAATGCGGCGCAAGGTTCCCAGACGCGCTCCGGGGGTCGTGTTACAACCCACTGCACAATGGGGGCATACCGAAGGACCCTGCTGCAAATCCCAGACCCTGACATAATCATGACGAAAAACCTTGTCCGTAAATACGCCCGTCGGACAGACTTCGACCAGATTCCCACTGAAAGGACTTTCCAGCGGCCCGTCTTCCAGGCGACCAAAGCTGACCCGGTTGCGGGAGCCGAACACCCCGAAATCCTCACCCTGGGCAGCATCCTGATAAAAACGCACGCAGCGATAGCAGGTAATGCAGCGATTCATTTCCTGATACACCAAAGGACCGAGGTCCTGATTGCGATAGGTGCGCTTCGGGCCGCTGTAATGGCGCACACTATGACCGGTCTGCACCGTCATATCCTGAAGATGGCATTGTCCACCCTCATCACAGACCGGACAGTCAAGGGGATGGTTGGTCATCAATAGCTCAATGATTTCCCGATGCTCGGTATGCACGTCGTCTTCCAGAGTAGCCAGTTGCAGAGCATCGCTGGCCGGCAGCAGGCAGGCCATGGTAATCCGGGGTGGGTGTTTGCTGTCATGGGCGTAGATCTTCACGGCACATTGCCGACAAGCCCCCAGACTTCCCAGGGCGGGATGAAAACAAAAATAGGGGATCTGCTGATCTTTTCCGGCAGCAATAGCCGCCTCCAGCACGTTCTGTCCAGGGATGAAGGGGATCTCCTGACCATCCAGAAAAAATACATGCTTCATGATTGAGGCCCCCGATATGGACAATGACCCAGGCGAACATGTGCCTCAAAATCATCCGCAAAGGCATGTAAACCCGAAAGCACCGGCATCAGCGCTCCCGGAGCCAACGCACAAAAACTGTTGGGCGCAATTTGCCCACCGAGCTGATGCAGGGTCGCAATATCCTCGGCACTGCCTTCTCCAGCCTCAATCCGCTCCAGCAACCAGCGCACATAGGGCAGGCCTTCCCGGCAGGGCGTGCAGAATCCACACGATTCGCGCGCGAAAAAACGGGTCGTCGCCACCAGAAAATCGACCGGGCACTGGCGATCATCCATCAGAATGAAGCCCCCTGTACCCAGTCGGGAACCGACTTTGGCCACCGCATCAAAATGCATGGGCGTATCGAAGTGTTCGGGCATCAAAAAGGGCGTGGAGGAACCACCCGGCAACACCGCGCGCAAAGCGCGCCCTGGCAGCAAACCTCCTGCATGTTCAAACAGTATTTCCTGAGCGGTCGTTCCCATGGGCAATTCAAATACACCGGGGCGTTTCGCCGGGCCACAGACACTGTACAATTTGCTGCCCACCCCGCCATTGACGCCCAGACTGCGAAACCAGTCCGCGCCATGCGCGAAAATACCCGGCAAATGCGCAATGGTTTCGGCGTTGTTGACGGTGGTCGGTTGCTGCCAGAGCCCCTGTTGACTGATATGCGGCGGTTTTTTACGCGGATTTGCGCGTTTGCCTTCAATGGCATTGAGAATGGCTGAATCTTCTCCACAAATATAGCGTCCCAAAGAAACATGAATATCCAGGCGCAAATCGCCATCAGGCAAGCGCATGAGTCCTGCCTCGCGGGCCTGATACAGCGCTTTTTCCAGAACACGGGCACCTGCCGCATATTCACCCCGGACAAAAACGACGGCATAGCGCACCCCCAGAGCATGCGCCGCAATGAACATGCCCTCCAGAATATGGTGTGGAGCCCCGAAAAGCAGAGCCCGGTCCTTGATACTGCCCGGCTCGGTTTCATCCAGATTGCAAACCAGATAGCGCGGTTCGGGAGCATCAGCGCCGCGCAGACGCCATTTGAGACCCGTCGGAAAGCCCGCACCACCACAACCCCGAAGCCCGGATTTTTCTACTTCTGCAATAATATCAGCGGGATCCATCTGTACTGCCCTGGCAAGCCCCAAATACCCCCCGGCATCCCGGTAAGCGCGCAGATCTGCCGGATCGGGATCTGCAAAATGCCGGCTCAGGATGGCTTCCATATATCCGCCTCCAGTTGTGCCAAAAGCCGGGTCAATGTCTGGGTATCCACCGGTCCCAGCGCCTGGTCATCCACCATCAGGGCGGGGGCCCGATCACAGAGGCCAATGCAGACATGCGGTATCACCGTCAGTTTGCCACTGCGACTGACCTCACCGAGATCCACGCCCGAATGCTGGCGGGCCTGGGTCAGGATATCCTGAGCCCCGGCCATATGGCAGGCGATGCTGTCACAGATGCGCAGGACATGGGTGCCCACCGGTTCACGCAGCACCAGACTGTAAAAGGTGCAAAGCTCCTCGACCTTGACCGGACTCAACCCGGTCAGGGACGCTGCCAGACGCAATGCCTCCTCATCAATGTAACCTCGGGCCTTTTGCAGGACCTGCAGGACTTCACTGATGGCGGCTTCCGGAACCGGTGACGCTGCCACCAGATCCTGCAACCTGGCGAGAAGCGATGCATCCTTCAAGTCAACGGTCGAGGTCGGCGAGGACATAATCTATGGATCCAATCGTGGCAATAAAATCGGGGAGGGCCGTATCGCGCCCCAGTTCGGTAATCAGCTGGACGTGGGGGAAGGAAGGAGTCCGTACCCTTAGCCGGTATGGGTGGGCGCTACCGTCAGCCACAATGTAATAGGCGAGCATGCCGCGCGCTGACTCGGTGATGCTCAGCACCTGTCCTGCAGGAGGACCAATTTCGCCCGCCATCTGCTCGAAATGATGAATCAGCGTTTCAATATCCCGCAAGGTATGGTCTTTGGGTGGCAGGGCGTAGCGGGCGTCAGCAGCCAGAGTCGCACCATCCGGCATTTTGTCGGCGAGCTGCCGAAGCATCCCGATACTTTCGCGAATTTCATCAAGATGCAGTTGGGTTCTGGCTAAAGCATCCCCATCGGTGGAGGTCGGCACCTCAAAATCAAGGGCATCGTATAGCCCGTAGGGTGCTGCTTTGCGCATATCCCAGGCTTTGCCCGTACTGCGCAAGACAATACCCGAAGCACCCCACTTTTCCGCCTGCGCCGCTGACAACACCCCAATCCCCTGAGTGCGGGCGCGGAAAATGGGATTCCCTACGGTGAGCGTCTCCGTATCCCGCAAACCGGACTCTACTTTCTGGAGGACTTGCAGCAGATCATCGCGCCAGTCCTCCGGCAAGTCAGCCGCTACTCCACCAATCCGGAAAAACTGTGGATGCAGGCGCCCGCCGGTATATTTTTCAATCAGATCGAGCAACAACGCCCTATCCCGAAACGCATAAAATGCCGGTCCCATGGTGCCGAGATCATTTCCATAGCTTCCCAGCCACACCAAATGGGAAGATATCCGGCAGATTTCCGCCAACAAGGTCCGGATACCCTCGGCGCGATCCGGCAATTGCAAATCCGCCAGCATCTCCACCGCACGGACATAGGGAAACTCGCCCAGGACTCCCCCCAGATAATCCACCCGGTCGGTATAGGGAATAAAATTATGGAAGGTGTGTCCTTCGGCTATTTTTTCCACACCCCGATGGTGATAACCGATTTCGGGGTCCACGCTGGCAATTTTTTCCCCGGAAATTTTCAGTACAAAGCGCAAAATGCCATGGGTTCCGGGATGATGTGGGCCCACATTCAGTACCGTCTGCCCGGACTCCGGAGCTGACACCTCGGCGCTGTAGGCTTTGAGTGCTTCCTGCAAATCGCTTTTACTCAAACGATAGGCGGGGCGCTCTGTGGCACGGATGGCTTCGCTTTTGCGCAGCGGATGCCCTTCCCAGAGGGGCGGGAGTAAAATGCGCCGCAAATCCGGGTGACCACTGAACTGCAGACCAAACAGATCGTACACTTCCCGTTCATACCAATTGGCATTGGCAAAAATACCGGTTATCGACGGTACCGGAAGCCCGGCGTCGGCGTGTTTCACCCGCAAACGCAGGGCACCACAAGCCTCCAGCCCGTGCAGATGATAGGTCAAGGTATATTGCGCAGCCTCTGCGGCAGCCTGTGGTCCTTCATCCACGGCCGTCAAATCCAGCAACATCGGAAAAGACGGTTGCATTTGTTCATGCAGGAATTGCATGGCCGGCAGCAACTGCTCTTCAGGCAGCAGGAAATCCGGCCAGCCATCCCGCCCATCAGTAACCGGCTTCGCAGCAAAGTGCTTTTGCAGCACTTCAGCCAGAAGCATTAGTCAGCTCCCGCTGAAAGATCCGGGGAGGATTACGCCGGATTTTCTGCTGCAACAATAACAAACCGTCCATCAGGGCTTCCGGACGGGGTGGACAACCCGGCACATAAATATCTACGGGCAGCAGTCGATCAATACCCTGGACTACGCTGTAGACATCATACATGCCTCCGGAATTGGAACAGGAGCCCATGGAAATTACCCATTTGGGCTCCAGCATTTGTTCATATATCTCCAGAATCATGGGCGCCATTTTCACGAAAATCGTCCCTGAAGTGATCAGCACATCCGACTGCCGGGGCGAGCCGCGCAGCACCTCGGCACCAAAGCGCGACAAATCATGGCGGGGCGTCACGGCAGCAACCATTTCAATAAAACAGCAGGAAGTGCCAAAATTCAGAGGCCAGAGAGAACCTGCCCGACTCCACGCCAGCATTTCTTCAAATTTGCCCACCAGCAAAGACAAGGGACCCGGAGCTAATGCCATTGCAACCCTCCCATGCGCCACTCATAAAACAAGCCCAGACCCAGAATCACCATAAAAGCCAGTCCAGCCACAATCGGCCCCCAGCCCAGGGCATGAAAAGCCACTGCCCAGGCAAAAAGAAAGGCGGCTTCCAGCTCAAACACCAGAAAGGAAACGGCCAGAAGATAAAAGGCAACGGGGGTTCGCGGATGCGTACTGGTGTTGGCTCCCAGCCCACTTTCAAAAGGAATGTTTTTATTGCGGTTGGGATGCTGTCCGCCGAGCAGCCCCGATATCCAGAGAATACCCATTAACACCAGCAACACTGCAGCGGCAAAAATTCCAACTATCAGGGCAGGACTCGCCATCATTGCCGATTCTCCCAAAGTGCGATTTTTGTCGAAAAATACAAAAGGCCCCCTTTTCAGAATCCAGGCACGGCACGCCAGCACACAATGTCATCATTGAACTACGCTGTATAGTATAGACCATCATTTGTAGCGCATCTGAGGAGCCCTCACATGAATATTTGGGAAGACCCCGTCGTCCAGTCGGGCATATTGGACTATCTGGAGCAAAAACAACTGCTGGCCAGCTTCACCAGCATGGGTGGTGTGGCGCTCAGGGAAGGTGCACAGTGTCACTGCAGTCTCCCCGAGCGTGTGGGTAATGAAGTGATTGTGCTTTGTCAGTTTGATTTTGAAGAACTGGTCCCCTTCGGGGCTGCTGGAGATCAGCGTCTGCGACAACAGGGACAAGTGCATGTGCGTCTTGATGCCAATGGTCAGGTCAGTGACGCATGGTTATGCCGGCCGGGTTCCTGCTAAAAAGTCCATTCAGCTTTTCATGAGCAGGGCAGGATCTTGCAGCTTGCGGGCGTAGCGCAAAGCAACCACCGCAACAGCAGCACAACCCAGAATGGTAATGCCCAATGGGAACGCACTGTGGATGACCATACTGCCAATGACCGTGGCCGAAACAGATGCAGCCGTGAACTGCATGGCTCCGAGCAGTGCTGAGGCAGCGCCCGCATGAGCGCCTTGCCCGGCCATGGCCAGGGCCGTGGCATTGGGGCCGACCAGACCTATGCTCGCCACATAAACGAACAGCGGCAGCATAATGGCAAGCATGCTGATTTCTGGACAATAACCAACGATAAACAAGACGATACCCGCCAGCAACTGAATGATCACCACCGTTTGGAGGATTCCTTCTGCCGTGTAGCGCCGATGCAGGATTCGGTTGAATTGTGACATGGCTACCAGACCCAAGGCATTGGCACCGAATATCCAGCCAAAATCATTGGCGGGCACATTGTAAAGATCAATAAACACAAAGGGGGATCCAGCAATATAGGCAAACATGCCGCCATAGCACATGGCAAAGACCAAAGAAAAAGCCATAAAGCGCCTGTCCCGCAAGAGCGCATAGTAACGTCGCGACACCTTGCCGATCTCCAGAGAATGTTCCGTTGTGGGCTGATGGCTTTCGTGCAATCCAAAATAGACCAGCCCAAAAATAAACAGCCCGAATACCGTCAACAACCAGAAAATACTCTGCCATCCCAACCAGACCAGCAAGTACCCGCCCATCAACGGCGCGATAATAGGAGCAAGGCCCATCACCAGAATCATGGCGGCAAAAATATGCGGCGCTTCCCTGGGGGAAAACAGATCACGCACCACGGCCCGGGAAATCACCAGACCTGCGCATGCTCCCAGCCCCTGCACAAAACGTAGACCGATCAGTACCCCGATAGAGGGAGATAAAGCACAGCCAGCCGAAGTCAGCACATACAGTATCAGTCCCAGCAACAGGGGTCGGCGGCGTCCAAAACGATCCGAAAGCGTCCCAAAAAACAGCTGCCCCAGAGAAAGTCCCACAAAAAAACTCGCCAGGGTCAACTGCACCGCCAGATGTGGCGCTGTAAAATAACGGGACAGCGTCGGCAGACTGGGAAGGTACATATCAATAGACATCGGGCCAAAGGCACTTAACATGCCCAGAATAAAAATCAGTCGTCTTTTATGCAGCAATGTTTTTCCTTGCCATGCCTGATAAACCAAAGGCACGGGACGACCGTGCCTTCTGTTTTCACTAAACCTTGCACAATAATCACCAAGCCCACAATCACCCGGATCAGACGATCCACGCTTCCTTCATTAGGCTGGCATTGCCGAACTTTCCTCCAGCACCATGGAATCCAGAATCGGCTCCGGACGTTATTTTATCCTAAAAACGGCAGTTACCGTGGGTGCTTTGCAGCGACTTTTGTTTTGAGCCG
>DYJM01000149.1 GCA_020723125.1 Acidithiobacillus ferrivorans
AGCGTATTGGACGCATCGAGCGCCGCCTGGAACTGTCCTGAGCCGGCAAAAATGAGCGGCCACTGCTTTTTGTCTCATAACAGCCCAATTCAGGCAGCAGCGGGGTCCTGTGCAATCAATACCCTACGGACCTGGCCAGTCCTGCCCAAGAGACAAAACGCCGCATTGTGTCTTATCTCTACCCCCCCACACACAAGCACCATCAGGGGCCACCAACACAGATTCGCTGCTGGTATATAGACCCACAGCCAACGCCTGATTGACCTGTACGTTGCCGGTTCCACTGACTGAGACCATACCCATTACGGCAAAGCGGCACTTTGAACCACGCTCTCCAAGGGCGAGAGGCGCTCTAAAAGCTGCTGCACCGATAAGATCATCAGCATCTGCCGGTCAGATCCATCCTGGGGTTTGACGAGACTTTCTATCAAGGCGGTAGTACCTCCCATGGAGATCGATGCTGATTCCATTTGAGACAGGGATATCTCTCGCGTGTCCCCCAGTTCGTCTACGATAAAACCAAAGCGTATCTGCCGTTCAGTCTCTTTGACGACCACAATCTGTCGATCACCAGCCGTTGCAGTGGCACCAGGGAGAAACGATCCAAGATCAATGATAGGAATGACCTGATTTTGATTGACGATGCAGCCGTGTATCCAGGGTGGCACATCGGGAACCCTGGTGATCGGTTGTGCATCGATGGCCTCGATCTCATATTCCATACGGATGCCATACCAGCCGTCACCCACGTAGAAGTTGGCTACCTCTACAACGCTATCGCTGCCCAGTCGCTCGGAAGAATAATCGTTGTGCGCCTGACGCGGTGCCACATCATGCATATTATGCTGACTCAGGTGCTCGGAGAGGGGCACAAGTACCAGCGCAACGATGTCATTGCGATAAGCATCTACTTCGCTCTTATATTCCCTATATCCCGATGACATGCGCGAGCCGACACTATAATACCGGCCATTGAATTCGATGATATTGGCATAGCCTTCGCCCACTCTTAGGTCAAAAAACTCACGCCCTATTGCCAACGATGTTCCCGGCGCAATGGTTTCGTCACTGCTCGCGATAATATGGCCATTGCGTTCCGCAAAGATGGCGAAAGCTCCTTCCACGAAGGAGCCATCCTTGTTGCGCGGTAGCGCATCGACGAGCATCGCCCGTAATTGCGGGGTGGAATCAAAGACAATAGCCACGCCGCCGACGGCTGGACCGGTACCGTTCAACGCGGGTATCGCGGCGGCATAGATATAACTATGGTGGCCGGCGTACAATTCGCTGGGCTCAAAAGCGGACACACAATAGCCTTGGCTATCATTCAGACCGAGGGTGGGCATTACCCAGGCCGCTTGCAACGTCTTTCCCCGCATATTGCTATAAGTCGGATTGGATACCGCGACGACTTTTGCCTCGCGATCAAAGATCATCAAGTTGTGATAGACCGTGTAGAGTCTATTGATACGGGTCAGGATCGATCCGAGTCGTTGCTGCTGCTGTTCATCCACATCTCCCGGCTGATCTAAGGTCTCCCGGAAGGCGTCGGTCAGGGCCCACCAACGGCAATCATTGGCCCGTTCATACAAATTGCGATCCATGATGTCGATAGCCAAGGCTGCCTGTAACGAGCAGTTGTAAACGACTGATGATACCATCGTTTTGTACAGGTTGGTGGTGGATTGGCTAAAAACATCCAGGGTATGAACGCCCGTATTCCCTATCTCCCGCAGCAACACCTTGGCAAAAGTGGCATTGAGGGCATGACTGTCTCGGGAGAGCCAGACATTACCATTCCACACCGCCCGGTTGAGTTCCCGTTGAATGCTGGCGGCGCGCCGGGGAATGGCCCTGAGGTCAGGAGAGAACAGGCTCGCGGTTTCCAACACGCCAGCCAGGATGGGTTCTGGAACCTGGGCGATTTCATGGGCGACGGCCATCTCGAACGCATGATTCAACGGCGCCAGACTATGGCCCTGCCAGCCTGGCCCCATATAGCCCTGATAGCCCTGGGTCTGTTGCGTCGTCGCCAGATATTCCCGGCCAGCAAAACGGGTAATGCGGCACGCAACATCCTTTACCTGTGCTATCCTTGCACCAACTGGGAATTGGTAAACATCACTGCTCGCGATGATTCGTCCATCCGCATCAAGAATGGTGACCACGGTCCAGTCGGTTTCCGTCACCAAATTTCTGAAGATTCGTTGGCACTCGTCTTGGAAACGGAAGCATAAGCACAATACGCCGACCGGCCGACTTCCGTCCTTGGACATCACTCGGTAAGAATAAATCAGCGGGGAATCATCTCCAGGCAGGAGATCGGTGGGGCGGAACGTCTCGACATAGGCATCAGCAGTACTTAGCGACGCCGCAATCAGGGGATCACTCGAACGGGTTCCAACACTATCGCCATTGAGCCGTAGCAGAATGCTCCCATCCGGAGCGATCAATATGATGTCATGATATACGGAATACTTACGCACATATTCTCGGAAACGCGCCTGTAGAGCGATGCGCTGCGGGTTATCCACACGGATAACCGATGGATCTTGCTCACAGGCCTGTGCGTAAGCGCAGATATCGCTATCGGTGGCGAGAAACCCAATGTCCGCAGTACGTTCAAAGAGGTTGCGGATCAGAATGTCTATAGCTATACGGGCCGTCGATTTCAGGTTGAGTATGGCCTTGTTGTGTAATTCGCTGGCCAATTGACCGAGGAGGATTTCAGCCAAGGCGTTGAAGTCGGTACGCATGCTGGTAATGTCGGTACCTGCGCTCAACATTTGCCCTAGCAGGGTCAAATGATCGTACTTGACCTGTATGTCGCGTAAGCGCTCATGGTCCTGTTGCAAGCCAACCATGAATTTGGAAAGATATTTCAAATCATCTTGATCGTTGTTTTGTAAATTCA
>DYJM01000150.1 GCA_020723125.1 Acidithiobacillus ferrivorans
CCGCCAATGGCTTTCTTGATGCCCAGTCGCTGTGCAAGTTGATCGGCCACCCAGATACCTCCGAAGCTTGGGCCCTGCCGCAGCTGCAGGGTACAACCAGAACAATCTGTCAGTTGCTGCAGACATTCTCCCTGCCCGGCAGTGGACTTATCAGGGGATTGGTTCAGAGCGCGTTGGATGGCATCGACGATGTGCGGTGGCAGGTGTGTGAGGACTGCCAGGGTTTTGGATTTGACCGAGGAACCGACGCGGACCGACTGCCGCAACAGGATGGAAGTATAGGACTTGCCGTGTTTGCCTTTAGAGACGACTTTTGTAATAAACACGACTACAAAATAGAGTAGATATAGTACTTGTCAATAAAAAAATACAAAATTAATTTGATTATTAATCTGCCTACATTTGAAGAAAAATTCGAAGTGGACGAAACCCACGTCTGATCAAGCGATAAAGCGCTTTTTGCCTCAAAAATTTGATGGAAGATCCGAATTTAACCTCAAGTTCGCGGCGGGGCTGGTTCCTTTTGTGCTGGTTTGTTTGGTTCGCGGTTTGCACCGCCCTGGCCAGGATGATTGCTTGCGGGTGATCCGATGCGAAAGAGATCCCACTGCAACTGCCGCAGATGCTGATACCACTCTGCCTGCACACGCTCAACAGGACCGATGTGATTCTCGAAGCTTTGCAACGTGGCGCCTTCTTGCAACAGTGGTAGAACCTTGTCCCGATACCGGCCGTTTTCCCCGTCGAAGAGCATATGCGTGAGGCTCCACCAGTGCAGGTAGTAGAGGTTGAAGTGCTTGTTCATTGAGGGACCGCCGCGTCCGGTGAGAATGGCTCGCAGGGGAATGAGGGTGCCGTTTGTGAGGTCGCGGTTTAGGTCGCCGCTGAGTTGCAGTTCGTCAAGCCACCAGATTGGATAGCTGTTGCGGTCTGTGTGACCTACCTCAAGCCGGCTGTCCCGCAGCAGGCTCGATCCGAGGTAATCGCTCAATCCTTCATCCGCCCACGTGGGAAGGTTCAGATGTGCGAGTTCATGGTTCAGTTGGTGCACGCCTTCATGGAGCATCCAGTGGTGCGGGTTGATTTCCGCGGCGGAGAAATAAGCGTGGCAATAAGGAGGGCGATAATAGGCCTCGGCCCAACCCACGCGGTTGCAGCGTTTGAACTCGCGTTGGTCCCGGTACAGCTTCAACTTGAGCTTCGCGTGTGGCTTGCTAACAGTGGGGAGTTTGCTGAAGAGCTCCGTGTAGGCGGAGTAGAGAGCCGCCATCTTGGCGCCGATCTCCGCAGTCTGGTTGCTTTGTGCGGACGACAGGATGTGGTAATGTGTCGTGTCGAGTGTATGCGTAGGACTCCACCAGCGGCGCACCTTGTCGAGCCCCACGACGGCCAGCAGGAGGCTGAACAGGATCAACAACCGGACTGGTTTTGCTGGGAGGAGCCAGGGTGGTGCTTTCATTGGTTAATGCGGTGTGTTGATGGCTTGCTGTGACGCTGGCCGAGATGATTCGGGCATTATAGTGGGTAGACATTGAGTTTTCCGGAGAACAACAAGATTGGATTATCGTAGCTTTCTAAGTTGCTAAAATCTCTGGTTGCAGACCTCAGACTCTGGATTTTGGACTTCGACCTTTCTGTCACGGCGTTTGTTATATTGCGCTTGAGATACGTATGCACATGGTCCAAATACTATCATACCTTCTGAGGCCCACTGGTATAATTCGCACAGGCTCGCCCGCAAATTGGAATCACTGCGTCTTTATCCCAGTGTCACTCCAACTGGATCCGAACCTTCTTGATTGCCAACCTCAATTCCACATTCCTAACCCCCAGGGGTTCGTCACACCTGATAACATAGCATAATGTCAGTGAAGTTCAGAATGCCCCGACGGCGACAAGTCAACCCAAAACTACTGCCGTGCCTGCCGATTGCCCTTCTATCCCTGGCTCGTAATCCCAGGATCTGCTTGGTCCTGCGGCACCGCACAGCCATCTGTTGGGAAACCTCGAAGAAACGTACTCGGGGACGCCAGGGAAGAGGTGCAAAGCCTGCGCGTGCCGGTGGAGCTGGTGCCGAGAGCCCGCGAGGCGGCTGCGGCCATCGCAACACCGACAGCATTTCTTCCCTGATTGCGCAGTCCGTGCGATGCTTGTTCACAACAAAAAATTGGTTTTCTGTGGTGTGTTCGACAGCGTCGGCGATGAACCGCGGAAGTGCATCGCGGGATGCAGCTCAGAGGATACCGTTTTGGGCGGTTCGTACTTAGAGCACAATTGGAACACACAATTCTGGATATAGCGCTCACACTGTGGCTGCTACTTGACTTGCACTTTCCGGCCATTGCGCAGTGTCTTTACTTCCGCGCAGCGAAACTTCCGTAGCACTTCACGGCACAACTGCGGCATCGTCTTGCGACCGCAGGAGATTGTCACGCTCTCTGTCATCCACCTGTCACAGGAGCACAGGAGAAGCTTTGTCGGGATCGATTCCGAGTTCTTTGATTGCGCGTGCTACTACTTTTGGTTCAATGGCGCCCTTCGTTGCCAGGGAGTGCAGAGTAGCGATAACCACGTTTTCAGCATCCACCTCGAAGAATCGGCGGAGCCGCTCGCGAGTGTCGCTTCGGCCGAATCCGTCGGTGCCGAGCGTTGTCAGGCCGCCAGGCACCCACGGCGCTATAAGGTCGGGGACAGCTTTTACGTTGTCGGAAACGGCAACGAACACGCCCGACTCTGGCGCGAGCGTGCGTTCAAGGTAGGAACGGCGCGGTGGTTCCTGGGGGTGAAGTCGATTCCAGCGCTGACAAAGCAGAGTCTCGGTGCGCAACCGCTTATAACTTGTTGCGCTCCAGACGTCGGCTGAAACGTCATAACGTTCGGCCAGAATCTCCTGGGCCCGCAAAGCTTCTCTGAC
>DYJM01000151.1 GCA_020723125.1 Acidithiobacillus ferrivorans
GGTCGCTATGGTAGGCCTGCTGATAGGCGTCAATCAGGTTTTCTGCCCAGGCAGGGCTGCTGCTCAACAGCAACGCAGCGGCAAGCAACGACAAAGCAGAATGATGGGCGTGCATGGGCATTTCCTGAGCCTGAAGGAGATTCCAGACAATACCGACCGATCGGTCGGTAGTCAAGAGCGCGTGGGCAAAGGGCCTTTCATCGCTTATGCTACAAAGCTCTATTTGGCAAGATTTTTGGCAGGATCATGACGTTGTCTCCCTTGCTTTGCTGTGCTTTGGCCTATCCCGATCGTCTTGAGAAGGTATTTGCAAGTCTTGCCGAAACAGATTGGTCGCAGTGGCTGGATAGTAGTGCCCGGACGCCAGGGCAGGGGAGATACAGCATTATGGTGACGCAACCGCGTCGCCGTATCTGGCAGCATCAAGGACAATTGTGGGTGGCCGATGGCAATCAGCCCGCACAGCTTTCGACATCTTCATTGTGGCAGGTCTTGCGGGAAAGTCTCGCCAATCTGCCTGCAACGCAGTTGCCTCAGGGCGAAGATCTGCCCTTTACCGGCGGGGTACTGGGTTACCTGGCTTATGATTTTGCTTTGGCGGAGCAGGGGCTCGCAATGCCCGGGACTGCGACCTGGCCCGAGGCAGCCTTTGGCGTTTACGATATGGCCTTTATTGTTGACCATCTGCAGGGCTGTTCCTGGCTGCTTGCCCCGGAAGATCAGATGGCCAGTGTACGCTTACAATGGGAAGCCCGATTGGCAGCTGTCCGGGAGCCTGCCTCATGGCCGGTGTTCCAGACGCACGGAGCTGTGCAAGCGCAATGGTCTCCCGCCCAATATGACCAGGCTTTTCGTCAGGTGGAAGCTTATATTCACGCTGGTGATTGTTATCAGATCAATCTGGCACAAAAGTTTTCCGCCGCCTATGGTGGCTCGCCCTGGTATTTGTATCAGCGGATGCGATCAATGAATCCTGCAGCTTTTTCGGCTTATCTGCGCTTTCCCTGGGGGAGTGCATTGAGCTTTTCTCCAGAGAGATTGCTGCTGGTCCGGCAGGGGCAGATGCAGGTTCGGCCCATCAAAGGGACACGGCCCCGCTCTGCAGATGCTGTGCAGGATATCCGCTTGGCCGAAGACCTGCTGCATAGCCCCAAGGATCGTGCGGAAAATGTGATGATTGTGGATTTGCTGCGCAATGATCTGGGTAAGGTGGCGAAAACAGGTTCCGTGCAGGTGACCCAGCTTTGTGGTCTGGAATCCAACGCCCAGGTTCATCATCTGGTCAGTGTCGTGGAAGCCCAGTTACAGGACGGATTGGACCCCCTTCACGCATTGGCTGCATGCTTTCCGGGAGGGTCCATCACGGGCGCGCCGAAGCGCCGTGCCATGGAAATCATCCACGAACTCGAAGCCGCATCGCGCGGCCTTTATTGTGGCAGCATCGGTTATATCGACCGCAGTGGCAGAATGGATATGAATATTGCTATCCGTACCATCACGTCCAGCCAGGGAGAACTGCAGTTCTGGGGAGGCGGAGGCATTGTCTCGGACTCTGTGGCTACTGCTGAGTATCAGGAAAGCCTGGACAAGGTGGCTTTGTTCCATCGGGAACTTGCAGCACTGCGCGGTCTCGCATAGAGTCCGACCCTTGATTCACTTTTGAAAGTCAGGCATGTCCCGAAAAAAACTCCACACCCGGTGGCAATTGCTGCTGCAAATTGTTTTTACCATTGGCGTTCTGTTCTGGCTTTTGCATAACACCAACTGGCAGTCGCTCAGTCAACGTTTTGCAGAAATGCGACCCTGGTGGTTTGTCGCGGCCATAGCCTCCTATGCTTTGAATTTATCGGTATCGGTTATTCGCTGGCGCATTATTCTGATGGCTATGGAGCGCACGGCTCCCATCCTCTGGTTGCTGCGGTTGAATTGGGTTGGGGCCTATTTCAATCAGGTATTACCGGGTGCGGTTTCCGGTGATGTGATTCGTGCCTGGTACACCCGTCAGCAAACCGGTTCCCTGCCGCTGGCCCTTGCAGCGGTTTTTGGTGACCGCTTTATGGGGATGGGGGCTTTGATTGTCATTGCGGCGGTCGCCTTTGCTCTGGGTGGAGCCAGGGTGGGGCTGCTCCCGCAAATGGGTTGGACCATCGGTATCCTGCTTTTTGCCTATGCTCTGATTGTTATTCTTATTTTAAGTCCGCTGCTGAGTTTTCTTGAAAAAATTTCGGGAAAACTCGGCGATAAACTCCATGATATCCGATTGGGGATGAGCGCCCTGCTGCGCCATCGTCTGGCATTGAGCGCGACCATTGTCCTGTCCTTTACGATTCAGTGTATTTCGGTTCTGACCTTCTGGTTGCTCGCCCATGCTCTGGGTGAGGCCCCGGACGCCGTGGCGCTCTGGGTAGTGTGGCCGGTAATCAGTCTGTTTCTGGCCCTGCCCATATCCTTTGCCGGTTGGGGTCTGCGTGAAGGCCTGATGGTTTTTTACCTGGGTTATTTGCACATGGGGCATGATCAGGCTTTGGCGCTTTCCCTGTTGCTCGGCTTCACCATGGTCCTGACCAGTCTGCCGGGTGCCTTGTTGTGGATAGGATTACACCGTCATCATGAAGCACCGCCTGATCTGCAGGCTTAGGCCAGAGTTCATTGAGAGGCTGGGTTTGTCATCTCTTCAATATTAATATCTACATAAAAATAATAAAATCAAATTGTTATAATCTACTTGCGTGATAAGATACGGTTGTATGATTTGTCTGTTGTTGACGCGTTGCCACATGTAATGGCATCAAGATATAATGGCCGGATTGATGGTCAAGTATGTACAAGCTGGCGTAGCTCAGTCGGTAGAGCTACTGATTTGTAATCAGTGGGTCAGGGGTTCGATTCCTCTCGCCAGCACCAAATAAA
>DYJM01000152.1 GCA_020723125.1 Acidithiobacillus ferrivorans
GCCTCTGGGCTTCCTTGATGACGGCAGGGTTGCCCGGGTACTTGCAGAGCCGCTCGATGAACTTGGCCGCGTTGGCCCTGCCCAGGCTCTGCTTCTTATTGTCCGGCCCGTTTTCCGGGATGAAACGCGACGCCGGGACAAGTGCGCCGTATACCGCGGCGCGACACGCCACCAGGGGCCGCCGCGCCCACCAGAGGTGAAGTGTCGAAATGTGCCCCTTGCGGACGGATTTTTCCCGCGACGCCTCGGCGCTGATGGCCTGGATCGGCAGGTAATCTTCTATGAGTCTGCGGTCGTCAGACATCTAGGGGTTCCTTATCAGTGCAGTATTTTAATGAACTTCATCGAGCATTTGATCCACTTTACGAATGGCCTCCAGGGCCTGGTCGTATGAAATGTGCGGCTTGATCTCCGACAGTTTAGCAGCCCTCTTTTCAGATGACTCGCCTACCTTCTGCCGCACAGTAACAAAAAGCGCTGTAGCCAAACGTTCGAGGTCAGCGACACCTTTGGCACCGAGCTTGTCGGCCAAGAAAGCAAGTTTGTCCTCATATAATCTAAGTGTCCGCTGATAGTTGTTCTGAAGCTTTTTGGCCAGCTCGGTGGGCATGATGGTAGGGCCATACGGCCAGCGCGGAACCAACCGAATCAGCCCATCTGCCCGCAGACTCGTCAGTTCGTCGCGCAGGTCGAACGAAAACGGGCCATGTTTGTACAAGATGAACTCGAACTCAAGTGGAACCCGCATAAGATCCTGCGCAAAGAAAATCGCTTTTTGGGCATGGGTTTCCCCGCACCAGCTCCTTTTATCCCTCAGGTTCTCCAACAACCGCGTCATCAGCGCGGCTCGTTTCAGTCTATCCATTGTCATCCTCCTCTTTTTGAGGCTTAATAATTGTATTCCGATTTTTCTTGAGCCATTTTTCTGCCTGGTCGAAGATTTCCCGTTGTGCAAACACATAATCCACGGAAACCACCGGCACGTTGTTAAGGACTTCAGAAACAGCAAGCGACGGGACGATGCGGCCATCGCGCATACGCACGGGGAAATCGGGCGGGCCGCCCTTCTGGGCATAACGATCGTGCCGGAACAGCTCGGCCCCGAACTCCTGCGTTAAAGCGTTGAAAATCGCCCGGCCGGCTTCCGGGTTTATTTCCACGTCGTTCGGGTTCCTTTCGTACAAGCGTTTGAAATGCTCGCGCCGGACAATCCGGCGGGCATGGGAATGGCCCGGTTGGCCGTCGTCAAAGGCGGCCTGACGTAACGATGCAGTGACTTCGTTGTCCGTAATCAATAAAAAATCCCCGATATCCGTGGGAAATAGCCCACCTGGAAGCCAGTCTTTCAGAAAGTCCTTTAAATGGATGTCGTATATCCTTCGAACGGGATGAAAATAGACTTGGGAATACATGAAGTACCGGGCGATTATAAGTGCCTCTGATGACTGAATACCCCCTTCATCAACGCCTAAGGTAGGTTCCCCTGCATGCTGGTTCTCTTCCCCTGGAGAAGGCGCGGGAAGAATCTGAAGGGTATCAATGAGGCGATAGTGGTCGAACTTGCCATAGGCCACCCCCAGGTGGTAGGAGTCGCGCAGGAGGTAATCCATGCGGTCGACCCCGAAGGCGTCTCCGACAATAATCTCTGAAAGGATGGCTTCCCAGTCCGAGAACTGGAAATCTTTCGCCTTTTTGGGGCCCACCGCAAGCTTGATGATGTCCTCTTGCCGAAGCGGTGGGGTCATGTTTTCCCAAATCTGCCTCATCTCTTTGCTGGCGATAATATCCCTGGTAACTTGTTCGTGATCCCACCCTTCAGGGAGCAAATCCTCTGAGGCATGGGAAAAGGGCAGGTGTCCGATGTCGTGGCAAAGGGCTGCCATGCGCAGAACCCTACGCCAGTAGCGCAACGCGTCAGAGTCTGCCTTCCCCAAGGGCTCAAGACGGTTTCGGATTTCGTCGGAGACGTTGTTAGGGTTCGTTATGACGTCGAAAACGCGGCTTGCCAGCTCCATAACCCCGAGGGAGTGTTCGAAACGCTTATGGGTTGCACCAGGATACACCAGATACGCCAGGGCCAACTGATGAATATGGCGCAACCTCTGAAAGGGTTTTGAGTTCAGCACGTCGCGTTCGGGGTTGTCCAGTCGGACAAACACGTGAATCGGATCTCTGATCTCATGCGTATGTTTCGGCACCGTTATCTCCCAGATTTACCCGCAACCACTATGGCATCAGCTGGTATTTCATAGAACCTCGCCGCCACGATCTCCCGTTTGGCGTGGTCGAGCTTTGCCGCCGGGTCATGAATGCGCACAAGTTCAGGCGAATCGCCCAGGGGGCCCCACACCACATACAGCCAGTAGGTCTCGGCCAGTTGCTGGGCCTTGTACCACTCGTTCGTGGTAAGCCTTACCGGCTGCCCCCGCAGGCGTCCTTTGACCTCGACTCTCTGGACAAAGACCTCGCCGGTGGCTTCATCAGCGATCTTGTGAGCGCGGATGTCGAACCCCAACTTCAGGTGGCCGACCCGCTCGATCCGGTCCTGTGGGAAGCCCTCCGCGATCATTGTCGTGTAAAACGCAGCGCGACACGCCACTAGGGGCCGCCGCGCCCACCAGAGGTGAAGTGTCGAAATGTGCCCCTTGCGAACGGATTTCTCCCGCGAGGCCTCGGCGCTGATGGCCTGGATCGGCAGAAAGTCTTCTATCAATCTACGGTCATCGGTCATGCTCTTCCTCGAACGGCTGCTGCTTTTTCATTCGTTCTAGTAGTTTTTCAGCAAGGAGCTTGAAATCCTTATACGCCTCTTGAACTGCCTGCGCGTGGCTTCCGATGGCGCCGTCTGCGGATGTGAGATGAAATATGGGTTTGCGCGCTTCCTGCCCCATCGGTATCAGGC
>DYJM01000153.1 GCA_020723125.1 Acidithiobacillus ferrivorans
ACGATATCCGGGTCCTCATGGGAGGCAAACACATAATCCAGATGCGCCGGCAGGAAATAGCTCGCCATCTCTGCCAGCAGATTCTTGTAGGTGAGGTTACCACCGGGGTCCAGAAGCATGCCTTCGCCGTTATGGACGATGAGAAACTGATTGGCTTGAATGCCTTCACCCTCTACCAGATCGGTGAATTAAATACATTTATGGATACCATTATCGTAGATTACCGTGCTCAATGCCCGATTCCTCCTTTGTTTGGCGTGATTCCGTTGACAGGTGTTTGTATTGCTGCTGTTCGATACATTGCATGGTGTTGTGTAAGCGCATCATTCCCTGGTAACCATCAGGCAGGATGACATAAGTCTGTGCGGCTATTTATTACACGACCATCCCCGCTGCATAGAGGTTTATCTTCATTAAATGCCCCCGGCCTGCCAGGCGTTTTGTCCATAAGGCTGGTTATTTGAGCGTCTGCAGCCAATTGAGCAAGGCCGGGCCGACCTCCCATGAAAAGGGTAACACACATGCGGACAGAGAAATACTCGTCAGGACACCTTGATGTGACTGCCTTTATGGGGTGCGCCGGTAATTTTTGCCATCTGGCATGTAAAGGCTGGTGGATTAAAACCTGGTGATTGATATTTAATAAGTATTGAAGCAAACCCTGAACACACTGGTAGCTGAATTTACGAAGGACTAGGATTCTCCAAGTCCTATTCAGCCTTATCATGAGTGCATGTTCCTGAGCCAATGCGCAAACAATCCCTGACTTCCAGCTCCCCGATTTCCACAGCTTCCGCACAAGACCCTATTCGTTACGGTACCCGCTCATTCCGAAAGATGATCCTGGCGCTCTTCGCTGCTGGATTCGCTACATTCAGCATGATTTATTGTGTACAGCCTCTGATGCCGGCCTTCAGCAGGGAATATGGCGTGACCGCCACGGGGAGTGCGCTTTCCCTGTCATTGACCACGGGGATTCTGGCTTTCACGATGCTCCTGGTCGGGAACTGGTCGGATCGTCTGGGGCGCAAGTCCATCATGGTCTGGTCATTGTTCACGTCCGCATTTCTGCTGCTCGCCACCGGATTCGCGCCCAATTGGGAGGTTTTTCTGCTGGAGCGGGCTTTGCTGGGCATCAGCATCAGCGGTTTGCCAGCGGTAGCTATGACCTATCTCAATGAAGAGGTACATGCGGACTCTATCGGCGTAGGTATGGGCTTATATATCAGTGGTAGTGCGGTAGGTGGTATGTCCGGTCGGCTGATTGCCGGTGTTTTGGCCAATTATTGGGGTTGGCATGTTGCCCTGGCCAGCATCGGCGTCATCGGTCTGATTGCTGCCGTTCTATTTGTGCGCAGTTTGCCGGATTCCCAGCACTTTTCCCCACAGCATGTGTCCTGGAACGGCAGGGTCCAGCAAATCGGTCGGTTGTTCAACGATCCGGGGCTTCCTTGGTTGTTTGTCGAAGGCTTTTTCCTGATGGGCATTTTCGTGACCTTTTATAATTATCTGACTTACCGGCTGATGGCCCCGCCTTACGACTTCAGCCAGGCTCAGGTGGGGCTGATTTTTAGCGTCTACGGGGTGGGTATTTTCAGTTCTCCGGTGATGGGACATATTGCCGGGTGGATGGGGCGCCGAAAGGTCCTATGGATGGCTTTTGCGTTGCTGACTGCAGGAGTCCTGCTCAGTTTTGCGGGGGCTGTCTGGGCGATTCTGCTCGGCACCGCATTGTTGACCTTTGGTTTTTTTGGAGGACATTCCATTGCCAGCAGTTGGGTGGGGCGCCGGGCACCTGGAGCCAAAGTGCAGGCCGCATCATTATATCTCTTTTTTTATTATCTGGGTTCAGCAGTGCTGGGCAGTTCCGGAGGATATTTCTATTCTGACTGGGGTTGGGAAGGTGTGGCGGGACTGCTGACTTTTCTGGCAGTCTCCGGACTGCTCATCGCCTGGAAACTGCGTGCGCTGCCGCCTCTGACTGCAATATCGTCAATAACTGTCGGAGCAGCGGTGAATGGTCCATACAGCGGTAAACCACATGGACATCAGAACGCGCACTAGGGGAAGACAGCGGTAGGTAACACACGCTACCCTGCTGCAGGTGTGAATAGGAAACCGGAAGAATGGTAATCCCCAGACCTACCGCTACCAATCCTATCATGGTCGATGCCTCCTGCACTTCCTGAACAATTTTGGGATTAAACCCGGCATCATGGCAAAGCTGATAAAACTGGTTGCGTATGCCGGTACCGGCCGAGTCGGTAAAAATGATGAACGGCTCGTGGGCCAGTTGTGCCGGATCAAGTGGTACAGACAGATTGGGAGAAACCGGACAGAGCGGGTGTTTGGCAGGTAGAACGGCCACGAGAGGGTCAGCGTAGAGCATATGGGATTGCAGCATTGCCGGTAAATGCTGAACCCGCATAATACCTACCTGTATTTTTCCGTGGATCAATGCATCTATTTGTTCGAGAGAGTTTAACTCTTCCAGATCCAGATGCACGGACGGAAATTCTGTCCGAAACCGGTATATGGCTCTGGGGACCTGTTTAGCCAACATGGTTGAGCGGGTCATACCGATGTGCAGCTCCCCTTTCTCTCCGCGTTCGACGCTACGCACATAGTCCACGGCGCGATCCACCTGGACCAGAATGGCGCGAGCCTCTTTGAGAAAAGCTTCCCCTGCATCGGTGAGGGCCACCCGGCGGTTAGTGCGTACGAGTAGCCGGGCTCCCAACATTTCTTCAAGCATAAGAATCTGATGGCTGAGGGGCGGTTGGGAAATACCCAAACGCTCTGCAGCGCGGCTGAAATGCAGCTCTTCAGCCACCGCGATGAAGTAGCGAAGATGGCGGAGTTCAAGGGACATGGATAACGTAACGCCAA
>DYJM01000154.1 GCA_020723125.1 Acidithiobacillus ferrivorans
TTTTCGCGATCTCGCTAGGGAACACACATCCATGCCGCAGCCGCCACTTTCGAATGGCCAGCTTCCCGATTCACCTGCACCCCATGTTGCGTCAGTCGATACGTCAGATGGGACTGAATTTTGGGATGAGATAGCACCTCCGGATTCAGCACTGCATACACATTCCCGATACATCGTGCGGAGATGGTAACCAGCCCGGGGTGTCCCTCAGTCTTCAATCGGATTCCTATCGGCTGCGTAAAATGGTAACTTTCTGCATCTACCAGCGCGGGATACTCTGCGACACGTGGGCGCAGGTCCACCAAAGCAGCGTCACAACGGACCCCATATAACAAACGATCCACGGTAATGCTTTCCCGATCACCAGAAATCACCATCTGCTCAAAGCCTGCATCGCGCAACAGCCGTGACCTCCAGTGGTGTACCGTTTCGTAGACGGAGGTTTCCACCGTATCCGCAGCATACCAAACGCCAAAGGAACCATCGCTGTATCGGCTTACCGTCCAGTTTTTAAATGGGAACCAGATAGCAGCGAACCATTCCGCTTCCTCGAAGGGTCGGTTAATGGCTGGCACTTGGGAAGTATAGTAGGGCGGCTTGGCAGCGGCTTCGTACTGTTGTGCCACAGTCCAGTCTTCCGGATTCGTCGAAAGATCGTTAAACAAGTCTTGCGATGCCCGCGAACTGATGATATTGCGAATCAATATCTGATGAGTATCCGCCAGGGTGAGACCGTCATAAAATGACTCCGCCACAATCATCCGCCCCTGGCATGATCCAGATAGGCGCGCACCATCAACAATCCGGTAAATCCCCACTCGCGGACCACTTCTACGGGAGTCCGATAATCGAACGCACGGTTACGGGTGGTCATCCACTGATAAGCCAAATCCCGGTCATGTGGAAACAGTAATCGCAGATTTTTATGGATAGCGAGTAAATGGCCCGCACGTTCTAGCAGATCCCTATTTGCGCCCAAGGGTTCCCCTTTGCGATAGCGACTGAGGGCGGCACGGTTCTCGGCCGCCAAGCCCAGCAAGGCAAGTTGCCCTTCATTGTCCACCATCCAGAGCTCAAAGGCCTTCATGAGCATCTTTGCCAAGACTATACGATCATGGATTTTGTTTTCTCTGTCTGAGATAACTGTAGTTTGCGTCATGAGCGATCCCCCACTTCATGAAGCAACTATAACAAATAATGCTGCATCTACAACCACCTTGGTCTTCTTGGGTTGGTCCACGGGTCACTGCAGTAGTGCAGTAAGCCCGTTATCACGTTAAACCGTGCGTAACAGCGAGTGCCACCAGCCAATCCGGACGTTCTGGAACCGAGTCCGGAACCGGTTCACCGTCATGCCGCTGGCGTTCGGCAATCGCCAGTCTCCAGGCGCATTCGTAGCCATATTTCCGTTTTCGATCCTGGGCGATACAGCCTGACCCACCACCCTTTCGATTTCGCATAATCCAGTCGGGTCATTCCATAATCTGCTTCGGCATTGGAGTTGCTGGCAGTTTCCTGTGGCATTTCTTCCCGTTCTAACGACATGTCCAATTCTTTACACGGAAAATAGATAACCGTTTTTAGTCAGAGGAGATGCTTCCAGCGTTTCCAGCAGATAGCGCGTTGCCAATGCGCTGATGGCGAGCGCCTGCGGAGAGGCCACATTACTGCCAGTAGAGGCTTTCATCGATTCAACCCGCCGCTATTTTGCAGGCTTGTTGGGCTTCTTCACTCAACGCCTTGAACCAGGCAGGTTTGGGTCCGGCCCCTTTCCAGACCAGATGGGGATCCGTTGGATGCTGATACCAAAAGGCTGGGGACTTGCGCACGCGACGCGTTTTCTGCGGTTCAGAGGGGACCAGTTTCTGGAGGTCCTTGGCCGTCAATCCCAAGTCCTCGACGATCCGGCGTATTTCTGCCAATCCTTCGTCCTTGGCTTGTTTGAGAAGCTCCTCCACCCGTTTATCAGCGGCTTCTTTGGCTTTCTTGGCGGTTTCCAATTCTTGCAAGATGCTCATGGTTTCGTTCTCTCCGGGTGGGCGTTAATGGGCCTGCTTCCGTTCCCATCGGGGATGCAGCAGTTCGGTGACTATTTCAACATCATTGAGGGCTGTGGTCACGACAGGTGACGACACAGTTTTTCTTCACGTCATTTTCTCTATTCATCGGAGTAGGTTACTCCCTCGGTAATAAACATCTTCTTGGCTGTTTTGCCGATCATCCGCGTTGTTACTCGGGCAAATTCACTGTCGCTCAGGGAAACGTGATTCAGGGCTTCAAAATGATGGCGGAAGTTGGCTTCCAGTGCGGCCCGATCATGAATATCCGGACGATAGCTGTACTTCAGATCGCCCAGTTTCTGGATGAGGGCTTCTTCGATTTCTTGTTCGGTCATGTTGCGGGATGCGGCTTCCTGAAAACACTCCGGTCCATGGTGCGAGCTTCAGGGGCTTTCGTCAATTTTTGCAGGGAATAGAAGTGCTTCAGAGGGAGGGGTTGTGCCGGGAGGGACCATCTTCATCGAAGGTGCCGCCGTTACCCGAGGCCATGGCCCAGATTAAAGCGGCAATCCAACCCAGTACCGTCCAGCCCAGAAAGATGTCCAGAAGCGTGATGGCGGTGAAGTATGGACTGCCCATGGTCCAGGCCATAAAGATTGGAAGCGCATAGACCAGTGCTGCGATCACAAAGGCCGCTATCAGCAAAAACAGAAAACCGGCGCGACTATCCATCATCCAGTGCATCATGAGCGGCATCCTTTTTTCTATGGGCAGACCAATACCATAAAGCCTGCAAAAGCAGCAGAAGTCTTTCCTTACTGGTGATCTTACAAATCTGAGACGTGGGCGTAAATAAGCCTTTACTGTTATCCCGATTCAGGCTGCATG
>DYJM01000155.1 GCA_020723125.1 Acidithiobacillus ferrivorans
TTGTTTTACAACATGGTCCCCGAAATTCGGGGTCTATGGTCCTTCCGTGAGTTGTCCCTTATAGGGCCAACCCCATTCCGTGCGTTACGACTCACCACAAGCCGAAGTCTAGGACGGTGCCACCCGTCAGCACGTTTGCCATTACCATACCTATGCCTGCCCATCCAAGGGACTCACCCGTTTTCGTCTGCTCCCGGCTTTCGATTAACGAACCCACATCGGTTCAGCTCGTTAAACCTGACCTGCGCTTCTGCGCTGTCACTACTCACCGAGTCTCCCTCTCTCCCATTCGTCACACGCCGTGCCACCGGTCGTGCTCCAGGGTGAGATTCCCGCGTTATTCATGCGTTACTGCGTAACCACACGCCGCCGTTGTCCAGATCCTGCCATCGCTACGCTTACCCGGTTGCCCGGTTTCAGTCCCGCGAGATTCCAAAGCCAGTGACCTACCCGGCATGATCCATCATCCAACTACCGATTACTTGCCCACGGCAAGCAACGGCTTGTGTTTACTCCTCACAGCACCTTTTTACCTCTCAGGTGCCGTTACTGGCTTGAGCTATTCAGCGGCCCCGGATTTCTCCAGGTGCCAAGGCTTCCAGGTTTCCCCTCTTGCCCTCTCGTGCCTCTCGACACGCTCAGCAGCCTACCAGTGAGGCATGTGTCCGACCCTTTCGGTATCGGCCACAGACAGGGCTTTCACCTGTTTTCGTCGCATGACAGGGACAGCAGAGCATTGCCTCTCTGCGCCCGTTTCCGCGTCGCCCAATGCTCATGCTGACGGGACGCCAGCGCATTGGATTGGGTCGATAAGAGGGAGTTTCACCCTCTCGCGCCCGTCGTAGCCGCGCCAGCTCAATTACGAGCACGCGGCTTCAGCAGACTACCCGGTTGGCAACCGGGCTGGGGCATCCGCCCCAAAGGTTAGCATCGTCGGGGGTGGCGTCCCCGACTTCTGCGCTTGGCATAGGTCGGGGATTGGCGTTCCCCTGATGATGGCAGGGACAGTATCGCGCTATTTTGAGGCCGTGCAAAGCCGTACTAAGGAATCTCTTATTGCTACATTGTGCCTATACCATTTTGCCTTTTATATTCGGTATCGTTATTATCGTGCAGATAGCCTATCGTATCCGCACAGGATTTTTCATGCCGAAGATTTTTGTCTTCACGAAGAAAACCGCCTACATGCAGCGCATAGCTGACGTAGTGAGGACCGGCCATCACTGGCATGTCAGCGGTAAAGTTCCGCTGGATAAAGTCGGTATCCTGTATGACAAGTTCTCCCGGCTGTATGCCGTGGATATATCCAAGCTGGAAGCCTCAAGAAAGCGGAAAGCCGGATATGCGAGCGCCCGGCTGTTTATATTGCATCAAGAAGATGACAATGCGCTGCGCTGGATTTTGTTGAAAACCGATGGCCGAGCGGTGGTTGATGGTACGGAGAAGCTGGAAAGCTGGCAGGATGCGTTAAAGCCTGGCCAGCACGTTACTGTAACGGGTTATGAACTGGTGCGAATGACGAAAGCCAAAGCGCAGCATCCGGTCTGGACCTGGCGCTATACGAAAGATCGCGAAGCAGCCTTACGGGAAACTCTGGTACAGGTCATCCGGCGCAAGGATGACAAGACGTTACAGGAAATGATTCACACGCTCTGGAGAACGCCGGGATTTGCGGGGGCGCGGGAGCAGGTCAAGCGCATGGGTGCGCTGATTGGCAGAGAGTGGGAACGGAGCCGGGGCAAGACGGAAAAGCGGCCAGAGATTCCGGCCCGGTTGGGATACGTCCGACGCTTGAAGGACATTGGCAAATACTGGAGTGATCGAAATGGTGGAGTTCTTAGAGGACATCGAGAAAAACGCAGTCATACGCTTCTCCTGCCCGCAGAAGCTGGCGGGGAGACTGGACGCGGTCCGGGAAGCGGCCCGGCTACAGAACCGCAAGGTGAACTTTGACGCGGCGCTGACGGCGGCGCTGGAAAAGCTGGTCAAGGGAGCCGAAAAGACCCTGGGGATTGGTGCCCAAGCTGAATCCAAGGCGGATGCAGGAACGGCCCCGGCTGCTGTTCAAGAATCCGCAGAGGAAACGAAACCGCAGCCGGGTTATTGGCAAGCGGATCCTCGTGCGTAATGGATCGGTTATCGTTCAAAAGCCGGATGATGCTGCGGCAGATACAGGGGATAGGGCGAAAGCGGATGAAGAACCGCTGGAAGCATCGGCTTAAGCGGATGGCCTACCGGAAGCGTTGTGAACGGGAACGTCGCTCATCGCGTCTGTTTGGGCGACCGCACCGTTGCCAGCGCTTGCATGGTGCGGTGCGCTGAGGAGGCTGGCCAGGGCGCTGTCTCCTTCGGCATAGACCGCTGTTTACGCGCCGTTCACCAGCGGGGGACGTAAAAAGACCGTGGCGGCGCTCTCATCGAATCGAGGGAGTCACGCTGTATCAATAGCCCGCGATTCATGGACTTTCCTTGCTATCACTGCCGCTTTTTTCACCAAGGGAAGCGGGGCGGGCTGGTGTCGGTGGCCGCTTCGCGGTCGTAGGCCGTTACTGTAACAAGTCACAAAATGCCGTTACTGCGTAACGACCGCCCCAGACCTGCCCCGCGTATGCGCCACAAAAGCCCATGCCTGCACGTCCCTTGGCGAAAAAGCATCAGAGGGACCGCCACAGGCTTATCGAGGACAGGGGCCGGACACCCGGCCCGCGCTCCGGCGAGGGGTCCCCGCTTGCGGGGACGGAAAGCGCGGCGCGTAGCGCCCTGTCCCGGCACTGCTGCCAGTTACTGTAACAAGTCACAAAATGCTGTTACGGTGTAACGATGCCATATTGTGACTTGTCGCTGATATGGCGTTTTTCGGGTTTACTTGGGCATATTTTGGGCAA
>DYJM01000156.1 GCA_020723125.1 Acidithiobacillus ferrivorans
CCAACCCCTCAGCCTGTTCAATAACCGTATTCACCGCCCCTTCCTGCATATCCGGCGGATAACCGTGTTTCCGTAAGACCCGTTTCACCATGCGCCGCAGATGCGCCCGCGCCTGTTCGCGGATAGACCAATCAATGCGGGTGTTCTGGCGCACGGTATCGGCCACTTCCTTGGCAATCATTTTCAGGGCCTCATCGCCCATGGCCTGCACGGCGGAATCGTTGGTCGCCAGGGCGTCGTAAAAGGCGGCTTCGTCCTTGCTGAGGCCCAGTGCCGCATGCCGCTGATCCAGCGCTTGCAAGGCTTTGGCGAGTTCGATGAGTTCCTGCATGACCTCAACGGTATCCACCGAACGATTGTGGTATTTGCGCAGGGCTTCTTCCAGCTTTTCCGAGAAGGCTTTGCTTTGTACCAGATTGCCTTTGCCTTCCTTGCGCACCTTGTCCTGTAAAAGTCGTCTGAGCATTTCCAGCGCCAGATTCTTTTCGGGCATAGCCTCAATCTGGTGGATGAACTCATCGGACAGCAGGGATATTTCGCTTCTGGGAATACCGGCTACCGCATACAGGTCCACCACCCCTTCGGGGGCGATGGACTGGTCAATCAGTTGGCGGATGGCATATTCCTGTTCTTCAATAATGGTTTCTGCTTCTCTGGACTTATCCAGTGTGGCGCGGACGCTCAGGAAGAAAACGATTTCCGTCCGGCAGCGTTCAACTGCGTCATCCCCTGCCGCCAGTGTCGCCGCTTTTTTAAGGCCCGATGTGGCATTGCGAAAACGGCGCTTGAGGCCCTCTTCAGTCAGTTCCTGCGCCAGAATGAACTCAAGGGCCTTACGCAAGGTGGCGACCTGTTCCGAGCCGTCGCCGGTCAGATAATCCTGATAGTCCAATCCATGGAAAATACTGCGGCAAATATCCAGCTTTTCCAGCATGACCTTGATGGCGGCCTGCACGGTTTCTGCCGGATTACCCTTGCCACCGGAACGGGTATAGGTGGCGATGGCGTTTTTCAGGTCCTGGGCGATGCCGATGTAATCCACTACCAGCCCACCGGACTTGTTGGTGAACACCCGGTTGACGCGGGCGATGGCCTGCATGAGGGTGTGCCCGCGCATGGGCTTGTCCACATAGAGGGTATTGAGGGCCGGGGCATCAAAGCCGGTCAACCACATATCGCGGACAATGACGATCTCTAATGGGTCTTCGGGGTCTTTGAGGCGATCAGCAATAGCTTCATTGCCTGCTTTGCTGCGGATATGCGGCTTCCATTCGATGGGGTCGCTGGCAGAACCGGTCATGACCACCTTGATCCGGCCTTGTGCATCATCGGTACTGTGCCAGTCGGGGTGTATCTGGATGATGGCGTTATACAGGTCCACGGCAATGCGGCGGCTCATCGCCACAATCATGGCCTTGCCGGACAGGATACTTTTGCGCTTTTCCCAGTGGTCCAGCAAATCAGCGGCAATCTGTTCCATGCGTTTCGGCGCACCCACCAGGGCTTCCAGTTGTGCCCAGCGGGTTTTGAGGCGTTCGCGGTTTTCCTGTTCGTCGTCTTCGGTGATTTCCTCGAAGGTTTCGTCGATGATGGGGCGCTGGTCTTCGGGCAGCTTGAGGCGCACCAGACGGCTTTCGTAATAAATGGGGACCGTAGCCCCATCTTCTACAGCCCGTTGAATGTCATAGATGTCGATGTAATCCCCGAATACCACCCGCGTATCCCGGTCATTCAATTCCAGCGGGGTGCCCGTAAAGGCCACAAAGGTGGCATTGGGCAAGGCGGCGCGTAGATTGGCGGCGTATCCATCGAGAATCTCGTATTGGCTGCGCTGGGCTTCGTCCACCATGACGATGATGTTCTTGCGGTCAGATAATACCGGGTGCTTGCCCAAAGGTTCATTGCGGTCTTTCTGGAATTTCTGGATGGTGCTGAACAGGACACCGCCGGATGCCCTTTGCAGCAGTTCCCGCAAATCACTGACGCTGTCCGCCTGTTGCGGGTCTTGCCGCAAAAGTGTTTTGCCTGCTGCAAAGGTGTCGAACAACTGGCCGTCCAGATCGTTGCGGTCGGTGAGCATGAGGATGGTGGGGTTTTCCAGGGCGGGATGCTGAATCAGCATGCCCGCAAAGAACAGCATGGTGAGGCTCTTGCCCGATCCTTGGGTATGCCAGACCACCCCACCCCGGCGGTCGCCACCGATGCCTGCCGCTGCCAAGGTAGTCAGCAGGGCTTTCCGTGCGGCATGGAACTGATGGTAAGCAGCCATCTTTTTGATGATTTTATGGCTGTCGTCGCTCAGGACGATGAAATAGCGGATCAGGTCCAGAAAGCGCTTCGGTTCAAAAACCCCGTGAATCAGGAAACGTAAAGGATCATCCCCGCTTTGCATGAGTTCCTGCCCGTCGATGGTTTTCCACGGCAGGAAGCGTTCATAGGGGGCACCCAAGCAGCCCAAGGCAGCTTTGAGGCCATCGCTGATGACCAGCACGGCGTTGTAGGCCATGAGGTTGGGGATGTCGGCCTGATAGGTCTGCAACTGATTCCAGGCTTTGCGGATGGTGGCGTTGGCGTCTGCCATGTTTTTGAGTTCAAAGAGGCCCAGCGGCAGGCCATTCACGAAAACCACCAGGTCTGCCCGGCGATTCACCCGGTCATGGATGACGGTGTACTGGTTCACGACCAGAAAATCGTTCTGTTCGGGGTGCTCATAGTCGATCAGGCGGACGATGCTGCCGCGTTCTTCGCCGTCCACCATGAAGGCCACCCGCACCCCTTCCACGAGCATTTGCTGAAAGAGGCTGTTCTCGGTCATGAGTCCACCCACGGCGATGGCCTGCACATGGCGCAGGGCTTCTTCGC
>DYJM01000157.1 GCA_020723125.1 Acidithiobacillus ferrivorans
TACACTTCACGATGCACCGGAATATCCGAAGCCGCTACCACGCCTCCGCAGCGCAACGCTTCCGCGCCATAGATTCAGCTCTGCGTCCCAGACCAGGCCCTGTTCCTGCCAGAAATTCCGGCAGGCATCATTGCGGCCAGTGGCACTAAAATGACCGAGAAATTCCTCATGCCCACCGGCCTGTATCTGGCGCACAGCTTCGGCCGGCAAGGTAGTTTCAATGCCCAGGCCAAATACCCGGCAAAATCCTCCGCAGAAAGCAGCGGCACAGGATCATGGGGTCCATTATGAGGGCAAGCCGCTATGCGAACAATTTCGCGATCTGCCCCATGGGCAGGAACAGACGCAACGGGGTTAGCTGGAAAGGCTGAAAGTCAAAATGCCGATAGAAGTTCTCGGCCCGCTGATCCTTAGCCTCCACAATCACCGCCATGGCCGCGATCTGTTGCGCAGATTGCAGGCTGCGGTGAAGGGCATCTACCAGCAGGAACTCCCCCAGCCCCTGGCCACTGACCGAGTGGTCCACCGCCAACCTGCCAAGCAACGTGACCGGCAATTGTCCGTAACGCGGCAACTGCTTCATCAGCTCCGGCGGAAGCTCATCCACCGGGATGATGGATGACGACAGGGTGTAAAAACCGAGGACTACAGGGCTGTCTGCCTGCGTAAATACAAAAGGTGCGGCTACGCGCTTCCCGGCGTCTTGCCGTGCCTGCTCGCGCAGATAAACGTTCAAGCTGTCGTTGCCACAATCAAAAGCCTTGCGGTCGTGCGCCTTTTTAAGCGGAGCAATGTTTTCAGGAACCAAAGAAAGCGCCAATCAACGCCCCGTTTTTTGTCGGTAGCTACGGACTGCCTTACTGATACGCATGCCCGGCTCGGACGGTGCCAGCAAAGCACTGACAAAAGCGATTTGTTCTTCGCGAGACAGGCGGATGACTTCATGCTCCTGCACAATCCTGGTCGCCGCTTCCCGGGTACTCTCAATGACCAGTTCACTTAAAGTGCGTCCTGTCAGCTTGGCGGCCCGTTGGAACAAGTCTTTATGATCGCTGGAGACGCGCACCTCCAGGCGCGCATTGCGCGACTTGTCGGATGTTTCAGGCGTGTTCAGCATGAGCATCTCCGTAAAATGGATTTATGGCTAAGATTTTATTGTACGGCACTAATCCGTACCACTCAAGAAAAAACCAAAAAAACCAAATGCGCGCGCATGCCCCAGCCGAGACGAAATTGTCAGCGCTGTTCGCGAAGGGCGCGAGCGTGAAGCCCGCAGCTAACAAATCGTTGCAGCGGACGTTTGACCCGGCACCCGCAATAAACAAAACAGACAAGGTCGCAGAAAAGGTAAAAAAAGGAAATGTTAGCTGCTTGGAGCAAGACCTGATACAATGGTGCAATTGTACAGGTGCATAGACTGCAAGACATGCTCATCACCATCGATACATCAGTACTCATCGCGGTTGTCACATATGAACCAGGCCGAAATCGGGCATTGGAGCTCACGGCTGGTCGCAATTTGATCGCGCCGAGTTCCGTTCACTGGGAAATGGGCAATGCCTTTTCGGCCATGATCAAACGTGGTCGTGCGACATTGAAGCAGGCCACAGCATGCCTGGATGCCTATTCTGAGATTCCCATCAAGCTGGTTGAGGTGAATCTGAATCAAGCTTTGGCTCTTGTATCAAAGCATCACATCTACGCATACGACGCCTACTTGCTGGTGTGCGCCATGCAATCCCATTCACCGCTGCTTACCCTCGATCAACCGCTTAAACGGTTGGCTGAGTCCCTGGGCATCAAAGTCCTGGAGGTCTAGCTCATGAAGGTTTACACATTCTCTGAAGCGCGTCAAAAGTTCTCGTCCGTACTCGATTCAGCCCAACTAGAAGGGGCGGTGAAAATCACACGTCGAGACGGTCGCGCATTCCTCATCCGTCCGGTTCAGGAATCTCTGTCTCCTCTGGACGTCAAGGGCGTGAAGTTGAATCTCAGCCGAGACGAAATTGTCAGCGCTGTTCGCGAAGGGCGCGAGCGTGAAGCCCGCAGCTAACAAATCGTTGCAGCGGACGTTTGACCCTGCTCGGGTTTGAATAATAAAACCGCCCGATCCGGAGAGGTGGTGCACAAACCCAGGCGGTTTTGATTGCATTGCAGGCACGCCGACCTGAGCCTATAAACACTTATGTACATAAACACTTTTTTGGAGGGCTTTATGAATACCGTACGCTGGAATATCGCCGTATCGCCGGAAACAGATCAGTCCGTGCGTATGTTCATTGCCGCGCAGGGCGGCGGTCGCAAGGGCGACCTATCGCGTTTCATTGAGGAGGCAGTGGGCGCCTATCTTTTTGAGCGGGCTGTCGAGCAAGCCAAAGCTGCCACGGCGAGTATGGACGAGACAGAACTGGATACCCTTATCGACGAGGCGGTACAGTGGGCGCGTAAACACTGATGCGGGTCGTCCTCGACACCAACGTGCTGCTGGCCGCACTGATCTCGTCGCACAGCCCTCCAGACATCATTTATCACGCTTGGCTTGCGGCACGTTTTGAACTTCCTTGACTGGCTCGACGAACAAGCGCTGAAAACGCTCTACCTGTCCGCGATCACGGTAGCCGAGCTGCGTGCGGGTGTCGCGCTAACAAGGTGGCGCAGGTACGCGCCACTCAACCATTTCCGGGAGATAGCCATTTGGCGCAACATCTCTAGGTGACGCTTTCGCCGTAGCCCTCACTGCACAATCCGCCAGAGCAGGTCCTGCCATTGGGGCAGGATTTTTTCGGGGAGGTA
>DYJM01000158.1 GCA_020723125.1 Acidithiobacillus ferrivorans
GTGAGGGAAACGGACGTGGCGAGGAGCCGTTTCATGTTCCGGGGCGGCGAGTCGCCATGTCCGTTAGAACAACAGGCGAGGAACAACGGAGCAAGAAGCACCCACGGCAACTGCCGTTTTCAGGATAGAACTTTTCGGTATGTTGCCTTCATTATGGTGCAATATCCCGGAAAAGGTTTTGCGATATACTCACGATTCGAAATGGATGCTTTTGAAGGTAAACCCATGAGTGAGGATCGTCAACATGCATAAAGTCAGCATCATAGGGGCAGGGTTTGGAGGCTTGACCGCCGTACGGCAAATGCGCCGGCAGTTACCCAATGCCGAAATCACCCTCATCGCCCCCAAGGCAGAGTTCATTTATTACCCCAGCTTGATCTGGATTCCCACCGGACTCCGTCAGGGTGAGCAGCTCCGCATTCCCCTGGACCGGTTTTTTCAGCGCAAAAATGTGCAGTTCCATGCCGGGCGGGTGACGGAATTGCGCGACGCAGGCCGGACGGTAGTTACGGATCAGGGCGAAGTAACCAACGATATTTTGATTATTGCCAGTGGTGGCCGGGGTCTGCGCAAATTGCCGGGCATCGAACATAGCCTGGCCATCTGTGATGGTATTGAAGCCGCTGAACAGATTCGCGATCGGCTGGCGGCCCTGGACAAGGGCACCATCGCCTTTGGTTTTGCCGGCAATCCTCAGGAGCCCACTGCCGTGCGCGGCGGGCCTGTTTTTGAGCTCCTGTTTGGCATTGACAGTTATCTGCGCAAAACCGGCAGGCGTGAACAGATCGATCTGGTATTTTTTAATCCCATGACCGAACCGGGTAACCGCCTGGGTGCCAAAGCGGTTGCCGGATTGCTGGCCGAAATGGAAAAACGCCAGATCAGGACGCATCTCGGTCATAAAATCACTGGATTTTCCGCAGACAAGGTCATGACGGAAGGTGGCGAAATTGCGGCGGACCTGATTCTCTTCATGCCCGGCATGACGGGGCCTGATTGGGCACAACAATCCGGTTTACCGCTTTCGCCCGGTGGCTTTATCCAGGCGGATGAGTACTGTCAGGTTCCCGGACATCCGGGGGTTTTTGTGGTGGGCGATGCGGGCTCCTACGCCAACAGTCCGGACTGGCTGCCCAAGCAAGGCCATACCGCCGACCTGCAGGCCGAAGCCGCCGTGCACAATGCGGTTTTAAATCTCCAGGACAAGGCTTCTGACAAGCCTTTCCGGGCTGAGCTGGTGTGCATTGTGGATGCGCTGGACAGCGGCATCATGGTGTTTCGCAATAAGGACCACGCCAGCGTTCTCCCCAATCCCCTCTGGCATGCCGCAAAAATGGCTTTTGAATGGCGTTATCTGCTGCATTATCGATAAGAACCCAGCTTTTCCTGGGCCATTCATCAGTGTTTTTCTCCAGACTGGTCATAGTGGCGCCCTTTCCAGGCGCCCCCTTTGCCCAGATAGTGACGGCGTGCAGAATCCAGGGTCATGAGTGTGTAAAGCGTGGCCGCCAGGGGCAAGGTCAAAACCCAGAGGCCGTTCTGTGCATAGAGGCGGACGCTGGGTAAATAAGCCCTGAACATCAGAGCCAGGGTCAACACCGACAGGGCCAGCCCTAGCCATTGCTGTTCCCAGCACCCGACAATCAACAAAATCACCGGTACGGCGTAAAGAAAAAGCATGGCGACTGTCGCCGTCAACAGCCGCCATGGACTGAACTCCAGCTGCACGTAGGCCGAACGTGTCACCATCCGCCATATTTCGCCGAGAAAACGATAGTCGCGCAGGCTGTAACTTTCGGTACCCAACCCTAACCAAATCGGGCCCTGAGTTTTCAACAGGGCAGCCAGCGTACAGTCATCAATCAAGGCCCCGCGCATGGCAGCAAAGCCCCCTGCCCGCATCAGCATATCCCGCCGCAACAACATGCACCCGCCCGCCGCTCCAGCCAGCTTGCGGCGCGGATCATTCACCCAGGGAAAAGGATAAAGCATCTGAAAAAAGAAAATGAAGGGCGGGATCAGCAAGCGCTCCCAGAAACTGTGACAGGACAACATCACCATCAGTGACACCAATGCGCGGTTTCCACGCTGCTGCAGGGCCACCAGGCGGGTGAGCAGATCAGGACCATGGACAATGTCCGCATCGGTAAACCAGAGCAGTGACACACCCCCAGCCGCCAGCGCGCCCTGGTGCATAGCCCAGACTTTGCCCGCCCAGCCTTCGGGAAGTGCTTTTCCACTGAGAACCTGCAAACGATCTGCAGCACCTACCTTTTCAGCGGCTATTTTCGCGCACTGTGCAGTTCCGTCCTGACTTTGATCATCCACTACGATGACCCGCAGCTCTCCCGGATAATTCTGGCGCAGCAGGGCATTTACACAGGGTCCGATACCTTCGGCCTCGTTACGTGCCGGGACAATGGCCGTCACCGCCGGAAGTCCAACGGCAGCAGGGTCAGCGGCTTTCAGGGATTCTGCGGTCAGCGCCGGCAAGCGCTGATCAGCGCGCCAGAAATATCCCCGGGCAAAAAACAGCACCAGCCAGGCCAGGAGAACCACGGCAGCCAGCGCATCCAACAACCAAAACACAGGACTTCCCGCTAGATTTTCCATGGGCGCAGCTCCCCGGATGGATGCGCATCTGATGCGTTATTCTTCACCGCGAAGCTGAGTAGTTCAACAATATCCACCTATTTATACATTCTCCACATGGCATGGTAATACCCGGCATTTGGGCATTGGGACTCATGCGCGTTA
>DYJM01000040.1 GCA_020723125.1 Acidithiobacillus ferrivorans
GGCGAGGAACAACGGAGCAAAAAGCACCCACGGCAACTGCCGTTTTTAGGATTATCCTGTCTGGCCAAGATAGATCCCGTCATCAGATGAGGATAGCGTTTCAGCATCTGCAAGGTCTTGTGTCCTCGGAAACCCGCGCTTGCGAATGATGGCTTGCCAGCCAATCACGTTTTCATCCTGGTCTTTTCTGGGATTGATGGTCGCCATGCTGCACCTCGCGCTGCACCTGCATTTCGAGCTGAGTGCTGCATAATTGCAGCGAAAAAACAACAAGGGCTTAGGCCGTATCACCTAACCCCTTGTTTTATTTGGTGGAGCGGAGGAGGATCGAACTCCCGACCTTCGCATTGCGAACGCGACGCTCTCCCAGCTGAGCTACCGCCCCATGAGCGCAAAGGATAAAGAGAAGCCTCGCGGAATGCAATGCTTGTAAACGGCTGGCAGGGTTCGGTGTCAGTTTTTGCTGCTCAGCAGCGCCCCACCACCATTACATCGCTGCCAAACGGGAAGATTTCGGGCCTTGGTCCGGCTTCTTTTAAGGCGCTGGCGATTTCCTCAGGATGCAGGAAATGATTCCCTTGGACATGCTCGGTGAGATTCTGGTAAGCCATGCCCCGCAAGCTTCGCGCAGGCGACGATGATCATCTGGCCATGCGGGTTCCCAAATGACTACGGCGCCTTCTGCTTTGAGATTGCTACGCAGTTTGTCAAAAATGGTCCCGCGTTTTTCCCAGACATGATGCAGCGCGCGATTCATGGCAATCAGATCTGCCGGTTCTGGCAGAGAAAACGCATGGATATCGCCCAACCTATGCAAGCAATATTCAGGGATTGTGCGCCCTGAGCCTGCTGCCTGAGTTCTTCCATGCTGCGTAAAGTCATGTGCTCTCCTTGTCGCGCGATACGTTAAACAAGGTATTTCAGGCCGACTATGGTCAGTAATCCCAGTGTTCCCAATAAAAAAGCGCGTTGGTTGATACGCAGGTGTAAACGATTACCCGCCCAGAGGCCCAGCAAAACTGGCGGAATCAACATTAAAAAACCTACGGCCAGTTGCCAGGTCAACAGCGCCAGGGCCACATACATGAAGCCGCGCAACACATTGTCTGTGAGCGCAATCCCCTGAAAAGTGGCGCGAAAAGCACGTTTGTCCAGATGCCGCATTTGCAGGTAGGCGACGATGGGTGGTCCACCCCCACCGTAGAGGCTGCCCACGACTCCCCCAAATATACCGAGCGGTGTGCCCCAAGGCAGACTGATGCGCGGCAGACGATCAGGCTTCATGGCAAGGGCGTACACCACGTAGGCGAGAATGAATACACCGAGGAATCGGGTCAGATTCTGGGCATTGGTATCAGCCAGTATGAAAGAACCGATTGCCAGACCAATGATGCTGCCGGGGATCAGCCAGCGTAACTCCGGCCAGCGCATTTCCCGAAAATCATAGGCACCCAGCAATACTGAACCGAGAAGATCCAGAAGCAATACGACTGGCACCACTTCCTTGATGGGAAATATAAGCGTGAGCAAGGCCACGGAAATCAGTCCAGAACCAAATCCGATCACCGCCCGGACGTAAAAAGCCAGGAGGATGATGAGTCCGGCGATGGCCCAGAGGAGGGGAGAGTGGATGAGGGTGGCATAAGAAAGGGATGCGTGTAAGTTCATACCGACCAGTCTATAAGTTTTGAGGAATGTCTTCCAGATGCTGGGAATGCTCCGCTTCCAAGCAACCGCGCACATATAGGCATTTCAGAAAAAATCGCCTAATATGAAACTATCCTGAGAAATTGCTTTAACCTTGCATCCCGTTAATGGGGAGGGCTAACCCATGCTGCCGCATTCATCTGCAAATACTGCATCAATCACGTATCGTTCCTACCGGCTTCATTTATGGTTCCTGGGCCTGTTTATACTGGGATGGACGCTCATTTTGGCTATCCCTGCTGCCCGCGCCGATACCAACAGCAGCGGTCTGCCGCCCATCGATGCCCGCGCCTACATTCTGATGAATGCGCAAACCGGTGCCATCATCGCCGCTAAAAATGCTTACCAACCCTATGCAATTGCCAGTATTACCAAGCTCATGACCTTGTATCTGCTGTTCAAGGACATTCGCGCTGGTGGATTGCGTTTGGACCAGGAGTTTGTACCCTGCCAGGCAGCACTGGAAACCGGTGGTTCCAGCATGTTCATGCGTCCCGGATTGCGCTTTTCAGTAGCCCAGATGATTTTGGGGATGACAGTTCCTTCGGGAAACGACGCTGCTGTGGAAGCTGCGCATCTGGTGGCCGGCAGCGTCCCGGCTTTCGTGCGTGAAATGAACCAGACGGCGCGTAAAATCGGTATGTTATCGACAACCTTTTATGATCCGGATGGCCTTCCCCATCCCAATAACACCGCCAGTCCCTATGATATCGCTATTCTCACCAGGCGGATTATGCTGGATTTTCCGCAGTACATGCATTTTTTCAACCATGAGAATTTCACTTACGCAGGTATTACCAGTCCTAATCCCAACTTGCTGGTAGGTCGTGTGCCTTTCATCACCGGCATGAAAAGCGGTTATACCGATGCCGCTGGTCATTGTCTGGTGGCTACGGGCACTCAAAACGGGGTGCAACTCATTGCCGTGATTCTGGGGGTTCCTTCATTTACCGATGAAAACCGTGGTTTCTGGAAGGCCTCCTGGCAAAGTCTCAAGTTACTCGACTGGGGTTTTGCCAGAACGCTCTGGCTGCCTGCCGTACCCCATCTGGAAAAAACCTCGGCACCCTGAAACGGCGGTGGGCCGGGAGGCTTTTTGCTCCAACGTCCCTAGCCTGTCGTTCCAACATCCATTGCGACTCGCGCCACCCCGGAGAATGAAAGAAAATGGTTCCATTTCTTTCACATTAAGTTCGGATTCCTGCCCGATCCGGCATAACCGCTTGCAGATCCCGTAAAATGGTCCTCACAGGCCAGGGACTTCTGTGCCCGGAATCCCATTTCTTTCACATCAGGCTCATCCTGTTGTCAGGAGAGAACTCGCCCTGCGGGCTCAGACAGCTCTCCTGACGGGCGCAGGATTTCACCAAGAACAACAACGGCGCGGGACAAAATCGCGGCAAAGCCTCCCGACCCACCGCCGTTTCAGGTTTACTCCTGTACGGACGGCGAATTATTTTCTTCCTTTTCCCGCGCTGGCTTCTTGAGAAACAAAATCAGCGGAATCATCACCAGAAAAACGTAAAATACCAGTATGAATGCGTCGAGGGTGCCACGCATATTGGCCTGATTATACACAACAATATTACCAAGAACCTGCCAGGTGGTCTGATTCTGGGTCATCCCCGCCGCTGCCAGATAGTGGTGAAACGCCGGATTGAAGGGGTTGATGAACTTGCTCATCTGGTTCCAACCTACTTGGGTTTCCTGGGTCATGACGGTGGAAACGATGGCGATGCCGACACTGCCACCGAGGGTTCGCATCAAATTGAAAATACCCGACCCCTCTGCCTGCTGTGATTTCTTGAGGGTGGTGAAAGCCAGGGTAAACAGGGGAATGGTCACCAGGCCAAAGCCTATGCCGCGAATAAAGCTGGGCCAGATCACCCACTCCATATTGATATTGAGATTGTAAAGTGTGGTGAAGTAGGTTCCAAAAGCGCCGATGACAATACCGACCAGCACAATATCGCGGGGATTGATGCCCTTGCCAAGTAGGCGTCCAGCCAGCATCATGGCCAGCATCGCGCCGATTCCCTGGGGAGCCATGACCAGGCCGGCCGTAAAGGCCTCATAGTGCATCAAAGTCTCCAGCATGATGGGCAGAATCACCATGGTGCCGAACAGGGCGAGGCCAAATATGCCGATTCCCATGCTGCCAATAGCCAGATTGCGGTCTTTGAGGAGGCGCAAATCGACAACCGGATGCTGGACACTCAGGGAACGCCAAACAAAAAAGAACAGCCCGAGGATGCTAATCAAGGTCAGGATGATGATGGTTTGTGAGCTGAACCAGTCATCCTGATCGCCGAGACTGAGAATGCCTTGCAGAGACCCCAAACCCAAGGCCATCAGCGCAAATCCGGTCCAGTCTATGGGCCGGGGAGTGGCACTTTTGCCGCCGTCCGGCACGCTTTGCATCAGCAAAAAGGCGAGAATCCCAAAGGGAATGTTGACGTAAAACACCCAGCGCCAACTGAGCGTGTCCGTGAGATACCCCCCCAGGGTCGGTCCCAGAATCGGTCCCAGCATGATGCCCATACCGAGAATCGCCATGGCCTGCCCGCGTTTATTGGCCGGATAGGCGCCGAGCATGATGGTTTGCCCGACGGGTGCCAGGGACGCGCCGAAAATGCCCTGAAGAAAGCGCCAGAGGACAATCTCGGTAAGGCTGTGGGATTGCCCGCATAGTGCTGAAGAAATCACGAATCCCACCACACTCCAAAGCATGATGTTGCGTTGTCCGTAACGTTCCACCAGAAGGCCGGTAAGGGGGAGTACAATGACGTTGGCCACCATATAAGCGGTGAGCACCCAGGTGATCTGATCACTATCAGCCTGCAGGGAGCCACGCATATAGGTCAGGGCCACATTGACGATGGTGAGATCCAGAACCTGCATCACTACTGCAAGCATGACCGCCACGGTGATGACCAGACGGGATGTAGACTGCTCTTGCGCCACCAGTTGGGCTCCTTGATGGAATGATTATCTGCCAGATACCGACCGTTCGGTCAGTATAGAGAGGAATATGCCTGCTCGCAAGACTGAGTGGTTGATAGAGGGGTGAAGCAGGAGAGAATACCTCAAAACCGGGCACTGAGCTGTTCGGATCTATGCTTTTGTTCAGGCGAAAAAAAACCGGCCAAAAATGGCCGGTTGTGGAGGGTAAAAATGATCAGGCGGCACGGGAGACCGCCAGATCCCGTAGATCCTGATTGTTCATAAATGCCTGGTACAGTTCTTCATCAGAAACGTTGGCAAAGCAATAACCGGCTTCTTCCAGTTGGTAAACCAAAGCAATCAGTTCAAATTCCTGTTCCATTTCCATGATCGTTCTCCATCAGTAAATAAGGTATAACTAACATACATGGATATTATGAGCCTGTCAATATCATAAATATCTAATATAGGCCGTTCAGGGTTCCAGGAGTTTTTCTTCGTCCGGGCTCAGCCAGCGCCACTGCCCGCTGGCCAGATTGCCCAATGGCAGATCGCCGATAGCCACGCGCATTAAACGTAACACTTCCGCATCGGCGCCTTGCAGCAGGCGACGAATCTGCCGGTTACGCCCTTCCTGAAGAATAATTTCCAACCATTGGGTTTTGCCTCCGCAGCGCAGCTCACGAATGTGCATGGGTAGGCATGGCTTGCCGTCCAGGCTGGAGTGCCGGGCGATTTGCTGAAGGACTTCGGCAGGAAGAGGAGGGCGGATTTGTACGTGGTAGGTTTTGCTGACGTGCTGATCAGGATTCAGCAGAATCTGGGCCCATTCCGGATCGTTACTGAATAACAATAACCCGGAGCTGGCCTGATCCAGGCGTCCTATGGGTGCCAGCCAATGGTCGGAGGGCAGTAAATCATAAACGGTGGGCCGTCCTCTTTCATCGACGCGGGTACTGACAACGCCCCGGGGTTTATGCAGCATCAGCACCTTGCGAGCTTGCTCCTTCAGGCGTTGCCCCGCCACGGAAATCTGGTCTTGTGGCGAAAAACGGGCTCCCGGCTCGTAAATGATCTGCCTGTTGACGGTCACCTTGCCGGCCCGAATCCAATCGGCTGCCATGCTCCGCGAGCACAACCCTGCTTTGGACAGGAGTCTTGCCAATTCATGGCGAACTTCTCCCGGTCTGCTGCCACTTGGGTATAGTGAACGCTTTGGACTATGCTTGGAAGGATATTTCATCGTCGAAGGATCTCAAGATGGCACATGAAACAATGCACGAGCCTTTGGAGTCTCTGTCCAGTGATACGCTGGATATTCATCGGGCGATATCCTCGCTGATGGAAGAATTTGAGGCGGTAGACTGGTACCAGCAGCGCGCGGATGCCTGCAATGATCTCCAGCTCAAAAAAGTGCTGGAACACAATCGGGATGAAGAAATTGAGCACGCGGCCATGGTACTGGAGTGGTTGCGCCGCAAGATGCCGCGTCTGGATAAAGAGTTGCGTGAATATTTGTTCAAGGACGGTTCCATTACCGGTCATGAAGCTGAGGCGATGGGTCGGGAATAGTATTGCCCATTCAGGGAATGAAGCGGGCACACAATTCATTGTAAAAATTCATTCCCTTGGCGGTGGGCCGGATTATTTCAGTATCGGCATACAGTAAACCCTCGCGGCGGGCACGGCGAATCTGTGGCTCAATCAGCAGACTGTCCAGGCCAGTGCATTCAGTAAACAGACGTCTTGAAAAACCTTCGCTCAGCCGCAGAGCATTCAGCATGAATTCAAAGGGGCGTTCTGCTGGTGGAACCGGGGTGTATTCTCCCAGGGTTTCCATATCACTGAGCGCGTCGGTCATGTAACTCTCGGGTCGGCTGGGTTTGCGGCTACGCCAGATGCCTTCCGCCTGGGTGATTTTGCCATGGGCCCCGGCGCCAATTCCCAGGTAGTCTCCATACAGCCAGTAATTGCGGTTATGCTGACATTGCTGTCCGGGGCGGGCATGCGCGGAGATTTCGTAGCGAGCCAAACCGTGATGGTCCAGTTCACTGCGTAAAATATTCTCCATATCCGCTGCGGTATCCTCGTCAGGGAGCTGGGCCGGAGGATGGCTGGCAAAGGGCGTGCCGGCTTCGAGGGTGAGCTGGTAAAGGGATAAATGGGGAGGCTGATATTGTAAGGCCGCGTGCAGGTCTGCCAGGGCTTCAGCAGTGCTCTGGCCGGGGAGGGCAAACATGAGATCCAGATTAAAGCTGGCAAATTGCGCCGCAATGGCTTTTTCTATGGCCCGATGGGCTGCAGTAGCATCATGAATGCGTCCCAGGCGTTGCAGGTGCACATCATTGAAAGACTGGATCCCCAGAGACAGACGAGTCACCCCGGCCGCACGAAAATCGGCAAATGCGCTGGCTTCAATGGCGCCGGGATTGGCCTCCATGGTGACTTCCATGCCGGACAAGGGCTGCAGGCGGGCCCGGATGTCGGAAAGCAGCTGGTTGATGATTTCCGGTGGAAACAGGCTGGGAGTGCCCCCGCCGATAAAAATACTGTGCAGACGTCGCCCCCAGATGCGTGGCAGCTCCCGATCCAGATCGGCAATCAGGGCGCGGGCATAACGCTCTGCAGGAATATGCTCTGCTGCATGTGAATTGAAGTCACAATAAGGACACTTGGCTTTACACCAAGGCAAATGTACATATAGTGAGAACGTGGAGGATGGTTTCAGGCTGGGATTCATGAATACTCGTGAGGGGAACAGCATAGTGACGGATACCAATACAATACCCCTATTTTTACTCCGAACCGTACTTTTTCCCAAGGCCTTCATCGGATTGAGAGTGTTTGAACCCCGCTATCTGGATATGGTCAGCAGCTCCCTGCGCAATGATCACGGCTTTGGCATTTGCTTGACGCACTCTCGGGGAGATGGTCATGCGGAGCCGGAACGGGTAGGAACACTGGCGCGCATAGTGGATTGGGGTGGTGAGCCAGGGGTTCTGGAAATTCAGGTGGAGGGGCAGCGACGCTTCAGTATTCAGGACTGGCATTATGCGGGGGCTCTGGCCATGGCCTCGGTGCACTACTGGGCGGAGGAGCCGGTAGTGCCCATGCGCCGGGAAGACGCTACCCTGCGCGCCATTTTGAAGGAGTTGCTGGGTGAAGAAGCGGCCCGGGACCTGGATGCCAGTACTGCAGGTATGGTGCTTGCTCAGGCACTACCTGCTTCTCCAGAGGAGAAGCAGGATCTGCTTCTGCTGCAGGACCCCCTCGAACGATTGCGGCGCATTCATCACCTGCTGCAGCGGCGTAGCGGAGCCTAGTGCTTGCCCTTGCCGTAAATGTAAGTAGAAAAATCCGTATAATTCTGGGAAAGATTGCGAAACAGGTGGTCCAGGCTGATGATGGCCTGTTCCAGAATGTTGACCGTGATGTAAGGTTTCTCTACTTTCAGGCGCTGATAGCGGGCGCGAGTCAGGACCAGAACCTGGGTGTCTTCACTTTTGGCCAGGATGCGTGCGCTGCGTGGTTGTCGGTCAAAAAAAGACATCTCTCCGGCCATTTCTCCCTCCTTGACCCGCACGACCTCCATTTCATCGCCGTCGGCGGTATGGTGAATAATGGCCATTTCTCCTTTGACGCAGAAAAATAGGGCTTCACCCAAGGTGCCCCATTCGGCAATGACCTGATCGGCGCGAAACTGGGCATGGGTCACGTATTCCGCCAGAGTCTGAATTTCAGCAATGGTGAGTGACTGAGCCAGATGGTGCTGCTTCAGAAATTGGGTGATTTCGACATGTGCAATGGCAGACATGAGGCGCTCCTCGTTCCTGGGGGGTACAACTGCATTATAGGGGGTTATGGTGAAGAAAGGACAGGTCTACAATGCGCCCATTCTCCATACATCATGAGTGCCCGAAAATGAAGCGACCCAGCGGAAGAATGGCAGATGCCCTGCGCCCTGTAGAAATTACCCGTCATTTTACCAAACATGCCGAAGGTTCCGTACTGATGGCCTGCGGGGATACCAAGGTATTATGTACCGCCAGCATTGAAGAAAAGGTTCCGCCTTTTTTGCGTGGGGCGGGGAAGGGATGGGTGACTGCCGAGTACAGTATGCTGCCCAGAGCTACGCAAGAGCGGATGCAGCGTGAATCGGCCAAGGGAAAAATCTCGGGACGGACCCATGAGATTCAGCGGCTGATCGGGCGGAGCCTGCGTGCAGCCGTTGACTTGCAGGCCTTGGGTGAGCGCACCATCTGGGTGGATTGTGATGTTTTGCAGGCGGATGGCGGCACCCGAACGGCGAGCATCACGGGTGCCTGTCTGGCGGTAGCCGATGCGCTGCAGACCCTGCGCCAAAACGGAAAAGTGCAGGGTAATCCGCTGCGCGACTGGGTGGCTGCCATCTCCGTCGGGATGTATCAGGGACAGGCCGTGCTGGATTTGGACTATGCCGAAGATAGTCACGCGGAAGTGGACATGAATGTGGTTATGACGGGTGCTGGCGCTTTTGTAGAAGTGCAGGGTACGGCTGAAGGCGCGGTTTTCAGTGATCAGGAAATGGCCGCCATGCTGGCGCTGGCGCGGCAAGGGATTCGTGATCTGATTGCCCGTCAACGTGAGGAAATTCCTGAGGCTTTGCCTTGAAGCCCATTCTGCTGGCCAGTAGTAATGCCGGTAAAATCCGGGAAATGCGGACACTGCTTAACGCACACGGCTACACAGTCTATGGGCAGGACGAGCAAGGTATTCAGGGTGCTGAAGAAAGCGGTAGCACATTTGTGGAGAATGCCTTGCTGAAGGCCCGTCATGCTGCGGCCCTCTCAGGGATGGCGTCTCTTGCGGAAGACTCGGGTCTTTGTGTGCCCGCCCTGCAAGGTGCACCGGGACTGCTTTCGGCACGTTATGCCGGTGTCGGCGCGACGGATGTCGAGAATAATCAGCGCTTGCTTGAGCAGATGCGTGCTTTAACCGGAGCAGCGCGTGCAGCCTATTATATTGCCTGCATGGTCTTTATGGAGTCAGCCGAGGATCCTGCCCCCATTGTGGCTCAGGGATTCTGGATGGGAACCATTGGTAAGGCGCTTCAGGGAGAAGGGGGTTTTGGCTACGATCCGTTATTCTGGCCGCTGGGTGCTGCGCGTAGTGCGGCTGAATGGACGCTGGCAGAAAAAAATCAGGTGAGTCATCGCGCCCTTGCCCTGCGGCGTCTTTTGGCTATGCTGCAGGAACGTCAGGCACCCCAGCCGCTATCAGAAAGTGATTGACGCAGTCGGGTCAGGGCTCTGACCTGCAACTGGCGGACTGCCTCACGGCTGACGCCCATACGTTCGGCCACGGCTTCCAGCGTCATGGGCGCATCTCCGTGGATGCCGTAGCGGAAGATCATCACTTCTCTTTGCTTTTCATTCAGTTCCGCCAGGTGCTCCCGGAGTGCCTTGCAGATGGATTCACGGTCGTAGTCCATGTCGGGGCTGGCGGTATCGCCAGGTACCTGTTCAATCCGACTGGGTCCATCCGTAAATTCCTCATCCAGCGAGCAGACGCGAATGTCGGCAAAATCCAGAGCGCGCATGGTACTTTCACGCACCCCCAGGGCTTCCCGGCGTTGCTCGCGCCGGGCGTCTTCTGTTGATCCGCTTTCATCTTCACCACGCTGCAGGTAGGCATGCAGCGATTTTGCCAGATAGTCCGGCAGTCGGATGAAGCGGGAGCGGATGAGTGCACGTTGCATGGCTTCCCGAATCCACCAGGTGGCATAGCTGGAAAAACGGGTACCGAGACCTTCCCGGAAGCGATCTGCGGCACGCAGTAAACCCATGTAGCCTTCCTGAAGCAAATCTTCCTGACTGAGACCTTTGTTTCGATAAGCCCGGGCAACCGCTCTGACCAAAGGCATGTGCGCAGAAATCAGGGTGGCTCTGGCGCAGCCATCTCCCTGACGCAGACGGCGGATGAGTTGCAGTTCCCGATCCTGAGTGAGAAAGGGACTGCTCTGATCGCCTTCCATAAAATCAGCCAGAGGGGGCGGGTCAATAGCCGGCGCGACATCGGGTAATGCTTCGTTCAATTCTCTGACTTCCGTTCGCATGGGCATCCTCTGATATCAAAGTCCACAATCACTCTAACACTGTAATCTAATATTATATATCTAAAAGAGTTTTTACCATTTCATATATTAGTATTCTTTTTGATCATCCTGTCAAGTAGATGCAACTATGGTTTTGTGTTTTTTACAACGACTGCTGAGCGTGTTTTCTTTTTGACTCGCGCCGTTGATCTGCCTATACTCTGCCCCTTTCTCGCTAAGCTTTTGATGAGGTCAGAAACCTTCTATGCCAACTGTTCGTGTTAAAGAAAATGAACCTTTCGAAGTGGCGCTGCGGCGCTTCAAACGCTCCTGTGAAAAAGCCGGAGTCCTGACGGAAGTACGTCGTCGCGAGTTTTATGAAAAGCCCACCGAAGAGCGCAAGCGCAAGGCTGCTGCTGCGCGCAAGCGGGCTTTGAAGCGGATGCGTCGTCAGTCCATGCGTCTGGTTCGGATGTACTGAAGCATGTCTTTACGCGAACGTCTTCAGGAGGACATGAAGGCGGCGATGCGCGCTCGTGAGTCTGATCGTCTTACCACTATTCGCATGCTTCAGGCAGCGATCAAGCAACGTGAGGTGGACGATCGCCGCGAGTTGGACGATACCGAGGTTCTGGGTATCGTCGAAAAACTGATCAAGCAAAGAAAGGATTCTGCCAGTCAGTTCAGAGCGGGAAATCGCCCGGATCTTGCCGATAAGGAAGAAGCAGAAATTGTCATCCTTTCCGCTTATCTCCCCGAGCCCCTGAGTATGGAAGCCATTGATGCCCTGATTGCCGAAGCGGTTTCAAACACCGCCGCCAGCGGTCCCAAAGATATGGGTAAGGTGTTGAACAGCCTGAAACCGCAAATGCTGGGTCGGGCTGACATGGCGCTGGTTGCGGAAAAAGTAAAGGCGCGTCTGAATAACGGATGAAAGACGCTGTGGCAGGGGCGGCGCCCTGGCAGGACAGCTTTTCCAGAGCCCTCGATCTGGAAGATATGCGTGCCGCCTGGCTGGGCAGATGTGCCCATGACTATGGCCGGCATTATGTAGAAAACCTCAATCCATGGGTAAGCCTTGCTGAAATTCAGCAGCGCCAGAATATGGCGCTTGCGCTGGCGGAACGATCTGCTGCCGGCTTTTTGTTGCCCATCCACAGTCTCCCGGACATTCGTCCCCTGCTGGACCTGCTTGAGCGCCCCGGCGCCATTCTGAGCGGTCGCGAGTTGCAGCAGATAACTCAGGTTTTGCGTGGCCAGAAGCACTATGCCTCGGCCTTGCGGGAAGTCAACGATACCCTGACGGAATGGGCAACAGATCTGGAGCCTTCACTGCCGTTGCTGCGGCATCTGCAGCAGGCCCTGGATGATGAGGGTGAACTTCTGGATGCTGCCAGTGCTCAATTAAGCGCCATCCGCCGGCAGTTACGCCAGGGGCGTGCTGAAATACAACGCTTTTTGCAGGGATTTTTACGTAATCCCGATTGGCAGGACTACTGGCAGGATCAGCTGATTGTCCAGCGTAATGACCGCTATGTATTGCCCCTGAAAACCAGCCACAAAGGCCGTATCAAGGTTATTGTCCATGATCGTTCGGCGAGTGGTGAAACCCTTTTTGTGGAGCCCTTGACGGCGGTAGACCTGAATAACCAGTTGGTGCAGGACCGTCAGGCCGAACGTCTGGAGCAGGAAAAGGTGCTACGGGCCTTGAGTGCGGCCGTAAGCCAGCAGGTGCCGTCCATGCGCCGCGCTTTAAAGTACATCGGACGGCTGGATGGAGTCCGCGCCGCTTTGGAACTGGGCAAGACTTATCAGGGTACGCTGGTTGAGGTGGATAATCGCCCGGCCTTTGATCTGCACAATTTACGTCATCCCCTGCTGTGTATGCAGCATCCGGGGCAGGTGGTTGGTAATCCTCTGGCTTTGGGCGAAAGCCATCATCAACTGGTCATTACCGGACCCAATACGGGTGGCAAGACGGCACTGCTGAAGGCTCTGGGGTTGAACCATCTGATGGCCTATTTGGGCATGCCGGTGGCGGCTGAAGGTCGTCTGGGATATTTTCGGCAAGGTTTTGCGGTTATCGGTGACACTCAGGATATTCGTACTGACCTGTCTACTTTTTCGGCACAGGTGAGTCGCTTGCGCAGGGTGCTGGAGCAGGCTGATCAACACAGCCTGGTACTGTTGGATGAACTGGGAAATGGTACGGATCCCCGCGAAGGGGGTGCCCTGGCCCAGGCCGTGGCTGAGGCGCTTCTGTCGGCGCAAGCCTGTACGGTGCTCACCAGTCATCAGGAAATCATGAAACGTTATGCGCTCAGCCGCGCTGGCGTAGCTTTGGCAGGTATGGGTTTTGACGCAGAACGTCTTGCCCCGACCTATCGTCTGCAATGGGGAGTAGGTGGTGCCAGTCAGGGGTTGACTATCGCGCGACGTGTCGGGATGCCTGAAACACTGGTGCTGCGGGCCGAGGCCCTGTACGCGGATGATCGTGAGGACTGGGAACGCTGGGAAGCACAACGGGAAGGTCTGTTGCGCGCCGCACAACAGGCCATGGATGAAGCGGCGCAGGCGCGGATGGAAGCTGACAAGTTGGCGAAACGTTTGCAGCGTGAACTGGATGCAGCACGTCAGGATCGGGAGCGGGCCGCTGAACAGGCTCGCCATGAGTGGACACAGTTGCTGCAGCATGCCCGCAGTGAAGTGCGGAAAACCATCGCCGCACTTAAATCTGGACGGGATACCCAGGCGGCCAGTGCGGCACTGGAACAGTTGGGTACGCCTTTTCAGATGGCCGAAACCGTGTCGGTGGATTTGCCCGCAGTCGGCAGCAAAGGCTTGTTTCTGCCCCTGCGTCAGGTCACCGAGATTGTCCGTGTGGATGCCGTTCGGCAACGTCTGCAAATTCAGTTGCGCGGCAAGCAGCTGTGGATTCCCCTGGAGCAGTTCCGTGCGGATTCCGCGCTGGAAATACCCAAGGAAAAGGGGAGTACCCAGTATGCCTCACCAGAAAACCATCCGTGGCGTCTCGATCTGCGTGGTCAACTGCGCGAAGATGCCTGGCAGGCTTTGTGCCGCCATGTGGATGGTGCCATGGCCTCCGGACGCCAGCACATTGAGGTGCTGCATGGTAAAGGCAATGGCGTCCTGGCTGAAATGGTCAGGGAATTTGCCCATCAGGATCCGCGCATCATCCAGTGGCGTATGGCGCGTCCTGAGCAGGGGGGTGGCGGTGTCAGTGAGTTGGAGCTACGCTGAAACATGGTCAAATTTTCTCCCGCCTTCATAGGTGCTCTCCTCGAACGGACGGATTTGGTCCGGCTGGTGGAAGGCCGTGTTCCTCTGAAGAAAAGGGGCAAGGATTTTTGGGCCTGCTGTCCTTTTCATCAGGAAAAAAGTCCCTCATTTTCAGTGAGTCCCGAAAAACAGATTTACTATTGTTTTGGATGTCATGCCCATGGTAACGCCATCGGGTTTCTGATGGCCTATGATCGTCTGTCCTTTCCTGAGGCGGTGGCCTTGCTGGCGGAAGATGCCGGGGTACCCTTGCCTGAAGAGTCTGGCAGTCATTCTGTCCAGGAAGATCTCCGCCCTTTCCGGCAGATTCTGGACAAGGCGGTCAATCTGTACCGGGATGCACTGGCAAAAAATCCGGCGGCCCTGCAGTACTGGCAGAGCCGGGGTCTCCATCCGGAAATCATTATGCGCTTTGAATTGGGTTATGCTCCTCCTGCCGCGAATTTTCTGAGTCAGCAACTGGGTAAGGATGAAAATACCCGACGCGCACTGATTGGTGCAGGTTTGGTGAGTAGCCGCGAGGACCATTCTGTTTATGATCGTTTTCGCGACCGGGTCATTTTCCCGATTCGGGATGGTCGTGGCCATCTGGTCGGATTGGGGGGGCGCAGTCTCGATGGCCGGGAGCCCAAGTATCTGAACTCTCCCGAAGGTCCGCTCTACCACAAGGGGCAGGTGCTCTACGGTCTGCATCAGGCGCGGGACGGTTTGCGCCGGGTGAATCGTGCCGTGCTGGTGGAAGGCTATCTGGATGTCATCACCCTGCATCAGGCCGGACTGGATTATGCCGTTGCCGCCAGTGGTACGGCCCTCGGGGAAAGTCAGCTACAGATGCTGTTTCGTGCGGCTGCAGAGATCTTGCTGTGCTTTGATGGGGATGCTGCCGGCCGCAAGGCGGCCTGGCGCGCAGTGCAAATGGCGCCTGAGCTGTTGCGCGAGGGGCGTCTGCTGCGGGTGCTGTTTTTGCCCGATGGTCAGGACCCGGATTCGCTGGTGCGCGAGCAGGGCGCAGCAGCGCTGGAAGCTTTATTCCCGACGGCCCGGCCCGCCATCGATTTTTTTCTCGATGAACTGCAGCGCCGCTACAACATTGCCGCAGAAGACGAAAAAGCCCAGTTTCTGCGGGAAGCCCGGGAATTCTTGCAGCGGATAAAGGATGCCACTTTGCGGGAAGTTTACCTCCACAAACTCCAGGAGTTATGTGGTCTGGCCTTTGCCATACCCTCCAAAACGCGTCGTCGGGATGCTCGAGTTGCAGCGTCAGCGCAACTGTCGCGGGGCAAAGACGGGCCCTCCCTCTTCAAGAACGCGATGCGCCTGCTCTTGAATCATCCCGATGACCCTGTCTGGCAGCAACTGGAAAAGGATCTCCTCCCTTTTGCGTCTGACCCCATTGCAAAAAAACTCGATGCTACCCTTGATATTTTGGCAAACATGACCCATTTGACCTCTCACGGGCTCTTGGCGAGGCTGGCTGGTACTGATCTGGCAGAGTTTTGTTATGCCTTGGTCATGTCCGAGGCTGAAGAGAGCCAGGGGGGCGCATTGTTGCGCAATGAAATACCTGAATGTGTGCACAGGGTAAATCGGCGCCTGATCGCCGCTAGGTTGAAATATATGGGCCATACGGCGGATCGTTCGGGATTGGGCGCGCTGACAGAGCAGGAGCGGACCGAAATCGTGTTGTCAACGCAACGTGGTCGCCACAAGCGTCCCGAATCCTGAAGTGTCCAGACAAAAAGAATGGATGGATGCGGTCGATGAATTTAGCTTTTCATCCAGATGGTTTTTCTTATATAATGCGCGGCTTTCCGCGAGTGCAGGATGGTTATGAGAGACGGTGAGAGTGTAGTGGACAGTGAGTCTCAGCGGTCTGAGCTGAAGCGTCTGATCGCGCGCGGGAAAGAGCAGGGATACCTGACCTACGGGGAGCTTAACGATCATCTGCCCGAAGAAGTTTTTGATCCTGAGCAGATTGAAAATGTCATTTCCATGATCAACGACATGGGCATTGACGTGTTTGAAGAAGCCCCGGATGGCGATACGCTTCTGGATGGTGAAGGTAATGTCGGCGTGGCCGCCCAGGAAGCCGAAGAAGCTGCTGAGGAAGCCCTGGCTGTAGTAGAAGCGGATATTGGCCGTACCAGTGATCCGGTGCGTATGTATATGCGTGAGATGGGCACGGTTGAGCTTTTAACCCGGGAAGGCGAAATTGAAATAGCCCGCCGCATTGAAGATGGTATGATGCAGGTTTTGCGTGCGGTTTCCACCTGCCCGACTACTATCTCGCTGTTACTGGATGCTGCGGATCGGGTTGAGCGCGGCGAAATGCGCCTGGATGAAGTGGTGGACGCATTTATTGATCCCAACGCCCTGGATGCAGAGGCCGTCAGTGAAGAGGAAGGGTCTGTTTTGCTGGAAGGCGAAGAGCCTGAAGACACAGATGATGCGGATGAAGAAAGCGAAGAAGGCACGCTTGAAGCGGATAAGGGTCCGCAGTTGGAAGAAGCCCTGGAGCGCTTTGCCGTCATTCGCGAAGCCTATCTGAATTTGCTTGCCAGTCATGCTGAAGGTGAAATGCATGACGAAAGCTATCAGGAAAAAAGACGCGAACTGGCTGAGCGTTTTCTGGAAATCAAGCTGAATGGTCGCCAGATTGATGTGATGGCCGATGCCTTGCGGGCTTTGTCTGACGACGTGCGCCATTGTGAGCGTGAGCTTATGGAGATTTGTATTGAGCGGGCACGTTTTCCCCGGAAGGAATTTGTACGCAGCTACCCCGGTCATGAAAGTGATCTGGACTGGATAGATCAGCAGATCAACGGCGGTTTTGCCTATAGCGCGCGGTTGGCGGAATATCGGGATGATATTCTTGCCATCATGAAGCGTTTGGGGGACATTGAAAAGCGGGCGGGCTTGCCAGTCGCGGAAATCAAGGAAGCCAGCCGCTTGATGTCCATTGGTGAGGCAAAAGCCCGACGAGCCAAAAAGGAAATGGTCGAGGCCAACCTGCGTCTGGTCATTTCCATTGCCAAGAAGTACACCAATCGGGGTCTGCAGTTTCTGGATTTGATTCAGGAAGGCAATATCGGCTTGATGAAAGCCGTGGACAAGTTTGAATACCGGCGTGGCTACAAGTTTTCTACATACGCTACCTGGTGGATTCGCCAGGCCATTACCCGCAGTATTGCCGATCAGGCGCGTACCATTCGTATTCCGGTGCACATGATTGAAACCATCAACAAGCTGAACCGGATCAGTCGGCAAATGCTGCAGGAAATGGGGCGTGAGCCAACTCCGGAGGAGCTGGCAGAGCGCATGGAAATGCCCGAAGACAAGATTCGCAAGGTGCTGAAAATTGCCAAGGAACCCATTTCCATGGAAACCCCCATCGGCGACGATGAAGACTCACATCTGGGTGACTTTATTGAAGATCGTAATGTCACCGCGCCGGCCGAGTCAGCAGTCAATGCGGCTATTCGCGAAGTTGTTGAAGAACTTCTGGACAATGGTCTGACAGCCCGAGAGGCCAAAGTGTTGCGTATGCGCTTTGGAATCGGCATGAACACGGATCACACCCTTGAAGAAGTGGGTAAACAGTTTGATGTGACCCGTGAGCGTATCCGTCAGATTGAAGCCAAGGCGCTGCGGAAGCTGCGCCATCCTTCCCGCTCTGAGCGTTTGAAGAGTTTTGTGGACGGAGAAATCACCATTCCTTCCTGAAGGGTAAATGTGGTAAAAATGCGGGCGCGGGAACGATTTCGCGCCCTCTCTTCAGGGCCTGTAGCTCAGTTGGTTAGAGCAGGGGACTCATAATCCCTTGGTCCACGGTTCGAGTCCGTGCGGGCCCACCAAATAAAACAAATAGTTAGCGTGCTATCGGTTGCGGGATGGTTTGAGCCTGTAAGTACCATGTAAGCAGTGTAGTTGACCCATGAGTCAAGACAAAAAGGCAGTTTTCATTGGGGCCGGTGAAAGAAGCGGGGATTAATAATGATGGTAGGGGCAATAGCTGTGACAGATTTGTACCATGGGTCAAATGGATAGAGGATAGTCAGGCTAACGGTCAAATTCCCGCGACTTCAGCCATTTTTCAGGGTGCTGATAAAATTTCTGTACGGTAGCCAATGCTTTCTGCCCCGCCGTGCTGAAGCCGGGCAGAGGCTGAACCTTGCCAATTTCATGGGTCCATTGAACGGGATTTTTGGTGTACAAATCCAATCGTCTTTGTATTTCATGATGGCGAGCTGTGATAATACCCAGATTTTCTTTGGCCGCTTTGTGGTCTTTCGACAG
>DYJM01000041.1 GCA_020723125.1 Acidithiobacillus ferrivorans
GCGAAAGGGGAGACTCGAACTCCCACGCCTTGCGGCGCTGGAACCTAAATCCAGTGCGTCTACCAATTCCGCCACTCTCGCTTACGCGCTATCTTATGCGGAATAGTCCCAGGCGACAATCATCGGAGTACCGAGCATGAGCAAGTCACAGCAACCCCATCGTTTACGCCGTTTGCTGGCTGTGGAGTCGGCCCGGATCATGGCGGAGGAGGGCGTCGTGGATTTTCGGGTAGCCAAGGAAAAAGCGGCGCGGCGTTTGGGTACGGGTGGGGATGCCCAGCACCACTGGCCGAATAATAGTGAGATAGAATCTGAATTACATGCCCGCCTGCAGCTTTTCCATGGGCCTGCCCATGCGGCGGATTTGCGCGAACTGCGGGAGCGGGCGCTGAAAGCCATGCAGTGGCTGGAGCTGTTTCAGCCGCGTCTGACCGGCCCGGTGTTGAACGGTACGGCTACGCGCCATGCGGCAATTACCCTGCATTTATTTGCGGATGCCCCTGAGACGGTCATTTTCTTTTTGATGGATCAGAAAACGCCCTATGAAGAAAGCTGGCAGCGCCTGCATTTTGGCGATGCCCCGGCGCAAGATTATCCCTGCCTGAAAATTGACTACGCAGACACGGAGATTCGTCTGGTCATTTTTGCGCTGGATGAAGACCGGCGCAGTCCCGCTTCGCCTGTGGATGGCAAACCGGTGAAGCGTGCGACTGCTCAGCAATTGCGCAAGATGCTGGAGGAAGAGCAGCCGCAAAATGGACTTTAAAACCCGAAATTTTCCATTTATTCCTGACCCGTTGGTACAATAGCGTTTTCCTGCTCACGAGGGCGCAGATGTTGCCAACTGACCAAAGCCAGCGCGACAAAAATGCAGACCATTCCCACACCTTCCCAGCCTCCCGGAGTTTCTCCCAATTGCAGCCAGGCGGCGACGACGCCAATCAGCGGCGCTGCCAGGGTGCCCATGCCCGCGATTCCCGAGGGCAGTTTCTGCAAGGCGTAGGCCCAGAGAAAATAGGCCAGAGCAGTACCGGGAATCGCATTATAAAGCAGGGCGCCGACAAATACGGGTGTCCAGTGAACCGTCAGTGGGTCAATAAATAGGGTCATGACAATCAGCCCGAGTCCGCCGAAAATGGTTTGCCACAATGTGCTGTTGAACAAATCCATGTCGGGGGGCGCATAACGCTTCTGCCAGAGGGCGGAACTGGCCCACAAAATACCGGAAATCAGTGCAATCACGCTGCCAGTCCATTCGCCGTTGAAACTCCAGGGCTTCAGAATGGCGATCAGACCCAACAGGGCCAACAGCACGGCCGGCCATTGTAATCCGTGCAATTTCTCGCCCAGCAGCGGCCAGGCAAACACAATCAGCCACAGCGGCATCATGTAGACAAGAATGGCCGTTTTTCCGGCGCCGCCATATTCCAGCGCCCAGAGAGCAAGCCCAACAAAACCGGTGGTTTGCAGCAGACCAAAGGGAATGATATAGCGGGCTGAGGGCATCCGCAGCGGTTTTTTCAACCAGATGATCAAGGGAATCAGGACGATGACACTTAGCCAAACGCGCAGAGTGGCAAACAGCAGGGGTGGGCAGTCGCTTATGGCGACTTTCATGACGACCCAGTTATATCCCCAGATTATCGTCAACAGGGCCAGTGCAGCCAAGGGCCAGAGTGTCAGCGGTTTTTGGGGGGAAGACATCAGTCTGTGGCTCCAGAATGTAAAAACCGGGATAGCAACCCATCCCGGCAACCCACTTCATCTCTCCCTGTAGAGAAATAAGCGGCGTTTTAGCGCAATTTGGCCCGATCGTATTGTTCTGGCCAGGGCAAGTCTACCCCCAGTTCACGGGCGGCGTGCAGGGGCCAGTAAGGATTGCGGAGTAATTCCCGGGCAAGGGCGATACCATCGGCCTGCTCTGTAACCAGAATATGTTCGGCCTGCATGGCCTCGGTAATCAGTCCGACGGCAACACTGGGTAAACCGGTTTGTTCGCGTATTTGTTGCGCGAAGGGCGTCTGAAATCCAGGGCCAGCCGGAATGACGGCATCAGGTGTCATCCCGCCGCTGCTGCAGTCAATGACGTCCACAGCTCTTGCCTGCAACTGTTTGGCCAGAGCGACGGATTGTTCCAGATCCCAGCCACCGGGTACCCAGTCCGTGGCCGAAATACGGACCCACAGGGGCAGATGGCCGGGCCAGACCGCGCGCACGGCATCGGTGATTTCCAGAGGCAGGCGCATCCGGTTTTCGAGACTGCCACCGTAGGCATCTTCACGATGATTGCTGATGGGCGAAAGAAAGCTGTGCAGGAGGTAGCCATGGGCCATGTGCAGTTCGAGGACTTCAAACCCGGCATGGAGGGCTCTTTGCGCAGCAGCCACAAAGTCCTTGCGGACCTTTTCAATATCCTGAGCAGTCATGGCCTCGGGCACTGTGTGTGCCGGACTGAAGGGCAGCGGGCTGGGGCCATAAGGTTGCCAACCCTGCTCCGCATCAGGCGCGATGGGCGCGCCACCGGCAAAGGGGGGTTGGGTAGAGGCCTTGCGTCCGGCATGGGCAATTTGTATGGCAGCCACGGCGCCCTGGTTTTTCATGAAGCGGACGATGGGTGCCAGCGCTTCGGCCTGGGAGTCGTTCCAGATACCCAGATCGCGCGGAGAAATGCGACCCTCGGGACTTACCGCGCTGGCTTCGGCCATGACCAGTCCAGCGCCACCCACCGCGCGGCTGCCGAGGTGAACCATGTGCCAGTCACCGGCTACCCCGTCCGGGGTGGAGTACTGGCACATGGGGGCGACGACAATGCGGTTGCGCAGCGTGATGCTGCGCAGGGTCCAGGGCGTGAACAGTTTGTGACTCATGCCTGCCCTCCAAGATGCTGACTGAAATGATCCAGGGTGAGACGCCAGCCTTCGGCGGCAGCTTCGGGGCGATAGCTGTCACGCGGGTCGGCAAAAAAACCGTGGGGGGCACCGGGGAACAGCGTCAGGGTATAACGCTTTTGGGCGCGGCTGAGGGCAGTGGCAATGCGGCCATGTTCTTCCGGGGTGATGGATGGATCTTCGGCCCCGTAAAGCAGTAGCAGGGGTGCGCGCATTTGATCGACCAGATGCAGGAGCGGTTGGCGTCCGACTGGGTCCTTATCCGGGGCAATACCACCGCCATAAAAGGCGACGGACGCGCCGAGCTTGTCGGCATGTTCGGCATTGGCCATGAACGCAAAGCGGCCACCCATACAAAAGCCGACGGCACCGATGGCGTGCTTCATGACTTCGGGACGTTTTTGCAGTTCGGCAATGGCCAGCCCCGCTTCCTGCATGACCAGATCATCTTTCAGGGTTTTAAGGTGCGCGATGGCATTTTCAAAGTCGGCATATTCGTACGTTTTACCATGATATAAATCGGGGACGATGGCACAGTATCCCGCTTTGGCAAATCGTTCGGCCACATCTTGAAAATGGCTGTTTACGCCAAAAGCTTCAATGAATATGACGACGCCGGGATACTGGCCATTGCTACCGGGGCGGGCGTACCAGGCACGGGGGCCATTTTCCATTTGTAGCCATTCGGAATGCATTTCAGGCATCACTCTACCTCGTTCAGACCGCTAAAGACTGAATATATACTTGCAGTTGCCGGAGACAACGTTGGTAGGCATCGATGGATTGGGCGTTTTTGCCCAGCCCGACACAGCCTTCAATGGAAGCGACAATATACAGGGCGATATCCTCGGGATTTGTGTCCGGGCGGACCTGTCCTGCGGATTGACCTTCCTTGAGTGCCTGGGCGACGACTTCTACCCAGCGTTCAAGGATTTTTTGCAGCCCCTGGCGAAAGGATTCATCCAGAGGACTCATTTCCTGAATCAGGTTGTTGAGCGGGCAACCATAGCGAATGACCGATTCATCCGCCTGGGCAATTTTTTCTGCAATGAGATTGTACAAGCCGTTGATGGGATTATCATGTTGGGCAAGTATGGTAAACCAGCGCTTTTCCAGTTGCGGCCCGATGACTTCTTCAATGACTGCAAGACCGAGATCACGCTTGGTACCAAAATGATGATAAAGCGCCCCCTTGCTCACGGAAGTATTGGCCAGAATGCGTTCCAGACTCGCAGCCTGAAAGCCGGATTCCAGAATTTCGTGGTAAGCAGCATCCAGAAGATCGTTGCGGGTCTGTTCTGGATTGCGGGTTTTGCGTTGAATCATGTTCATCATGGTCTTGGAAGATACCGACCAAACGGTATATTGTCAATTATTTTGAAAACGGCAGTTGTCGTGGGTGCTTTGCAGCGTGTTTCGAGCCGTTGTTGTTCTTGGGAAAATGCTTTAGGCGCGTTAAACTGACGACCGCATGTGAAGGCGAATTGGGGTGGTGGATGAAAGCATCAATAGATTTTCAGCGGCAGGGTGACAAGCAGAATTCGGCTTTTTTTGAAGAATGGTTAGGGCGCCTCCTGGAAGATCGTGATCGCCAGGGGCTTACGGAAAATATTGGCCGCATCGATGCGCTGATGATTACGGTAGAGCCGGGACATTCTGCCGCTTATGTGCATGAATTGTGTTTGATGACGCCTTACAATTATCTGGTCACCCTCGAAACCGATCAGCATTCCACCCACATTCTCCGCATTGATATGGACGCTCCCGATCTGTTGGTTCGTGAAGTGAAAGACCCCAATCTGCATGGTATCTTCCGCAGCCTCAACGAAGTGTATCCGGTGGGGGCCAAGCGTCCCAACTCGCGCTACATGGGCGAAGTGTTTCAGGTCAAAAACCTCCATGAAGTACTTGCCGTACAAAAAAACCGCGAAGTCCGTTTTTTTAATCAGGAACAGGTGCGGCATCTGGAGTTGCCGGGCAACATGGCCATCGTCAAACCTTCCCCCTATACCCACAATATTGTCGGTTACTGGGAACGGCCTGATAATGACATCCGCGTTTATTCCCTGGGTTTGTCTTCCATCCGCGATGATATGCAGGTGGCTTTTGAACAAGCCAAGGTGTTACGAGAACAACTGGGTCTGGAGCAATTACTGCTGCCCATCGATCATCTGGCAACCCGGGTATACAGCCAGAACCGGGAAGCCGCCATACTCGAATATCTGACTCTGTCCAGTTATTACTACTGGGGTTCTTACGATATTCCTGATCAGAACTCTTCTACCAATGTCACCAAAAGCGTGCATTATGAAAACGTGTTGAATAGTCCTGCCAAGGTGTTTACGGCGGCCAATCATCCTTATTTTTGCAATCATCTGATTGGTCGGCCTTCGCCCACCGAGGCTTTTGTGCGTAATTTTGGCCCCCGCCTGCACCATATTGCCGTGGGTGTGCAGGACGGACGGACCCATGATCAGATCAACATTGATTATGTGGTGGATGCCTTGCAAAACTGCGGACAAAAATTTTTATTGCAGGTGATAGGTTCGGAGCAGGAAGGCCTGAAACAGATTTTTTCCAGCGCTTCCGAGCACTCTTCACTGATTATTGAATATGTGCAGCGTTTTGGTGGTTTTCAGGGGTTTTTCACCAAGGAGAATGTGGCCGACCTGACCGCTGCTGCGGGCGTCGATGAGACCCTGCGCAGCCTGGATGCAGAAGCCCGCGCCTGAGCTCAAAAGTAGCGCAGGGATAAATCCAGGCTCTGTAAATTACGGGTAAGACTGCCGACCGAGATGAAATCGACGCCGGTAGCGGCGACTGCGGCTATGTTGTGGAGGCCCATGTTCCCCGAAGCTTCCAGAGGGATTTTTCCGGCCACTCTCTGCACGGCCTGACGCAGGGATTCCAGCCCGAAATTATCGAGCAGGATCATATCCGCCCCTGCCGCCAGGGCTTCTTCGAGTTGTTCCAGATTTTCCACCTCAATTTCGGTGCGGGTCAGGGCCGGGGCAAGGGCCTTGGCAGCACTCAGCGCCGCCGTAATGCCACCACAGGCGGCAATGTGATTTTCCTTGATGAGAATCCCGTCAAACAGTCCCAGCCGATGGTTGTGCCCGCCACCCACACGCACCGCATATTTTTGTGCCTGACGTAAGCCGGGTATGGTCTTGCGGGTGTCCAGCAGGCGGGTCCTGCTGCCCTTCAGCAATTCCACAAAATGCTGCACGGCCGTTGCGGTGCCCGACAGAGTCTGGAGAAAGTTCAGGGCGCAACGCTCGGCACTGAGGAGGGCGCGGGCCGGGCCTTCCAGGCGGCATAGCACCTGATCGGCGGCAACGGCGCTTCCTTCGGCAACTTCCCAGTGTAGCTTGAGTTGCTTGGAAACTGCGGCAAATGTGGCCGTGGCGTAGGGTTGTCCACAGAGAATCCCCGGCTCACGACTGATGATGCGGGCCTGGAGTGTCTGCGCTTCGGGAATGAGTGCAGCGGTCAGATCACCGCTCCCGATGTCTTCGCGAAGGGCTTGTTTGACGACATCCATGAGGTCTTCAGGAATCATTCCAACTCCCTGGTTTTGCTACCTACCCAAAACAGCCAGATTAATCCTGCGCAGGCGGCTGTCAATGAAGCCAGTAAAATGCCCAACTTGGCTTCTTCAACCAATAATGCATCTTTAAAGGCCAGCTCACTGATAAATAAAGACATGGTGAAACCGATACCGGCCAGACCGGCAGCACCCAGAAGATGGGGCCAACTCACGCCAGTGGGCATGCGGGCCATTTTGATTTTGATGGCCAGCCAGCTCGACAGGGAAATGCCGACAAACTTGCCGAGCACCAGTCCCAGAAAAATACCCAACGTAACCCGGCTGAGCAGCATTTCTCTGCTGACGTGGGCGAAATTGATGCCGGCATTGGCCAGCGCAAAAATGGGAATCACCGCAAAAGTTACCCAAGGCTGAAGACTGTGTTCCAGATGTTGCTGCGGGGCAATGGCCTCGGCACTACTGCGTTCAATGCTTTGAATGATGCCCGCGAGCTTGCCGTTGACCAGCGGATCAAGCCGTTTGCTGTGAATGATGGTATCGCGCAGATTTTCACTGCGGGCGCTGAGGGTGTCCGCCAGTTGGTCAGGACGAACCCGTCCCCGTGCCGGGATGGTGAAGGCGAGCAGAATGCCGGCGACCGTGGCATGAATGCCGGAGAGCATCACAAAATACCAGAAAGGCAGCCCCAGAATCAGGTAAGGCAGAACTTTGCGAACGCCACTCTGGTTAAGCAGAATCAAGGCCAGCAGAATCAAGCCGGCGATGATCAATGCCGAAACATTCAGTGATGGCGTGTAAAAAATAGCAATGACCAGTACCGCGCCAAGATCATCGGCAATGGCCAGAGCGGTCAGAAATACAATCAGGTTACGCGGGATCCGCCAGGCCAGTAAAACCAGGATGCCAATGGCAAAGGCAATGTCTGTGGCCATGGGAATTCCCCAGCCTTCGGCGGCAGGCCCGCTGGGATTGATTTGGTGATATATCAGTGCAGGTACCAGCATCCCGCCCCCTGCAGCAATGATGGGCAGGGCTGCGTCCCGTAGGGAAGATAATTCTCCTACCAGAAATTCCCGTTTTAATTCGAGGCCGACCACAAAAAAGAACAGGACCATCAGCCCGTCATTGATCCAGTGGTGCAGGTTCTGCTCGAGCATCCAGTGACCCCAATGGATGCCGAAATGATTTTCCCAGAACAGTTGATAGGACTGATGCCAGGGGGAATTGCTGAGGAACAGGGTCAGCAGCGTCGCAACGATGAGAATAATCCCGCCTGCCGTCGCGCGCCGTAAAAACTGCTCGAAAGGCGAAAAAATCTTGCCAAATAGCAGTTCGAGGGGGTAGTAACGCGGTTGGCGAGACTCAGAATCTGCCATGTTCAGAGCAACTCCAGTCGTGCTGCCTGTTCCTCCAGTTGCTGCAGGGCCGCTTCAATTTCCCGCAAACGCTCTTCTTCCTTGGCGACGACTTCGGCAGGAGCACGGCTACGAAAACTTTCCTGGCCCAGTTTACCGAGGGTCTTACCCCGGTCGGATTCCAGGCGTTGCTGTTCCTTGTGCAAACGCGCCCGCTCGGCACCTACATCTATGACTCCGGCCAGGGGAACCAGGACTTTCAGATCTCCCAGCAGTTGCAGGGCGGCCGGGGGCGCTTCTTCGCTGTCTGACAGCCATTCCAGACGGCTTAAACGGGCCAGGGCAAACAGCCAGGGTTGGTAGTGCTTTGCGCGGGTACGATCCCGGGCATCGCCGCCTTGCAGTAAAACTGGCAGTAATTTGCTGGGCGGAATGTCCATCTCACCACGAACGGAGCGTACGGCGCGAATGGCATTGATGAGCCATTCGGTATCAGCATCGGCCTCGGAATCCACACGTTGCAGATCGGCTATGGGGTAGGGCGCTACGGCAATGCTGCTCCCGCCTTTGTCGAGCATGGGTGCAATGCGCTGCCAGAGTTCTTCACTGATGAACGGCATCACCGGATGCAACAGACGTAACCCCGCCTCCAGTACCCGCAATAGCGTATTACGGGTACCGCATTGCTGCGCCGCTGTAAACGGGCTGTCCTCTCGCAGCACCGGTTTGCAGAGTTCAATGTACCAGTCACAGTAATCATTCCAGAAAAATTGATACAGTGCGTGGGCGGCATCGGCAAAGCGATACTGATCAATGGCGGTGTTTACCGCTGCTTCACAGTGCTGCAGGCGTCCGATAATCCAGCGTTCCGGGGCCATCAGTTCTTTCTCACCGTGCAGCAGGCCGATTTCGGGAACCTGCATCATGGCAAAACGCGAGGCATTCCAGAGTTTGTTGCAGAAATTCCGGTTACCCTCCACGCGTTTCAAATCGAATTTGATGTCCCGACCCTGGGTGGCCAGAGCGGTAAAAGTAAAGCGCAGGGCGTCCGTTCCGAAGGCGGGAATCCCCTCGGCAAATTCCTTGCGGGTGGATTTTTCGATTTTGGCAGCCATTTGCGGCTGCATGAGTCCCCTGGTGCGTTTGGCAACCAGATCTTCCAGGCTGATGCCATCGATCAAATCAATAGGATCCAGCACGTTGCCCTTGGATTTACTCATTTTCTGGCCTTCGGCATCGCGGACCAGACCATGGATGTACACTTCCCGGAAGGGCACTTCATCCATGAAGCGCAAACCCATCATGATCATGCGTGCGACCCAGAAGAAAATGATGTCGAACCCGGTGACGAGAACACTACCCGGATAAAAGCGCGCGAGATCCGGGGTTTTTTCCGGCCAGCCAAGGGTCGTAAATGGCCAGAGGGCGGAGCTGAACCATGTGTCGAGCACATCGGGATCCCGTTCCAGAGTCACGGGCATCCCGTAATGGCGACTGGCCTGACTGTGGGCTTCCGCTTCGTGGCGTGCGACAAATATGTGCCCGTCGGGTCCATACCAGGCCGGAATCTGGTGTCCCCACCAGAGCTGCCGGGAAATGCACCAGTCTTCAATGCGGTTCATCCAGTCAAAATAGGTTTTGTTCCAGTTTTCCGGGACAAAGCGAATCCGGCCTTCTTCTACGGCCTTGATGGCGGGTTCAGCCAGTGGTGCCACTTTCACATACCACTGATCCGTCAAATAGGGTTCAATGACCGCCTGGGAACGATCGCCACGCGGCACCATCAGTTTGTGCGCTTCTGTCTGGACTAAAAGCCCTTCACTTTCCAGTTGGGCCAGTATCTGCTTGCGCGCCGCATAGCGGTCCAGTCCTCTGAGTGCGCTTGGAATTGCTTCGGCCGGGACGGATTCTGCGCTGGTAAATACCTCAAGACTGTCCCGAATACGGGCATCGGGGGTGAATACGTTGATCAGGGGTAAATGATGCCGCTGACCCACCTGATAGTCATTGAAATCATGGGCCGGAGTGATTTTGACGCAGCCCGAGCCAAATTCCGGATCCACATAATGATCGGCAATGACCGGAATTTCCCGTCCCATGATTGGCAGACGCAGAGTTTTGCCAATCAGGGCGGCATAACGTGGGTCGTCGGGATGCACAGCAACAGCGGCGTCTCCCAGCAGGGTTTCCGGACGAGTGGTCGCCACCACCAGAGAGCCACTGCCATCACTCAGTGGATAACGGATGTGCCAGAGAAAACCATCTTCTTCCTCGCTGAACACTTCCAGGTCGGATACGGCGGTGCGCAGTACCGGATCCCAATTGACCAGACGTTTGCCACGATAGATGAGGCCTTCATCATAGAGCTGGACAAATACTTCAGTGACCGCATGCGACAGGCCGCTATCGAGGGTGAAGCGTTCCCGCGACCAGTCACAGGAGGCGCCCAGACGACGCATCTGTCGGGTAATCTGCCCCCCTGACGCATGGCGCCACTCCCAGACTTTTTCCAGAAAGGCGCTGCGCCCCATCTGATGGCGGTCGCCACCTTCCTGAATGATTTGGCGTTCCACCAGCATTTGGGTGGCAATTCCGGCGTGGTCGGTGCCGGGTTGCCAAAGTGTTTCCTCGCCACGCATCCGGTGAACCCGGATGAGAATATCCATGAGGGTATCCTGAAACGCATGCCCCATGTGCAGGGTGCCGGTGACATTGGGCGGCGGCAACATGATGCAGTAGGGCTTTTGTCCGGGCTGAGGCTGGAATATTCCAAGCTCCTCCCAGCGTTGGTAACAGCTCTGTTCTATTTCGGCGGGGGCGAAGGGGCGGTCTAAATGGTCAGTCATGAGCCTTCATCAGTCAGATTCGGTGGGGGTGATTTGTTCCAGGCCATTATGCAGTACGCGCTGGAGGATTTCAGGTAGGGAAGCGCGCATTTCCCGGGCAAGACTTTCGCGCAATTTAATGCCTTCCAGCGCCAACGTGCGCATCAAGGTCAGACTGACCTGCTCTTTCCAGACTTTCTGCAGATGCTGAATCATCTGTTCTTCCATCTCGTTAATGACCCGTCTTTCTATTTCCTGAAACAGTAATTGCTCAAAATCTTTCAGGAAATCCAGATCAAGTGGGGATTTTTCTGGCACAGGTGATGGCTTGGGTTCCGGTACTGGATGTTCTTCCACAACTTCTTGCTGTTCTTCGACGGATGGATCAATTACCGCATCCGTAATGGGTGCCCGCGACCCAGTCCCGGCAGCATCTGCAATTACTGCGTCAACAGTTTTGTCAACAGGCACTTCAGCAGGTTTTTCAGCGGGCTCAGGACTGTCCTCTGCAGTTTCATGGATAATGTGCTCAGGTTCCGGTGCTGCAGACACTGGCGATTCGCCAATATCCTCTTCAGATCGTATTGGTTTTTCAGCGGGTTCCGGATTTATTGGGGCAGGCTTCAGGTATTCGCTGACCGAACCTGTAACGGCTTGACCTGCGAAATCGGGATCACTTTTTTCTCCAAATGTAGGCTCGGATCTGGAGGCGGTGAACTTACTGAGTCCTTGGCGCATCCGCTTAAGTGCTGCTTCCAGGTCGCGGTCTTCAAAGTCCTGCTGCGGATTGACCGTTTCTGCTGGCTGCCAACGCGCTTCGCTCTGTGTGTACATTTTGGTTTGTTCTGTGACAGCGGCGGCTGTAGAGTCGGACTCGGCTTCTTCCCATTGCATCGAAAATTTATCGGATCGTCCGGCATCAGGGGATGCCGGTGTTTTATGGGATTCGCTATTGGGTTCCGGCATGGCAGGTGATTCTTCATGGCGCCAAAGCTGCGGGGGTAAACCTTCGCGAACAACATTGGTAAGCAGCAAGGGCGCGTCGTCGTTGTCTTCCAGTGTTTCTTCGAGCACCGGTTCCTTGCGATCAGATTGTTTATTCATGGTGGCATCTCCGGTCAGGCTTCCAGGGTATGTACCTGCAAAGTGTATCCGATGTTCTTCAATGTTTTATATCTCTCTCTTGCCAGATCGCGGGCGTTGTTTTCGGCTGGAATGAAATCCACCAGTCTTTCGCACGCCGGAAGTGGCTCAGGGAGATTCTGCAGGGCGCACAACACGGCAACCACACAGGCGTCCGGCCAAGGTTGCTGATAGTGTATGCGTACAGCGTCCCTTGCCCCCAGTCCATGAGGAATAAAAGCATCCGCCTGAAAAGTCCAGAGCATGTCGTCCACGCTCTGAGCGGTTGCCAAATCTGCACAGAGAATATCTGCTTCCCCAACAACTTGCCAGACCTTGTTGATGACCCGACAGATGGCGCGCAATTGCTCCTGCGGGGTCAACAGGGTAGCTGGCAGATCATAGAAGGAAGCAGTCGGCAATGTGGACCCCTCAGGCAGTTTGACGGGATCGGTTGAGAAGGTATTCGACCAACAAAGCGACGGGGCGCCCGGTGGCACTCTTGTTTTCGCCGCTTTTCCAGGCTACACCGGCAATATCCAGATGCGCCCAATGATAGTTTTCCGTGAAGCGCGACAAAAAGCAGGCGGCGGTAATGGTTCCGGCCGGACGACCACCGACGTTGGAAATATCTGCAACAGGACTTTTCAGTTGTTCCTGGTATTCTTCAAAAAGCGGTAATTCCCAGGCGCGGTCCATGCTTTCCTTGCCGGCACTGATCAGATCATGAACCAGCCCTTCGTGGTTACCCAGCACAGCGGCGGTTTGGTGCCCCAGGGCAATAACACAGGCTCCGGTCAAGGTGGCCATGTCAATGACGACATCGGGTTCGAAGCGCTCAACGTAGGTGAGGGCATCAGCGAGAATCAGGCGACCTTCTGCATCCGTATTGATGACCTCAACCGTCAGGCCTTTCATGCTCTTGTGAATATCACCGGGTTTGGTGGCCTGGCCGTCGGGCAGGTTTTCAGACGCGGGAACCACCGTGATGATGTTCAAGGGTAGTTTCAGTTCGGCAGCCGCCTGGATGGCGGCGAGAGCTGCCGCACCGCCGCACATGTCATATTTCATTTCATCCATTTTGTCGGCAGGCTTCAGAGAAATGCCACCAGCGTCAAAAGTCAGGCCCTTGCCTACCAAAACAATGGGAGCCTGTTCTTCGCTTCCTCCCCAGTATTCCAGAATAATCAGGCGTGGTTCCTGACGAGACCCCCGAGCAACACCCAGTAATAAGCGCATATTCAGTGCTTCCATGGCGTCCGGACCGAGGATGGTGCTTTTGATTCCAGTACGTTGCGCCATGGCTTCGGCCTGTTGCGCCAACCAGGTGGGGGTACAGATGTTGCCGGGTTCATTGGCCAGATCTTTTGCCCAGGCGACTGCCCGCGCGGTCACCAGCGCTTCGGCACTGGCCTGTTTAATAACCGCTTCTTCTTCCGCGCCACCGGTCACATTCAAATGCAGATGGGTCAGGCTGCGCCGGGGCTTTTCCGAAGGTTCCTTGTGATGATCAAACTGATAATCGGCATCCATGATCGCCTGCACCAGGATTTTGCTCAAAGCTGCGGGTGAGCGGCGGGCAACGGGGGTTTCCAGCAGATAGAAACTGACTTGGGTGATTTGCGCCTGCTGCAGGGCTTTGCCGGCACTTTGTACCGCTTTGCGAAATTTACTGTCCTTGAGCTTGCCATGGGTGCCCAAGCCCAGCACCATCACGCGCTGGGTAGCCAATCCGGGCAGCTGGTAGAGAATCTGGGTTTCCCCGCACTGGCCACTGAAGTCTCCCATCTCTATAAATTTCTGCAGGGCGCCATTACTGGCCATATCGACCAAAGTGGCTGCAGGGCTCAGGATACCGTGTTCATAAACACCAACGACAATACAATCTATTTTATCGGTACTGGGCTTGTGGGCATGAATGGCTATCTCCACGGTAAATCTCCTGATAATCTGTGACTGAGGAATTCAATATGAACGAAAGCGTACAAAGTAAGCCCCAAAGGCGCCGTGAATCAAGTGATGGATTACAGGAGAATCGTCCATGACCCGTATCCATCTGCAAATTATCCGAAATATTTCCATCACTTTTCTGCTGACCTGTCTGGTCATTCTGGCCATTCTGGCGATTGGTCAATTGACCCAGTTGCTGAAGCAGGTGGCATCGGGGCAGTTGCCGTTAGCTGTTGTCCTGCAATTGCTGGGACTGGCCGTGCCCACGCTGTTGGTGACGGTTTTGCCCCTTGCGTTTTTTTTCGCGGTGTATCTGGTGTTCAATAATTTGTATCGTTCCAATGAAATGGTAGCCATTCGTAGTACAGGCACTGGTTTGACGGGGTTATTGCCTGCAGTTGCAGTCGTGGCTGGGATTGTTTTTTGTCTGGAGCTGGGTTTGGCTTTGACTTGGGCTCCTGCAGCCCAGCGCACGCTCCAGTCGGAGTCTGAAAGGCTGGCCAATGTCGCCGCAGAAGCGATGCTGCAGCCCGGTAGTTTCACCTCCTTACCTGGGGGGCGGGTGATTTATGTGGGTTCTGCCATCGGAAAAAATACCCACCGTTACCATGAAATTTTTCTCTCCATCGCCCACGGTGAACAATCAGATATGGCAACCGCAGCTTATGGGGAAATCAAACCGGGTGATGATGGCGCGCTCAGTCTGGTGCTTATTGATGGGCAGCGCTATCTCGGTCAACCCGGACAAAATGGATTCAAGGTACTGTCCTTTGCGCGTTACCGGGTGATGCTTGGCAATTCTGCTACCAATGATAGCAACCAGGCTGGCGGAATCAGCTGGAGTAATGCTTCCTTGACCCAGTTGCTGGATCATTTTTCTGGTCTGGACAGGCGTTATGCGGTGACGGAGCTGCAATGGCGTCTGATGTGGCCTATCGCTTTGCCGCTTCTGGCATTGTTGGCTATTCCACTGGCTTACAGTGAGCCGCGCGGTGGTGGACGGGCCGCCGGAATATTGCTAGGCGTTCTCTTCCTGCTGGCGATAAATAACATTCTGATTTATATAAAGGAGCACATGATGGCGGGCAAGATGCCGCTTTTCCCGGGGTTTCTTTGGGTAGTGCTGGGCATCGCCTTGATCGCTTTTTATACATTTCTGCGCCGGAGTCGGGATTTGGGTTTGCTGCCTTTATTGTTCAGTCAGAGTGCCCATGAAACGCGCTGATCGGCTGTTGTTTCGTGGCATGCTGGCGTACAGCGGTATTGTGTTGCTGCTGTTGTTGGCACTGGTTTTTATTGCTCAGTTGATTGCCAAAGCTTCGGGGCCGGGGCACGGCGTCTGGAATATGACGCGACTCATGCAATACGCGGCGTTGCAAATGCCCGAAGTTGCCTATGATGTTATTCCTCTGGCCTTATTGCTTGGCGCCTTGGTCTGGATGAGTATTCTCAGTGGCCACTCTGAGGTGATTGCCTTGCGGATGTCCGGCTGGTCCCTATGGCGTCTGGAACAGCCCTTGTTGCTGGTTGGCTTGCTGGGAACGGTGTTGATGTTCGTTCTTGGGGAATGGGTGATTCCGGTGACGGCTCCGGCATCTGAAGCCATGTGGGCCAATGCCAGTCAGCCCGGTGCCGGTTTTCATAATATGGGGAATGAGGGGCTCTGGTTGCGGCGTGATGATCAACTCATCCAGATTGGTGCAGTGGGTGATTCAGGCAAGGCGCTGCAGAATGTGCGCATAGTCTCACTCAGTACCGGGATGGTGGGACTGAAGACCATGACCCGCGCAGTTTCTGCTCATTTTGAGGCGGGTCATTGGGTATTGCTGAATGTTGAGCTGGCCACGATTTCGCTGCAACAGTTACAGATGCGGCATGAACAAAGCTTGCTCTGGAACATCAAAATGCCGCCTTCTACACTCAGCAGCTTTGCCCATCCGACGCGCACCATGACCCTGCCCACGCTCTGGCGCAACTACCAGAATCTGCAGACGGGGGCATTAAACATGAATCGTTTTGCCTTGGCGTTCTGGCGACGCTTGAGTTATCCGTGGGTAGGCCTGATCATGATTTTGTTGGCGGTCCCATTTGTCACCCGCAATCCCCGTGGTGGAGGGCTTGCTGCCAGGGTGATGGCCGGGCTGGTGCTCGGGTTGGGCTTTCACTTTTTGACGGAGATGTCTGGATATATCAGTGTGTCTGGAGGAATCAGCCCAGTAATGGCTACGATATTTCCCATTTTATTTTTTGCGCTTATCGCTGTTTTTTTGCAGCGAATTAGCTAGCAGAATAGGAAAAGGTTCTAGCCTGCTGAGAAGAGCATAACTCGTAGTACCGATTAGCTGGTGCGTCTTTTGTTACGCCATGCAGATGAAGTCCTTTATGTTGCCAAACGTAACAAGCAGAGCCGCCCCCGGTACTGGGTGAGTTATCTGGATATTCTGGAGGCTGAAAAAAAGCTTAGAAAGCGGCTTTGTAAGGGCAAAATTTTTGCTCGGGACTCTACTGCCGCTGCCGGATGAGTTCCTGATCGAAGGCGTTATCCAGTTCCTGGGACAATTTGAGCACCTTGCGAAAAATGACAGGGTCGGCATCGTCGGCCTGGGCGCGCAGCCGCAGGCGGGCCAGCCCGTCAAAACTGTGGGCACGGTCTACCGGATCACCCAAAGCCTGACATTGGTTTCCCTGGTAAATGGCGATAAGCACTTCCGCCGTCAGGGGGTCTTCCAGGGTGTTGTTTTGGGCAGCCTGTAAGGCTTCTGCGGGGCTCAGATCACCGAGCAGAGGATATCCCAGGTGCTGATTCAAAAATTCCACCAATTCTTGATAGGTCATTACTTACTCCAGAAAATCAAAGGGACTGGGTCATGCCGTCATTCAGCGAGATATTACAGGCATCAGCGACACGTTGAAAATAATATTGCAGATCCAGAGGAATGGTCACGCCATCCAGCAATCTGAGTAGATGCAGGTCGGCGGTCAGGATAATATCCACCAGCGACAAATCACCCGTGTAAAAGCGCTGCCGAGCCAGGATTTTTCCCAATTCGCGTAATCGGCCCCGACTCTCAAGTTGCTGATACGCGCCGTAGCGATCATTGGCCAAAGCCTCGACGGATTGCTGGAAACGGCGTTCACATTCGTTCCGATAAAAATTCATGTCTTCTTCATCATGACTGATTTCATCATAAGCCGGCAAAACCGGAGCGATCAGTCTGTCCAGCAGCGGGGTCAGGCTGTTGCGCCACTGACAAAAAGCCGCCCATTCCGGCTCGGCAATATTCTGCTGCATAGGTAAAGTTTCGGGATAGAGCCGATCCAGTTCCGCCAATTCGGGCAGCGTCCCTTGCTGCTTCTTGCCATTGGCATGGACCAGTACCGGCAAGTCCGCATAGTCCAGATCAAAGGCGGTTTCCTGGTCACGCAGGGCACAGGGATGATCCTGCCAGTGTAAATTTTTGGCGCTCAACACCATTCGCAGCATCTGTCCGGCAGTGGAAGACCAACGGTGATACAGGTGGATTTCGCGGGCAGAATCGCTCATTGGTGATCATCTTCAACAAGGCTCAGCACATGCTGCCATTGACTTTGGGTGATGGGCAGAATGGACAGACGGTTACCTTTGCGTACCAGGGGGCTATCCGCAAATTCCGGCATGTTGCGCAAGCTGTCCAGGGAAATGCATTGCGTAAAACTACGCCGATAGGCAACGTCCACCAGATCCCAGCGGGGCTTGTCAAGGCTGGAGGCGGAGTCGTAATAATGACTGTGCGGATCAAACTGGGTGGGGTCTGGACGGGCGCTGCTGACGACTTCGGCCATTCCGACAATACCCGGTACGGCTACACGGGAGTGATATATAAAAACCCCATCGCCCGGCTGCATGCTACGCAGAAAATTCCGTGCCTGATAATTGCGGATACCATCCCAGGGTTCCTGGCCGCGCGCCTTGAGATCATCCAGAGAAAAGGCTTCGGGTTCAGTTTTCATTAACCAGTAGGCCATCATTTCAGTCCAGGTCGATGTGCTCATGTAAACGCTGGCTGAGTAGCCGGCCCAAGGCGGTCGTCAGGCTTTCGCCCGTCTGGCTGTCCAGCCATTGATCATCCTTGGCCGAAAAGCGGGCGGGACCATCACTGCAGGCCAGCCAGATTTGCTGAACGGCCTCCTGGCGATTGATGATAATCTGGCTGCCATCGGGCAGGAGCAGGGTGAGCACGCTGCCCACCAGATCACATTCCACATCCGCAGCGCGTTCCTCGATGCGGGTCAGCAATTCTGTCAGAGTGTTTTCAACGGCGACGGCAAAGCTTTTTTCGTTCATTCGGGTTTCCTCAGGTTTGGTCCTATGATGCGACCTGACCTGCTGCAGGGCAAGTTTTGATCCATTAACCTAAAAACGGCAGTTGCCATGGGTGCTTTGCCGCGACTTTTGTTCTGAGCCGTTGTTGTTCTTGGCGAAATCCTGCGCCCGTCAGGAGAGTTGTTTGAGCCCGCAGGGCGAGTTCTCTCCTGACAGCAGGATGAGCCCTAGAACAACAGGCGAGGAACAACGGAGCAAAAAGCACCCATGGCAACTGCCGTTTTTAGGGTTAGGACTGGCCTGCGTGATTCAGTAATATGGCCA
>DYJM01000042.1 GCA_020723125.1 Acidithiobacillus ferrivorans
AAGAAATTATCTTTTACGTAGAACATGGCCTGCTTTCAGAGTTTTTTCGTCACGTTCTGATTTAGGTTCTGCGACTATTCGAGCATGAGGTGGCTGGCAACAAAAGGTTGCTTGTAAACAGACGGACTGGTCGGTATCATAACTGCATCTATGACGTTGAACAAACCCTGACTGGGAGAAACCATGGCCGACTTGTTCTCACCATTGCAACTGGGCAGCATCCACACCGCTAATCGCATTTTTATGGCACCTTTGACGCGCTGCCGCGCAGAGGGCGAGCATGTACCATCGCCGCTTATGGCAGAATACTACGCTCAAAGAGCCAGTGCGGGGTTGATCATCGCTGAGGCAACCATGATTTTGCCTGGTAATTCTGCCTTTTGGCATGAGCCGGGTATTTATTCAGCCGCGCAGATTGATGGTTGGCGCTTAGTGACCGACGCCGTGCATTCGGCTGGAGGTAAAATTGCCCTGCAACTTTGGCATGGTGGTAGAGCGTGCCATCCTGATTTGAATGATGGGGCAGTTCCTGTGGCTCCCAGTGCCATTGCCATTAAGGGTGAAGAGGTACATACCCCAAATGGCAAGCAAAATTATACTGAACCGAGAGCATTAGGTGACGATGAAATACCGGCTATTGTCCAAGGGTTTGCCCAGGCTGCCCTGAATGCCCGTTCTGCCGGGTTTGATATGGTGGAAGTCCATGCGGCAAACGGATATTTACTGGATGAATTTCTGCGCGACGGAAGCAATGTTCGCTCTGGAATGTATGGTGGTAGCATGGAAAACCGTGCGCGACTGCTATTCGAAACATTGACGGCTGTTTCAAGTGCCATTGGTGCTGACCGGGTCGGTGTGCGTTTATCCCCCCTCAATAGCTTCAACGATATGCGTGATAGTAATCCCGTGGCCTTGCTGACCTGGCTTGCTGATCGCTTGAATGATTTTGGCTTGGCTTATTTACATTTAATGCGCGGAGACTTTTATGGTCATCAATCAGGGGATATTTTGTCTCCGGCGCGGAAACATTACCATGGAGCTCTGATTGCCAACATGGGTTACTCGCCCGAAGAAGCCAAAGAAGCTGCAGCCTCTGGTATGGTCGATGCCATAGCGTTTGGTACGGCTTTTCTGGCAAATCCAGATTTGCCAGATCGGATTCGTGCAGGCTATTCCTTGAATGCTCCTGACCAATCCACTTTTTATTCTACTGGGCCAAAAGGATACACCGACTATCCGGCCTATAAAAAATCTAGTTTTAGTAAATAATACAGGACGGGATGAATATATTCCTTTAGTTATTCTCTCAAGTTCCATGATAATTCCTCTCCGGCCCGGAGAGGAATCAATCTGTCCACTCCACAGGGATAGCTTTCTGGAATCGTCCAACTCCGTTTTTCCAGAGTAATGTGCCCCTGATTACGAGGGAGTTGGTAGAAATCCGGTCCATGAAAACTGGCAAAGGCTTCCAGCCGGTCCAGAGCGCCCGCTGCTTCAAAAACTTCTGCATAAAGTTCAATGGCTGCATGGGCGGTGTAAATTCCGGCACAGCCGCAGGCCGACTCCTTGTCCTGACGGGGATGGGGGGCGCTGTCCGTACCGAGAAAATATTTGGGATTACCACTGGTAGCGGCTTGAATCAGCGCCTGGCGGTGGGTTTCCCGTTTGAGAATCGGCAGGCAGTAATGGTGGGGACGAATCCCGCCGACAAACAGGGCATTGCGATTGAAGAGCAGGTGGTGAGCGGTGATGGTGGCCGCTATCTGCTTGCCGGCATCGGCCACAAATTGGGTGGCAGTGCGGGTGGTGATATGTTCGAGAACCATGCGCAGACCCGGAAAATTGCGAGTCAGGGGTAGCAGATGACGTTCTATGAATACGGCTTCCCGATCAAAAATATCAATATCCGGATCGGTCACTTCTCCATGCAGGAGCAGGGGCAGATCCATTTTTTCCATGGCTTCCAGCACGTTGTATACGCGTTTGAGATCGGTGACACCGTTTTCCGAGTGGGTGGTTGCTCCCGCCGGATAGTATTTCACTGCCTGTACAAAACCGCTGCATTTGGCTTTTTCGATTTCACTCACGGTGGTGTTATCGGTGAGATAAAGAGTCATGAGGGGTTGGAATGCTGAGCTCGGTTCCAGTGCAGCAACAATCCGGTCACGATAAGCAGCGGCAAGGTCCACCGTGGTCACGGGCGGTTTCAGGTTGGGCATGACGATGGCTCGACCAAAACGTCGGGCACTGTCAGGAAGCACTGAGGCCATTTTGGCCCCGTCACGCAGATGCAGATGCCAGTCGTCGGGACGAATCAGGGTGAGTTCTTGCACAGCAACATCCTCAGCTTATTGAGATCAGGCTGGATGATATGTTGCTGACGCGATGTTTTTCAATCGGGCACCGCGGACTGCTCAGATTTTTGCTGGGCGGCTGCTCTGGCTTTTTTGGCGTCCGCAGCTCTGTGAACCTGCAGGCCATGGTCAATGGCGGCAGCTTCCTGAGGATTCAGGGAGCCTATCAACGGCAAAAGGCTATAGGCTTCTGCAAGGCGCTGCATCCGAATTGTCGTTTCATGTGGTTGCTCGCAAACCACTACCGGTCGCCAGTCTACCGGCAGATGGACAAAGACGGTCCGTCCATCAGCCGATGATTGGCTGGCGGGTAGCCCCCGGATAGGCCACCCATAAAAATGATGGGATAGACTGAGTCATCTAAAAGCGATGCTGTATTACGGAAAGCCTACAGCAACTCTTTCAATTGATATAAAACGGCCAATGCTTCCCTGGGGCTGATGTTGTCAGGGTCGATTTGTTCCAGGCGTTCCAGCGCGGGGTGGGGTGCTGCCGCAAATAGCGGAATTTGTGCCGGTGGATTTTGCGTGGGTGCCGGATTGGGCAAGATACCTGGTCGTGCAGGACCCGAATTTTCAAGTAGTTGCAGCCGTACCTTGGCGCTGCTGACCACCTTTTCTGGAATGCCGGCCAGTCTCGCCACGGCCAGGCCGTAACTCTGGGCGGCTGGCCCTTCTTCGACACGATGCAGAAAAATGACCTGATCGTTCTGGGCGACAGCATCCAGATGCAGGTTGCTGAGCTTTGGGCTTTCCAGTTCGGTCAGTTCAAAATAGTGGGTGGCAAAAAGGGTAAATGCCCCGCGCTCCAGCAGCGCTTCGGCGGTGGCCCAGGCAATGGCGAGGCCGTCATAGGTGGCGGTGCCGCGCCCGATTTCATCGAGAATGACCAGACTCCGGGCGCTGGCCAGATGCAATATGCGGGCGGTTTCGCTCATTTCCACCATGAAGGTCGAGCGTCCGCCCGCCAGATCGTCGGCAGCACCAATGCGGGTGAATATCTGGTCGATAGGCCCGATAATGGCTTCACGAGCCGGCACCCAGCTGCCGATATGCGCGAGCAGTACGATCAGTGCGCTCTGGCGCATGTAAGTGGATTTGCCGCCCATGTTGGGGCCGGTAATCAGATACATCCGCTGTTGTTCATCAAAGTGAAGGTCGTTGGGCACAAACTGGCTGCCCATTTGCGCTTCGACGACCGGGTGCCTGCCATCAAGAATGTGCAGGCTGTTTTCCGCCACCAGTTGCGGTGCGGACCAATTCAGGGAGATGGCGCGTTCAGCCAGGGTGCTCAGGACATCCAGTTCCGCTACTGCGGTCATGGTGTTCTGCAGGGCTGCAACATCCGGTATCAGGGTGTCCAGAAGCGTAGTGAAAAGCAGACGTTCCCGGCTGAGAGCCAGACTTTCGGCAGAAAGCGCCTGATCTTCGATAAGCTTGAGAGCGTCATTGATGTAGCGTTCGGCATTTTTGGTGGTCTGGCGGCGGCGGTAGTCGTCGGGAATCGGTCCCTGATAACTGCGGCTGATTTCGATATAAAAGCCATGAACCCGATTGTACTGAATTTTGAGCTGGCTGATGCCGGTGCGCTGGCGTTCTTCCTGCTCCAGATTGCGCAGGACATCCTGAAGGTTGTGACTCAGGGCCTGTAAACGATCCAGTTCAGTGTCATAGCCGGTTTGGATATAGCCCCCGTCCCTTTGGGTCATGGGGGGCTGATCGACAATGGCGTTTTCCAGCAGCAGGCGGGTTTCTGCGAATAACCCGATGCGTTCCCGATAATCATGAAGCGAACTTTGCGCGAAGCGCTGCAGGCTTTCGTGCAGGGCGGGCAGGGCCTGGAGGGTGCTGCGCAATTGCGCCAGATCACGAGGGTTGGCGCTGCGCAAGGCAATACGGGTGAGAATGCGCTCGGCATCGGCGATGCCCTGCAGGGCCTTTTGCAGCGGCTCCGGACCCTGGCCGGCAACCAGTGCGCTGACATGCTGCTGGCGCTGCAGCAAATCGGGTCCCTGACGCAAGGGTCGCAACAACCAGCGTTTCAGAAGCCGGGCACCCATGGGCGTGCGGGTCTTTTGCAGCAGAGACAGCAGGGTAGGGCCCTGTTCGTGCAGACTTTCCACGACTTCCAGCGCACGATAAGCGGTGGCATCCAGATACAGCTCATCTTCTGCACGCTCCGGCTGCAGACGCTGGATCTGTGCCAGACTGCCCCGCAGTTGTGATTCGGCATAATGGAGAAGCGCTCCTGCGGCGCGCAGGGCCAGTGGCCAGTCAGTGCAGCCAAAACTGTCCAGGCGTTCGCCAAAATAGCGCTCCAGCACGGCCTGGCTGCGCCGGGTCTGGAACAGGGTTTTATCCAGCCCCTGGGCATGCTTGCAGTTCAGGCTGCTTTTGAGTGGCGCATCTTCGGGCAGAATGATTTCAGCTACAGGACGCCGGGCCAGCAGGTCGGCCAAGCCGGTCTGGGGGATTTCCCTGAGCATCAGCCGCCCTCCGGCTGCATCCAGCCAGGCCAGGCCGCAGCGAGAGCCTTCCGGACAGATGGCCAGCAGCAGGGGCTCCTGGTGACTATCCAGCAAGGCCCCATCGACAATGGTGCCGGGGGTCAATACCCGGACAATGGCTCTTTCGACAGGTCCTTTGCTGGTGGCGGGGTCAGCAATTTGTTCGCCGATGGCGATTTTTTCACCGAGTGCGACCAGTTTACCTAAGTAACCATCGACGCTATGCACTGGAACTCCAGCCATGGGGATGGGTTCTCCGGCGCTGTACCCCCGGCTGGTGAGGGTAATACCCAGCAAGGTCGATGCTTTTTGCGCATCTTCGTAAAACAGCTCGTAAAAATCACCCATGCGGTAAAACAGCAGCGCATCCGGACATTCTGCTTTCAGCCCGAGATATTGCTGCATCATGGGGGTGTGCTGCGCGCTTGCTTCAGTGGAGCGCATGGTGAGAGAGTTGCCTGTGCGAATCAATATTCATATGGCGCAGAGGATAGCGCAGGACAGGCAGTTACGGCTACGTCCGTCACCCATTACAGGTGACGGACAGGAAGCGGTACGAATGAATTCAGCTCCGGTTGCCGCCGCCAAAAATTTCCAGCAGGGCCATGAACAGGTTGATGATGTCCAGGTACAGGCCGACCACCAGCAGGACGGGCTCCTGAATGCCGCCGCGCACCATGCGCTGGGTGTCAAACAGAATCAGACCGCTGAATACCAGTACCAGAACCCCGGCAATAGCCAGTTGCAGGGCTGGCAGATGCAGCAGAAACATGTTCAGCAAAGACACGACAATGGCCAGAATCAGTCCGGTGATGAGGAATCCACCGATGTTGCTGAAATCCCGGCGGGTGGTCATGGCGTAGGCAGACAGGCCGATAAACATGGCCGCCGTGGTGCCCAGCGCTTCGGCAATGACGGTGGCCCCATTGGGCATCCGCAAATACATTTCAATGGCCGGTCCCATCATCATGCCCATGCCGGCAGCAAAGAGGAAAACCAGCGGTACGGCAAAAGGACTGCGGTGCGCACCGGTATACTGCACGGCAAACAGCAGGGCAAATGAGCCGATCATGAGGATGAAGGGGTGCTCATAGGCAAATGGTGAGCTCATTCCATAAACCGCGGCAATGGCCGAAACGACCAGGGTGGCGGCGAGCAGCGCGTAGGTCTTTCCCAGCAGGGTGCCAATGGACGTGCCAGCACGGCTTCCCTGGGGATTCATGCTGTCGGGAAACTGATAGGGGTTCTGATCCTGATTCATTAACGGACTCCTTCAAAGAGGCAACGTGCCTGATTACACCACAGAGAATGGGGGTTTCTGTTCGATAAATCAATGGTCCTGCTGAACATTCAACGGGGCAATTCGGGGATAGGAGTCTGGCAGCGGCGAAAAGTTCCGGCAGTTATCGGCGATTTGTGACTTGCCCATTGCTGAACACATCATTACCCTGCAATTCTTTTCTCTGACTGATGATGGAGCCAGCATGCGCGCACTGATTTTTGACACGGAAACCACGGGGCGGGTGGAGCCCGATCTGATCGAAGCGGCCTGGCTGGCAGTCAGTGATCTCAAGACCCTGGAAGTAGAAGAACAGTTTGTGCAGCGTTATCGTCCGGATAAACCCATTGAGATGGGAGCCATGGCGGTTCATCATATTCTCGATGAGGATTTGCTGGACTGCCCTTCGGCGCGGACTTTCACTTTGCCGGAAGACACGGGTTATCTGGTAGGGCATAGTATTGATTATGACTGGGGTGTGATCGGCAAACCCGATGTCAAACGCATTTGCACCTATGCCATGACCCGCAAATTGTGGCCGGAAGTAGATAGTCATTCCCAGTCGGCACTCATGTTTCATTTCAGCAAGGACCGCAAAAAAACGCGGGATAATCTCAAAAATGCCCATTCCGCCCTGGCCGATGTGAAATTCTGCCGGATTTTGCTCAACAAGGTGATTCTGGCGGTGCGCCCTTCTTCCTGGGAAGACTTGTGGGAGTTCAGTGAACGTGCCCGTATTCCCGAAACCATGCCTTTCGGTAAGCACAAGGGCGTCAAAATTATTGACCTGCCCGATGACTATCGTAAATGGGCACTGAATAATCTGACCGACATGGACATTTATTTGCGCAAGGCACTGGAAAGCTGAGCACGCAGTACCGCCTCCAGCAGTACTGCTCCACACTGGGCGGCACTATTGCCAGCGGCGATGATGCCGTCTTCGTGCCCTGCCATTTGCAGTAACACCGGCAGACGCGCATTCCGGATAATGCGGCTGATGGCCACGGCCATGGCGGGTGTCCCATACTCCGCTTCTGGAGGGGTGGCCGCCATGCCCAGTTGGGCGGCAGCCTGCCAGAGTTCCGGGCTGTGCACATGAAATACCCAATGAATGTCGGAGCGGGCGGCGTAACAGGCCGCATGGCTAAGAGCTTCGGAAGAAGGCGGCTGTGGCCCCCTGGCGTGGATGCTGTTACCTTGGATATCCCAGGCCATCACCGTACAGAAATTTTCCGCCCTCAGGGTGGGGAGTTCTCCGGTTTGGGTGGCGCTGACCAGAAAGCCCTGCGGGCTGCGGCAACTCACATTACCAAAACCAATGCCACCATAGCGTTGTGGGTCCGCACCGATCAGCTGACGGGCAAAAAATACATCACGCCAGTCCTGTAAGGTAGTAATTTCGGCTTGATCGGAAGCGGCGGCCGGTGTCCAGTGCAACAGGAATTTGGTGACGCCTTCTTCGGGTGTGTTGGCTGTGCTCATCGGTTTTAACGCCGGACAAATATTTTTTGGAGGAGTCGGTACCAGCCGGGGAGGGTGACTGGACCGGATGGGGCAGGGCTTGCAGGGGCCTTGGCTGCGGTCTGGCCGGGAGGCACCCGGCGCTCGGGCAGGGCTACATCCGGTGGATATATATCTACCAAGGTAGCTCCCCAACTGCTGCGGTCATTGGCCAGACGAAAGTTTTTGACCATGGGTTCCCGGCGCAGCAGGGCATGTACGGTTTCGCGGAGCACGCCTTTCCCCTTGCCGTGGATGATGCGGATTTCAGTAATGCCGGCAGCGCGGCAACTGCGTAAATATTCCCGAACCAGATCAGGTACTTCCTTGGGACGGAAGGCATGGAGGTCGAGCACTCCGTCTATTTTGCTCTGGAAAACAGGATCCGGCGCTTGCGTCAAAGCAGAACCCTCTCAATGCCTCCCTGTCGGGTGGCGTCAATAAAGTCTTGCTGCCACTGGTCGCCGAGAATTTTACGGGCCAGCTCCACGACAATGTAGTCGGTATCCAGTCCGGTATCTTCCCGGTAGCGTTCCAGTCCTTGCTGACAAGCCGGGCAACTGGTCAGCAGACGGACATTGTTGTCTACGGCCTTGTCACTGCCGGTCAGCTGGAAAACGCCTTCTTTGAGCACTTCTTCCTTACGGAAGCGTAACTGGGTGGCAATGTCGGGACGACTGCTGGCCAGGGTTCCGGCTTCGCCACAGCAGCGCGCCGATTCCAGCACTTCCTGACCCAGCAGGCGACTGGCAACTGCCTGGGGTTTGTGGGTTTTCATGGGGCTATGGCAGGGGTCGTGATACAAATATTGCACGCCAGCGACGCCTTCCAGAGCAATGCCTTTTTCCATGAGATATTCATGAATATCCAGCAGGCGGCAGCCCGGAAATATTTGCTGGAATTGATATTGCAGCAACTGATCCATGCAGGTTCCGCAGGAGACAATCACGGTCTTGATGTCCAGATAATTCAGCGTGTTGGCGACCCGGTGGAAAAGCACCTGATTACGCACGGAAATTTCCTGTCCCTTGTCTTCCTGCCCGCCGGCTGTCTGGGGATAACCGCAGCAGAGATAACCGGGGGGCAGGACGGTTTGCGCACCCACATGATGGAGCATGGCGATGGTCGCCAGACCGATGTCGCTGAACAGCCGCTCGCTGCCGCACCCCGGAAAATAAAACACGGCGTCACTGTCGTCCGTGACTTTGGCGCTATCACGAATAATGGGCACGGTTTTGTCATCGACAATGGCCAGTAACTGGCGCATGGTCTGGGCACCCATTTTGGTGGGTAGGGGTTTGCGTAAAAAATGAATGACTTCCGTACGCATGCTGGCCTTGCCGGTGGTCGCTGGCGGCGGGCCCTTGGGCAGCAAGGGCTTGACGATGTCATGGGCCAGTGCCTGGGCCTTGAACATGGTCTGCAGAACCCCCTGCCGCATGAAGTGCACCTTGCCGGGTTCAGTGGCATTCAGGTAGCTCATGGCCAGGCGGGTCCCCATGTTGAAGGATTTTTCCCCACGCGCCCGGAGAATGTTGCGCATATGAATGGAGACCTTGCCGAAATCAATATCCACCGGGCAAGGGGTCATGCATTTGTGACAGGTAGTACAGTGATCGGCGACATCATTCATCGCTTCAAAATGCTGTCGGGAAACACCGCGCCGGGTTTGCTCCTCATACAAAAAGGCCTCAATGAGCAGGCCGGTCGCCAGAATTTTGTTGCGCGGCGAATAGAGCAGATTGGCCCGGGGAATGTGGGTCATGCAGACCGGCTTGCACTTGCCGCAACGCAGGCAATCCTTGATTTCGCGGTTGAGTTCGCCCAGTTCGCTGGCTTCGAGGAGCAGGGCTTCCTGCTCCACCAGTTGCAGGGAGGGGGTGTAGGCGTTGTCCAGACCGGAGCCTGCCAGCAGCTTGCCCGGATTGAAGACATTACCGGGGTCCACTTCGGCCTTGTAGCGGGCGAAGGCCGCGATTTTTTCCGGTTCCAGCCAGCGCATTTTGGTAATGCCAATGCCGTGTTCGCCGGAAATGACGCCGCCGAGTTCCAGGGCGATGGCCATGATCCGGTCCACGACTGCGTCCGCTTCATGGAGCATGCGGTAATTACTGGATAAAACCGGAATGTTGGTGTGGATATTGCCATCACCCGCATGCATATGCAGCGCGACGAACAAGCGAGCGCGTTTGTGCTCGGCGTGAATTTCCCGAATCCGTTCGCGCAGGGCATTAAAGGCGTCTCCCACAAAAAGTGCTTCCAGTGGCCGTCCTACCCGCTCCCGATAGCTGACCCGCAAAGCGCCGCGCAGGAGCAAGTCGATGAGGGTTTCTTCCGGCTGCAGTGCCGCAGCCGCCTGAGCGTCCAGCAGTTCGGGATGCAACGCCGCGTCGTCATCGAGCAGCTTGAGCAGGGATTCCCAACGTTGCCGGGTATCCTCAATCAGGGCGAGGGCCGCTGCTCTTTTGGCGGCGACAATAGCCTGATCTTCGCTGGACTCCTCGTAATCCTTGGCTTTGCGGATTTCCGCCAGATCGCCGTTGAAATAGTCATCCAGCGCCGCGAGGCTGCGCAATTTGCTGCTGATGGACTGTTCAATGTTGATGCGTTCCACAGCGCGGGTATAGGCACCCAGTTGCTCCAGGGGAATCACCACATCTTCATTGATTTTGAAGGCGTTGGTGTGGGCGGATATGGCGGCGGTGCGGCTGCGGTCGGCCCAGAAGCGCCGTCGCGATTCGGGTGTGGTAGCTACGAAGCCTTCGCCGCCCCGGGCGTTGGCAATGCGCACGACTGCGGCCGCCGTGGCTCCCGCCGCGTCGGGATCATCGCTGGCAATGTCCGCCAGCAGGAGCATTTTCGGGCGCTCGTGGCGGGGGGCCTTGTTACTGTATTTGATGGCTTTCAGATAGCGGTCGTCGAGATGCTCCAGTCCGGTCAGCAGAACATCTTTCTGGCTTTCCACGAAGGATTTCACTTCGACAATGGCGGGTACTGCGGCATTCAGGTCGCTTCCATAAAACTCCAGGCAAACCGTGCGGATATGGGCGGGCATGCGATGCAGCAGAAAACGTCCGGAGGTGATGATGCCATCGCAGCCTTCTTTCTGGATGCCCGGGAGCCCGCCGAGGAATTTGTCGGTCACATCCTTGCCCAGTCCCGGCTTGCGGAAGCTGGCGCCCGGCAGGCTGAGTTTTTCCGGCTCACCCAGGGGCGATTTGCCATCGGCAGCAAAGCGTTTGAGCAGGAAATCCACCTGCGGCTGATCATGAATCTTGCCGAGGTTATGGTTCAGACGTTCCACTTCCAGCCAGTTACCGTCGGGGGTGACCATGCGCCAGGAGATTAAATTATCCAGGGCCGTCCCCCAGAGTACCGCTTTTTTGCCGCCAGCATTCATGGCGATATTGCCGCCGATGGTGGAAGCATCCATGGAGGTGGGATCTACCGCGAATACCAGACCAGCGGCATCGGCAGCATCGGCGACCACTTTGGTGACGACGCCCGCACCGGCTTCCATGCTGGGAACGGCAGTGTTCAGTCCGGCCGGCGTAACCATTTCAACAGGTGAAATCTGCTCCAGTTTTTCGGTGTTGATGACGGCGGTATGACGCCGGAGCGGGATGGCGCCGCCGGTATAGCCGGTGCCGCCGCCGCGCGGAATGATGGCGAGACCCAGTTCGCGGCAGGCGGTTACCATGCCCTGTACTTCGGATTCATCGGTGGGATAGAGTACCACAAAAGGAATTTCCACCCGCCAGTCGGAAGCATCGGTAATATGGGCGATGCGCGCATAGGCGCTGAAATCGACATTGTCCCGGGCGGTAATTTTCAGGAAACGTTTTTCTGATTTTTTGCGTAGTTGCAGATCTTCATCAAACTGCTGAGTGAAAGTTCGTACGGCTTGCCGGGTATTATCCAACAGTCGCAATACCAGTGCATTGCCATCGGCGCGCGCGCTGATGTCGTTGAGCCGATGGGCCAGCGCATTCCACAGGGCTTCGCGTCGCTGCTTATCGCGGGCCAGGTCATCCTGAATGTAAGGATTACGCTCTACCACCCAGAGATCACCCAACACCTCAAAAAGCATGCGTGCTGAACGCCCGGTGACGCGTTGTCCGCGCAGGTCTTCAAGAATTCGCCAGGCTTCCGAACCAATCAGGCGCGAGACGATTTCGCCATCGGAAAAAGAGGTGTAATTGTAGGGGATTTCGCGGAGACGTGAGTTCATAAGGGAATCATAACATTGTCAATGAGCCGGGTCTGCCCGAGATGCGCAGCCGCAAACCAGCGTGCGCCGGGCCGGGCGACATGCATGGCTTGCAGTGTTTCGCTATCCCGTAATTCCAGATAATCCACGACAAATCCGGCTTGTTCGAGACTGTCTCGACCTGCCTGGGCCAATTCTGCGACAGATGCCTGAGGAGTGCTGTGTTGGACCAGATCAAACAGTGTGGCAGCCAACAGAGGGGCTATTTGCCGCTCACCAGGGCTGAGCCGTGCATTCCTGGAGCTGTAGGCCAACCCATCCGCTTCTCTTTGAACCGGACCGGGGAGTACCTGCACCGCCATGTTCATGTCGGCTACCATTTGCTGAACAATCCGCAGTTGCTGATAGTCTTTTTCGCCAAGAATCAGCATTTCGGGCTGAACCATTTGCAGGAGCTTGTTCACCACCGTGCAGACCCCGGCAAAATGTCCCGGACGACTGGCCCCACAAAGGGCTTTGGCCAGACTGCGGGGCGGTATGATGATGGAAAGATCCTTTCTGCCACGCGGATACATCAATGCATCGTCCGGGGTGAAAACTGTGGAGCATCCCGCTGCGTGGAGTTGCTGTAAATCCTTGTCGAGACTGCGGGGATACTGCGCGAAATCTTCATTTGGCCCGAACTGCAGCGGGTTGACGTAAATACTGACCAGCACCTGTTCGGCGCGAGCAGCGGCCAGGCGGACCAGAGCCATATGCCCGTCGTGCAGGTTTCCCATGGTGGGGACAAACGCCAGGGTGCCGCGCAGACTTTGGCGCCACTGACGCAGGCTGGCAATATCCTTGAATACCGGCATGTCAGTGCTGGCGTCGGGGCGGAAAATTGCCGCTGGCTACGTCCTGCACATATTGCGCGAAGGCTTGCTGCTGCAGGTTTCCCGCTTCCAGATAACGGCGCGCGAAGGGTGGACTTTCTGCCTCCAAACCTAATACATCATGGGCTACCAGCACCTGCGCGTCGGTGTCAGGCCCCGCACCGATGCCAATGGTGACGGCATCAATGGCTCTGCTGATTCTGGCAGCGACCTGATCGGGGACGGCTTCCATAACCACAAAGCGCGCTCCTGCCGTGCTGAGGGTTGCGGCTTCGTGATGGAGACGCTGTGCCTCGGCATCGGTGCTTCCCTGGCGCTGGAAACTGCCCCATTGACGAACGCGCTGGGGTGTCAGGCCAATATGCGCACAAATATTGATGCCGCGTTCTGCGCAGAACGCGACCGTCGCTGCCATTTCCGCACCGCCTTCCAGTTTGATGACATCGGCCCCGGCACGCAGTAATTCACCCGCCGACTCCCAGGCCTGTTCCGGGCTTTTCTCATAAGTACCAAAGGGGAGATCGGCAAATACCAGGCATCCGCCAGCGCCACGGCGCACCATGCGGGTGTGGTAGCACATCTGCTCCAGCGTGACGCTGAGCGTGTCATGATCCCCGCAGACGACCATTCCCAGAGAGTCTCCGACCAGAACACCGTGCATGCCCGCTGCTGCGGCAAAACGCGCCGTGGGGTAATCGTAGGCGGTTACCAGCGCCCGTTTGATGCCCTGTTGTTTGTCTTTGACCCAGCGGGAAATTTTCTTGTGCATGCTGCTCCTCAAATGTCTTGCAGGTGATACTTGACCATTTTGATCAAGTTCTCATTGTGCCGCTCTTCATGGACAAAATCCAGTTCTGCGGTATTGATTTCCAGGCACGGCGCGGTGTAGTTGCTGCGCCAGTGCCGATAAGCCTGCTGGACTTTGGCCAGATAATCCATATCCAGATTTTGTTCATAGGCTCTGGCCCGGGACTGAATACGCTCCTTGAGTGTGGCGAGGGGGGCATCCAGAAAAATCAGCAAAGTGGCGGGCGTGGCTTGATAATGCAGTTGCATTTTGATTTGCTGAAATAACCTGAATTCAGCCGCATTGAGTGTCAGGGGCGTAAATATTTCATCTTTACGGGCGCTGTAGTCACTGATGATAAAGGCGTTGGTCAGCGCTGCAGTCTGCCACTGCGCCTGGCGCTGCAGTAAAAACTGCAGTTCGGTGGCCAGTGCGCTGCCGGGTTGCCGATAAAAGCCGGGTAGGAAGGGGTTTTCTTCAGGCTTTTCAAGAAGCAATTCGCCTTGAAAATGATCCGCGAGAAGGCGGGCCAAGCTCGTTTTACCGGCCCCTATAGGCCCCTCAATGCTGATGATGCGCGGCTGATTCATGCGCTGGCTCGGTGCGTGCGTAAAGTTTCCTTGGGTATGGCCGGTTCGGGCAGACGCGTGACAGACTGGTCAGCAACGGTGGGCAGATAATCGGCAATACATCCACATCCTGGCAATTTCAGTGCAGGATCAAACTCCGCGAGTGGGATCAGGACGAAGGCTCTCTCGCTCATGCGCGGATGCGGTATGCGCAGGCCAGGGTCATGGGAAATCAGATTGCCATGACTCAATAAATCCAGATCGAGGATGCGTGGACCCCAGAATATTTCGGCACTGCGTTGTCGGCCCGCCAGAGCTTCCAGATTTTGCAGGGCTTGCATCAGAACCCGGGCCGGCAAATGGGTTTGCAAACGGGCAACCGCATTGACGAAGGCCGGTTGTTCGACGCCACCTACCGGCTCCGTGCGATAGAGATGCGAACGCCAGAGCAGCTTTGAATCCGGCAATTCTGCCAAAGCCTGGATGGCCTTCTGCACCTGTTGCAGGGGCTGCGCAAGATTGCTGCCGATACTGATCCAGGCAATTACAGCGGCTTCGGAGGCAGAATGCCCTGTTTGATCAACCATTGTTGCGCGTTTTCCTTGTTCGAGATTTCGCCATCCAGTTGGGCCTCCCGCAGTAATTTCAATGTGTTTCCCAGAGACGGTCCGGCCTTTAGTCCCAGCGTTTGCAGTTCCTGTCCGTTGAATAGGGACGGGAGACGTCTCTGTACCTGCAAGTAAAGACGGGCGCTGTCCACCAGAGTTGTGTTGTCAGCATATACCGCCATAGCCGCCAGTATGCCCGCGACCGAGACGCCTTGCCAGATGTTTGCCTTTTGACTGGGACGCTTTGCCTTAAGCAGGGTGTCCGGCAAGCCGGGCAAGACCTGGAGATCCGCCAGCAGTCGACTCCGGTCTGGAACCGGCCAGCGGTCGAGATAGTGTTGAATATCGGCTAGGGGTACATCCTGCCAGATGAGAATCAGCATGGGGATGAATATGGCCGGCGGCTCATCAGGGAACAGTGTACGCAGCCACTGAATCTGTTCCTGACCACGCTGCAGCAAAGTCGGCATGGTGTTGCTTGCGGGTGCTGTTGGGCGCAGCAAAAACCAGAGCTTCCAGGCAGTCAGCAGGGGTAATGCAACGGGTAGTGCTTCCAGTTCCAACAGGTAGCGGAGTTCCCGCCATAACCTTGCGCCACTCAGTTGGGTAAAAATGTCTGCTTGCAGGGCCTGCTTGAGTTGCTGATGACTTTCCGGGGCCAGATCCATCCGAAAACGTGTGGCAAAGCGTAATCCCCGCAATATGCGGGTAGGATCATCCAGAAACGAACGGGGATGCAGGGTTCTGAGTAAACCGGCCTGTAAATCAGCCTTTCCATCATAAGGATCAAGCAGGATTCCGAACTGTTGGGGATCCAGCCGGATAGCCATGGCATTGACGGTGAAGTCCCGGCGCGCCAGATCGGCGTGGATATTACCGGGGCGGACTTCGGGCAGAGCCGCCGGAGCGGGGTAATGCTCCAGCCGGCATTGGGCAATATCCAAAGCAAATCCCTGGCTGTCTTCCAGAATGGCCGTGCCGAACTGGGCATGAAACTGATAGTGCGCGCCCCGAATTTGCGCCTTGCAGGCCTCCGCCAGCGCCCGCGTATCCCCTTCGACGGCCACATCCAGATCGGGTGCAAAGCGCTTTAAAAACAGGTCACGGACCGCCCCGCCAACCAGATAGGCGGGGGTGCCCAGTTGTTGGGCAATACGGCCAATTTGCCGCAGATGGTCCAGCCTTGCGGCTTCCCACTGACTTTCCAGCAAGGGAAGGAGGTTGGTGGAATCTGCTGCCATGGTGTGGATAGACCTACGACTTTGTCAGCCGTTGTCTGTCACTTCCTCAGTGTCTGCCGTGGGTTGGTCAGTGACAGGATCAGAGCGGGGATGACGGCGACGCCGTCGTTTGGGACGACGACTGCGGGTAGCGGGCAGCGGACCGAGAGGCGCTTCCTGTCCGCTTTCTTCTAAGCGGACGGCTTCGATCAGGGTGCGGCGACCTTCATGATCGGCGCTCTGAAATTGTTCCCACCAGTTTCCCAACTCAGCAGGGACCTCTCCGGCCTGAATCCGTAGCAATAAGAAGTCAAAGGCCGCACGGAAGCGGGGATGGGCGAGTAGCGCATGGGGACGTCTTCCGCCTCTGCGCAAAAAACGCGCCTGGAGATCCCAGATTTCGCGCATGGGCAGGGAAAAGCGCCGTGGTACGGCCACTCGACCCATGCAATCCTGGAGAATATCGCTGGCCGCCTGCTGCAAGGCAATGGCTGCAGGTTTTCCTTGCTGCTCCAGTAGCTGGCTTTGTTGTTGCAATACCGGCCAGAACAGTGCCGCAAACAAGAAGGCCGGCGTGACGGATTTGCCATCGTGAACCCGCTGATCGGTCCCTTCCAGGGCGCCCTGCAATAAAATCCGGGCAGGTTCGGTGTTGTCCGTATCGAGGAGGGCGTCGACTTGTGGAAATAACGCAGCAAACAGACCATGTTGGCGGAGTAATTCAAAACTGGAGCGGGCGTTGCCATTCAAAAACAGCTTGAGGGTTTCCTCAAAAAGTCGCGCAGAGGGTACTTCCTGCAAGCAGTCTCGACAGATGCTGATGGGGGCACGGGCGGCTTCGTCCAACGTGAACCCCAATTTTGCGGCAAAGCGCACTGCCCGCAACATGCGCACCGGATCTTCGCGATAGCGTTGTTCGGGATCCCCGATAATACGTAAAAGACCAGCCCGCAAATCTTCCATGCCTGTGGAGAAATCCAGAATGCTGCGATCAGCAATGTTGTAATACAAGGCATTGGCCGTGAAATCCCGGCGCCGGGCATCTTCTTCCAGCGACCCGTAAACATTGTCGGCCAGAATCCGTCCGCTTTCACTGCGCTCACTGGCTTCTTTCTTTTTGCCATCGGCGTCGCCCCGGAATGTCGCCACTTCAATGATTTCGCTGCCAAACTGCACATGCACCAGAATAAAGCGCCGCCCAATCAGGCGGGCATTGCGCCGAAACAGTTTGCGCACCTGCTCGGGATGCGCGTCGGTGGCTACATCAAAATCCTTGGGTTCGCGCCCCAGAAGCAGATCACGCACTCCCCCACCGACCATGTAGGCCTGAAAACCCGCCCGATGCAAGCCGTTCAGTACCTGCAAGGCGCCGTCGCTAATATCCCTCCGGGAGATATTATGCTCTGCTCGCGGCGTTACCTGCGCGCCAGGAATCTGCACGGGGAGCGGGGTCGGCGCATCGGCAGAGCTGTCCGTACTGGCCTCTGCAATGTTTAACTGGCTGGTTACAAAAGACTTTAAAGATACCAAGGCTGATCCCTAGCGAGGGTGGTCTGTCATTTTGGGCGACAGTGTACCTGAAAAATCGGGGAAAAGCAGCGTGGGGTGATGTTATGACAAAAAATATCGTAGACTGTAAAGCAAAATAAGATTAAAACAAACGAATGAGTTGGCCGGTACATAATCAATATAGTTAAATAAATTATACAGTTGTCATTTATCTCGCTTTATTTCGCATAGCTAAACAGACCTTTCATGAATCGACGACCGTATAACTGTCGTGCTATTGGGCAAGCAGTGACGAGGCAATCTCTGGAAGAATCTGGACTGGAAAAATGGCTGCTCATTGGCTATAGTTCGGGATGCCTTTTATCACGGGGCTGGGATGCGCACACCCGGCCCCTTTCTTGTTATAGGTGATCCATTATGCAACTGATCGGCGAAGCTCTGACCTTCGATGATGTCCTGCTCGTACCTGCCCACTCTGCAGTACTCCCCCGCAACGTCCAGATTTCAACACAGTTGAGTCGACGCATCCGCCTCAATATTCCCTTGTTGTCGGCTGCCATGGATACGGTGACCGAAGCCGCCATGGCGATTGGTCTGGCACAGGAAGGCGGTATAGGTATTATCCACAAAAACATGTCGCCGGATCAGCAGGCGGCCTTGGTGCGGCGGGTCAAAAAATTTGAGGCAGGGGTAATCAAGGATCCCATCACTACGCGTGCCAACGTCAGCATCCGTGAAGTGCTACAGATCATGGCGCTGCATGGCATTTCCGGTGTGCCGGTGGTCGATGGAGA
>DYJM01000043.1:0-7019 GCA_020723125.1 Acidithiobacillus ferrivorans
AAAGAATCAAAAAAATGGAGTTTTATTTCTTTTATTTTAACACTTCTATTGGTGGTGTTGACATTGATTTTGGTCTTATGACTTGAAACCGCCGAGTTTTGGAAACAAGATGATGAAAATAAATCACTTTGCACTGGTTTCCCTGATTAGTCTGGCTATTACCCTAGCAGTGGCGACAGCGGGGTCACTGTTTCGGCCGGATGCCTGGTATACGCGCCTCCAAAAGCCCGAGGGCACGCCTCCACCCTGGGTTTTTCCGGTGGTCTGGACGCTGTTGTATATCATCATGGCTTTTGCGGCAGCGTTGATTTATGTCAGCCCGGCGAGTCTGTTGCGAACAGTGGGTTTGTCTTTGTATGGCCTGCAGTTGCTCTGTAATGCCGCATGGTCGTGGCTGTTTTTTGGACGGCATCTGGTGCTTTGGGCCCTGGCAGACCTGGTTTTGCTTATGCTCCTGGTATTGGCTTGTTTCCTGGTTTTTATGTGGATCACGCCGCTGGCGGCCTGGTTGTTGCTGCCTTATTTACTCTGGCTTTGCGTGGCTTTGTATCTGAATGCCGCGACTTACCGCCTGAATCGATTTTCCTGATGCGGCCCATGCGCAATCCGGAAAAAACCATGGTTCAGGTGGCTGATCTGAACCTGCAATTGACGCGCAAGGCGGTCAAGAATTTGCGCATTATGGTTTATCCCCCTGACGGGGAGGTAAAAGTCAGTGCCCCCTGGGCGATGACAGATGGAGACATTCGTGCGGCCATTCTGGCCCGTTTGTCCTGGATCAGGCAGCACCAGCAGCAATTTCAGCATCAGACTCCCTCTCCGGTTCTGGAATATCAATCCGGCGAAACCCATTCCTATTTGGGACAGGACTATATACTCCAGGTGCATGCAGTGGCTGGTCGTGGCCGTATTGAATTGCGCGACGCCGCCTTTATGGAGATGTACTGTCCGCCCGAGGCGACAGAGGCTGAACGTCAGGCCTTGCTCCACAAGTATTATCGTCAGGCACTGAAAGATCGCATTCCGAGGATTGTTGCTCACTATGAACCGATTTTGGGTGTACAGGTGGCCGAGTGGGGCGTTAAACGCATGCGCACACGCTGGGGCACCTGCAATATCCGCGCGCGGCGCATCTGGCTCAGCCTGGAGCTTGCCCGCCACCCAGAAATTTGTCTGGAATATGTGGTGTTACATGAAATGGCGCATTTACTGGAGCGCCTGCACAATGATCGTTTCAAGAGCATCCTCGATGCGGCCATGCCGGACTGGCGTCGGGTGAAAAAGCAGCTTCGCTCAGGTTCCCCCCTTCTTGCTGAAAGTTCCTGATACTTACTCTGTAATAAATACTATAATCCTTTAGCTATCAGCTTATGGTGGCTCAGGTAATTTGAAAGAGGGTAAAATCATGCAAAACCAGTGTTCAAAACAATTACTCATCATTTCCATCAGCTTGGGTCTTGGTTTGGGGATGATGCAGGAAGCGTCCCAGGCGGCGACAAGCAAAGCAGCAGTGGGACACTACCACGCGCTGACGGGTAACCCGAGTGGTACCTATCAGATTGATCCAGAGCATTCCGCCGCTTATGACACATCCAACCTGAAATCGACGGAGGGCAGGGCGGAGTCGCTGTAATGCGGCTATCCTGCTGCCGATTTCACAACCCAATTCATTAATGACACTGACCAAAGCTCACTCCGGCAACTGCATGGTCACGCAGTGCAGGCTGCCATGTTGGCGGGCAAGTTCCAGACAGGGGATGGGCACAATCTGACGGTCTGGAAAAGCCGTTTGAAGACGCTGGACGGCAATATGATCCGCCGGATCATCATAGACGGGGAGCAAGACCGCTCCATTGAGGATCAAGAAGTTGGCATAAGTCAGCGGCAAGCGATTGTTGTATTCATCCCACTGTGCCTGTGCCCAGGGGAGGGGAATCAGATGGTAAGCCTGCCCATCATGACTGCGCAGGGCGCTGAGTTCCGCAGCCATTTGCTGCAAGGCGGCAAAGTGACTGTCGTTGGGATCATCACAACTTTGATAGGCGATGGTATGTGGATTGCAAAAGCGCGCCAGAGTATCGATGTGTGCATCGGTATCATCGCCTTCCAGATGCCCACTATGCAGCCAGAGTACGCGCTGCATGCCAAGCTGCTGGCATAAGGCGCTTTCAATTTCTGCAGCCGACCATTGCGGATTGCGATTGGCGGAAAGCAGACAGGCGCTGGTCGTCAGTAAAGTGCCATGACCATCACTTTCAATGCTGCCGCCTTCCAGCACCATTCCCGAAATTTCCAGGGAACATTCGCCAAAAGCCTGTTGGGCATGGAGGCGACGCGTAACCTGATTGTCCAGGTCAGCACGAAACTTGAGCCCCCAGGCATTGAAAGCAAAATCCAGCAATTTGCGTTCCCCTGCCGGGTTGGTGAGGGTGAGTGGTCCGTGATCACGCGCCCAGGAGTCATTGCTGGGCACCAGATAGAGATGACAGTGCGCCATGTTGGCGTGGGCATTCTCCAGACGCTGTTCACAATCTCGTAAACTGTCGCGGTCATGGCAGGCCACCAGCAGATGCTCGCGCAGGCTGATTTCCTTGGCAATCTGCACAAAAACCGGAAGGACCTTATCCAGTCGGGGTGCCCAGTCGCTTTCAGGATGGGGCCAGGTCAGTTGCACGCCCCACTGCGGAGCCCATTCGGCGGGGAGAATAAAGTTGGACTGCATGGCGAATTCCTTCCAGGGACGACGCCTGTATCATAGGCAATTCGGGGGTTTCCGTCAGCCATGCCGGCGGGCTAAACTGTCCGTATGACGCATTCCAGCGAACGTTTAGATCATCTGCTCTCCCGACTGGGTTATTGTAGCCGTTCGGAAGTGCGTGATTTACTGCGCGAAGGGCGCGTGTCAGTGGATGGAATGCCGCTGCGCAAGGCTGCTACCAAGGTAGATCCAGCCAGGGTGCAGATCGATGAAGAGCCTCTGGACCATCCCTATCCCCTCTATGTGCTGTATCACAAACCCCTCGGCAAGGTCTGCGCGCATGATGATCCTCGTGCCATTTACCAGGATTTTCCACCGCGATGGCGTTATCGGCGACCCAGCTTCAGCAGTGTCGGACGACTGGATCGGGAAACCAGCGGCGTGTTGTTGCTGACCGATGATGGAGACTGGCTGCATCGCTGGACCAGTCCCCGCTATGACATTCCGCGCCGCTATCGAGTGACCTTGCAAAATCCCTTGCAGGGCCATGAAGCCGGCATACTGGCTTCCGGCACCTTGCTGTTGGAGGGAGAGCACAGCCCGTGCAAAGTGGCAGAAATGATCCCGCTCGGCACGACTGAACTACAATTGACCCTCCATGAAGGACGTTATCACGAGGTGCGGCGTATGTTCGCAGCTCTGGATAATTTGGTGTTGAGCCTGCATCGGGAGGCATTCGGACCTTTCACTTTGGATGATCTGGCGCCAGGACAGTGGCGGGAACTCAGCGAAATCGAACGACAAAGGGAGTCATAATCATGGTCTGGAAGCCGCATGTGACGGTTGCTGCAATTGTGGAACAAGAGGGACGTTTTTTGCTGGTCGAAGAGATGGTGGAGGGACGCCGATGTTTCAATCAGCCTGCCGGTCACTGGGACCCTGGTGAAACCCTGCTTGACGCGGTCGTACGGGAAACCCTGGAAGAGACCGCCTATGCCTTTGCGCCCGAATATCTCACGGGCATTTATCATTGGAAGCATCCCGCCAAGGATTTGACCTACCTGCGTTTCGCCTTTGGCGGGAACTTGGGTGACCAGCGTCCAGACTACACGCTGGATACCGGAATTATTGGTCCGGTGTGGATGACCCCGGCAGAAATACAGGCGCAGAACGAACACCTGCGTAATGTCATGGTGCCGCGTTGTATTGCCGATTATTTGGCTGGAAATCGTTATCCCCTGGAAATTTTACACAGTCTGGCAGACTGACGCAGGCTCTGCCTCGTGCTATATTGGGCAAAAGGCATCGGTAGAGACGATGAATATGATAGACGCAGACGGCTATCGCCCCAATGTGGGCATGATTATTTGCAATGAACACAATCAGGTGTTGTGGGCCAAACGCCGGGGTGAGAATGCCTGGCAGTTTCCGCAAGGTGGAATTGATCATGCGGAAACACCAGAACAAGCCATGTTCCGTGAGCTCGAAGAGGAAGTGGGTACGGCCAAGGTCTGTATTCTTGGGCGGACTCAGGGGTGGTTACGTTACGAGGTTCCCTGTTCCCGGCATCGTGCCCAGCGACGTCGTTATCGCGGGCAGAAACAAATCTGGTTTTTGCTGCGTTTCGAAGGCGATGAGGCGGAAATAAACACCTTGACGACTCAGCACCCCGAGTTTGAAACCTGGCGCTGGGTGGATTACTGGATGCCTGCCAGGGAAATCATCGCCTTTAAACGGCGGGTTTACTGGCAGGCATTGCAGGAATTGGCCCCGCTGATTAATGTGGGGCCGCCTCCTGCCGATGCTGCTGAGTCCAAGAGAAAAGCTTCTCCTTCAGCAGGTTAAGCCCTTGGCTGAACAGGGTTCCAAGCTGTCACACATTAAACAGAAAATTCAGTACATCCCCATCCTGTACGATATATTCCTTGCCTTCCGCGCGCATTTTGCCCGCTTCCTTGGCACCATGCTCGCCCCGATACTGAATAAAATCGGCGTAGGCAATGGTTTGGGCGCGAATGAAACCCCGCTCGAAATCACTGTGAATGACGCCAGCTGCCTGGGGAGCGGTGGCACCAACGGGAATGGTCCAGGCCCGCACTTCCTTGACCCCGGACGTAAAATAGGTTTGCAGGCCCAGCAGGCTATAGGCGGCGCGGATGATACGATTCAGTCCCGGTTCTTCCAGACCAAGGTCCTGCAGAAAGGCGCTTTGCTCTTCAGCCTCCAGTTCTGCCAGTTCGGATTCAATGGCTGCGCACACCGGAACCACGCTGGCATGGCGTTCGGTCGCCCAGGCTTCCAGAAGCGGACGCCAGGGCCCATCCTGAATTTCATCTTCCGCCACATTGGCAATGACCATCATGGGTTTCATGGTGAGCAAAAACAGGCCACGCAAATGGGCTTTTTCTTCAGTACTCATGTTGAGACTCGCGGCAGGTTTGCCACTATTGAGATGCGGTAGCAGGCGGGCCATGGCAGCGGCTTCGGCGACGGCATCCTTGTTGCCACCCTTGGCCTGACGGGCAACCCGCGCCTGAGCTTTTTCGACCGTACTGATATCCGCCAGAATCAGCTCCGTCAACACGGTATCCAGGTCGGCCACCGGGTCCACCTGACCGCTGACATGAACGACATTGGGGTCTTCAAAGCAGCGCGTAACCAGCGCAATAGCGTCTGTTTCCCGAATGTGGGCCAGAAACTGGTTGCCTAAACCCTCGCCCTGAGCCGCGCCCGCCACCAGCCCGGCAATATCCACAAACTCCATGGTGGCCGGGACCACATTTTGGGGCTTGACGATTTCGGTCAGCGCCTGCAAGCGGGGGTCCGGCACGGATACCAGACCGACATTGGGTTCAATGGTGCAGAAAGGATAATTTTCAGCAGCGATACCAGCTTTGGTGATCGCATTGAACAGGGTGGATTTGCCCACATTGGGGAGACCGACGATGCCACAGGCCAAAGCCATAAAAAACTCCTAATCGCTGTGCAGGGTTTTCTGGGCCGCATCACTGCGACCATCAAGAAATTCCGGAAGAACCGCCAGGCTGCGATCAATTGCCAGGTCAATCGCGGATTTATCCATTGCCGAAGGCACGCCCAGTACATAATTTATCACAGCATCCTTGTGCCCCGGGTGCCCAATGCCAAGGCGTAGGCGCCAGTAATCCCGTGTGCCCAGCGCCCGATCCAGATCGCGCAAGCCGTTATGTCCGCCATGTCCGCCACTCCATTTCAGACGCGCCGTACCGGGCGGTAGATCAAGCTCGTCGTGTATCACTAAAATACGCGCCGCAGGTACCTTGTAAAAAGCGGCCATAGACTGGACCGGAGCACCGCTGCGGTTCATGAAATCCTGGGGCAGGCACAAGCCCAGTTGTTGTCCTGAATTTTGTGTGGTTGCCGCCAGACAATGCCAGCGTGATTCCAAACGTAAAGACGCTCCAGCCTTTTCTGCAAAGGTTTGGAGCGCCCAGAAACCGGCATTGTGGCGGGTGCGGGCGTATTCTGCCCCGGGATTTCCCAGCCCCGCCAGCAACCAGTCCATTTTACCTCACTCGGCGGCTTCGGGGGTTTCTTCCGCTTCAGCGCCGGTACGGGGGCTATGAATGGAGACAATTTCCTTATCGTCTTCATGCTGGAGCGGAATCAGAATAACTCCGGCCGGCAGGCTGATCTGCGACAGATGCAGGCTCTCGCCTTTTTCAAGTTTGGCTATGTCCACTTCAATGGCTTCGGGCAGACGATCGACCGGTGCCTCCACTTCCACGTCCGTCAGTGCGCGGTGCAATACGCCACCGGCCTTGATTCCCGCGCAGGTGCTTTCGTTGAGGAAGTGGATGGGCACATGCAAGCGGACGGTTTCACCGGCATGGACCCGCATGAAATCCATGTGCAGGACTTCTTCCTTGTAGGGATGCATCTGGATATCACGGATCAGGGCGGTTTCCTTACCCTTGGGGAATTCGAGGGTGATCACATGGGTATAAGCACGTTCGTCGGCCAGGAGCTTGCGCAACAGGCGCGCTTCAATACTCAGAGCCATCGCTGCCTTGTTATCGCCATAAAGCACGGCCGGGACCATGCCGATACGGCGCAGGCGGCGGCTGGCACGCCGACCATTTTCTTCACGCGGCATGGCCGCAATTGCAAAATCTGTCATTTTCAGTACTCCTTATTGTGCTGTGGATTGAGCGGGGCGAGGGTTGACAGAACCTTTCTCCCCATAACCAAGGGGCGCATCATAATGCGCGCTTGCCGATTGAGCAACCTTTGCTGGCATTTTTGTGGATAATTTTTGTGGAGCTGGAGCTGGAGCTGGAGC
>DYJM01000043.1:7119-15483 GCA_020723125.1 Acidithiobacillus ferrivorans
TGGAGCTGGAGCTGGAGCTGGAGCAGACTGGTCCGGCTGCAAATACGCCTTAATGACGGCACGAGCTACCGGTAGGGCTTGCCAGGCATTGTACCCGCCATTTTCGACCACCACCGCTACGGCAATTTTGGGATGATCCACCGGTGCCCAGCCAATAAACAGGGAGTCATTATTGTAGATGGTGTGGCCATTTTTATAGCCCATAGGGACCTGGGCCGTACCGGTTTTGCCGGCAATGCTGATACCGGGAATGCTCACCGTATGGCAGGTGCCGGTATTGACGCAGGCTTCCATCCCCAGATGCACCGCATGCATGGCTTCGGTAGAAATATGCAGATTTACGGGCGCGGCATTGGGAATAGGAATGGTCTTGCCCGTTTGCGGGTCAATGAAGGCCTTGGCGACCTGGGGTTGCACCAGATAGCCGCCATTGGCGAGGGCAGAAACGGCGCGGACCAATTGTAGCGGCGTTTCCAGTAAATAGCCCTGACCAATACCCAAAATTACCGAGTCACCGGCGTACCAGGGGGCATGAAGATGCGCACGTTTCCAGGCCGGAGTCGGGACCAGACCGTTTGCGCCACCGGGCAGATCAATGGGCGTTTTCTGCCCGAAGCCGAAACGCCAGAGGGTCTTGTCCTGCAAATCAATCCCCATTTTCACGGCCAGCTTGTAGTAGAAAACATCCACTGACCAGGCCAGTGCCTTGGTGATGCCGGTCTCCCCGAACCCCCCCCGATTCCAGTCCCAGTAGGTATGTCCTCCCAACTGGTAATTGCCGGGGCAGTAGGTATGGAAATCCGGACTGATTATGCCCTCCTGCACGGCCTGGATGGTATAAAAAGGCTTTGCGCAGGAACCTGGCGGGTACAATCCATTATCCGCCCGGTTCATGAGCGGCCGGCCCGGATTGTTGAGCAGCGCTTGCCAGTGGGCGTTACTGATGCCGTCCACAAACCAGTTGGCGTTAAAGCTGGGACTGGTGACCATGGCGAGAATGCCACCATTATTGGGATCCATGGCGATGACCGCACCACGATAGCCTTTATCCTGCAAGGCTTTTGCCCCTGCCTCCTGAACCCGCAGCCGGAGATGGGTAATCAGATTACTGCCAGGATGAGCGGCAATCTGGCGAAGGGTGCCCACCGGTAAACCCCGGGCGTTAATATCCTTGATTTCATAGCCCATGACGCCGCGCAGTTGGCGTTCGTAATAGCGTTCCAGGCCGTTTTTGCCAATGTAATTGCGACCCACATATTTATTGGCATGAAAATCTTTCAGATCGGCAGCGGTAATCGGCCCGACATAACCGACGACATGGGAAAACAAGGCGTCATAGGGATAATGGCGGTGCATCATGGCCACTATACGCACCCCCGGTAACTCCATGGCGCGGACGGATACGGCTGCAATTTGCGTCGGATTCAGATCAGCCTTCAGAACAATCGGGTCAAAGTCCGGCTTGCCGGCGCGCCGTGCGGCAAATTGTTGCAACTCTTCCGGAGTCAAGTTCAGAAGATGCTGCAAAAATTGCAGGGTTTGCTGCAGGTGGGGCACCTGATCGGGGGTGATTTCGAGGGCATAGGTGGGCAGGTTTTCTGCCAGAACCTCCCCATGATCCGCCAGAATCAGACCCCGAGGCGGAGCCAGGGGCACCAGAGCCACATGATTGTCATAGGCCAGCTCGCGAAATTTGGAATAATGCAATACCTGCAGGTCCACTATCCGCAAAACAACCCCCAGGATGGCCAGGAGCATCAACAGGGCCGCCACACCCAGGCGAAAGCGAAAACTGCGCGTACGTTTCAATGATTCGGATAAGGGCATGGGCGCAACAAACCTGCTTCAATTTGCAAATGATGGAGGTGCTTCGTAAACTCGGTGTTGGAATGTCCGGCTAAAAGTGGGTAGCGCAGTGTTAGAATCCCGATATGAATCCCTGTTTGCAGAGTTGGAGAATGCTATCACGGATTATCGCGGATTGCGTCGACAACTGGAAGGAGATAGTCGCAACAAGCATTCCGTGCAAGCCCTGCAGGCCCAGATTCAAAAACTGAAAGCGGAAAACCGGATGCTGCAAGAGCGCCAGGAAGAAATCTGTTTGCGCCTGAATGATCTGCTGGCGCAGGTCAATTGTTGGGAAAACGAAATATAAAATCATCAGGGAGAAGTCTGTGTCCGAAGTTAAGCCCACAAATGCCGTGCAACAAATTTCCGTCACCCTGCTGGATCAGCATTATCGGATACCCTGCCCGGAGGAAGAGCGGGAGCTGTTGCTGGAAGCCGTGCGACTACTCAATGAACAATTGGAGGTGGCCAGAAGCCGTGGCAAATTGCTCAGCCGGGAGCGCGCCACCCTGATGGTGGCCGTGAATCTGGCGGCGGATTTGCAGCGCACCCGGCAGACATTGCAGGCCCGGGAGCATGAACTGCAACTTGTCGAACAGCGCCTGCAGCAATTGGTTGACAGGGCCAAGGGGGCAGAGTAACTTGAAATTGCCTCCTGCGAGGCACGAGTGGCCGAGACGATTCCTGAACCAATACTGTCTATCCAGGGAGTCCCCAGTCATCATCGCGGTGTGCAGCTTCCTTGCGGAGTAGCCTGAAGTGATGTGTGGATTCCCACCTGTTCACCAGGTTCTGGGGGTAGCGGGCCGCACGACCATCGCGGGAGGTCTTTTGTTGTCTGATAAAAATGCAATAGATCCATCTGAAACGGTTTCCAAGGGTGGCTTGCGCAGAGCAATGCGTCAGCAACGCCAGTCTCTTTCTCCGCAGCATCTACAGCAGGCGGCTCTGGCGCTCACCCGGCGAATTCTCCAGCTCAGTCATTACAAAAAGGCCCGGCGCATTGCCCTCTATTGGCCCATGCAGGGCGAAATCAATCCTCTCCCGCTGATGTACCATCGCCTGAGTCGTCACAAACAGTTCTATTTGCCGGTACTATCAGGAAGTTTTGCGCAAAAGCTGCGCTTCGCCCCATTTCATGGGGAGAGCCGCTTGCGGCCCAATGGCTTCCGTATTCCCGAACCGCAGGTGGCAGCCGATTTGCTGATCACCCCGCAGGATCTCGATTTGTTGATTCTGCCCCTGGTGGCGTTTGATACAGAAGGTTATCGCCTGGGAATGGGCGGGGGATTTTATGATCGCAGCCTCGCCAGCATCTCCCACCGCCAGCATTGGCAGCACCCGCGCCTGCTGGGAGTCGGCCATGCTTTTCAGCAGTTAGACAGAGTTCCCCGCGAACCCTGGGACGTGCCGCTCAGCATCATCTGCACCGAGCTCGCCTGTCACCGTATCAACGGAGCCTTGCCCTAGCCAGGCGCTGCGGCGGGCGCTTACCACTGCGTCTACGTCCTCCAGCCACTCGAGCCAGAAGGTATCCTGCGGCGGGGCAACGGGGGTCAGGCGGGTCTCGTAAAGTACGTCATCGCGAAAGTAGTGGAGGCGCAGCGGGCAACCGGGGACGCCGGAGCTGATTTGCCCCGCGAAACTGTCCGCCGTGCAGCGCATTCCTTCCAAGGCAACGAGGACATCATCGGGTGACAAACCAGCCGCTTCTGCCGGGCTGCCGCTGAGGACCTGACGGATTTGTACGCCTTGCGGCTGGCTTTGCCAGTGGGCGCCAATCCAGGCTGTGGGCAATGTCGAAGCGGCCTCGCCACCTGAATCACTCAGACTGGTGGCGGGGCGGCTGTGCAGGGCAATCCCCATGCGTGCCATGAGAGCTTCCAGAGGCAGTTCGGCGCGGGCTTCTATCCAGGTTTTCAACTGTTCTGCCATTTGCGTACCAGCAAGGTCGGCTATTTGTTGCAGGGCTTCTCCTTCGGGGAGTGCCTTGCCCGTCTGACCGTGCTCTTTCCAGAAGTGCATCAGCAAGTCATCCAGACTAAAGTGGCCGGCACTTTCCAGGCGCAGGCTCAAGTCCAGACAGAGAGCGAGCAGCGCTCCCTTGTTGTAATAACTGATTTCAAAATTGGCGCTGTTGACATGCGGATGATAAAGCTTGAGCCAGGCGTCTTCGCTGGATTCAGCCAGGCTTTGCAGATATTGGCCGGGGCGTCGTTGCAGGCGCGTCCATTCCTGCGCGACTCCTTGAAGGTATTGTTCCGGACTGATCAGACCGGCACGACAGAGGCAGAGATCATCGTAGTAAGAGGTAATCCCTTCAAATATCCAGAGATCCCGGGAAAGTTCCGCCCGATCCAGACTGCTGGCGCTGAATAATGCGGGTTTGATGGCCTGTACCAGCCAGCTATGAAAATATTCATGGCTGACCAGGCCCAGAAAGCGCCGATAGTTTTCGGGGTCGCGGCCGGTCAGGTCATCCCGGGCGCAAAGCAGAGCACTGGAGGCCCGATGCTCCAGACCACCGTAGTCGTTGCTGCGCGCCTTGCACAAAAAATGATATTCCCTAAAGGGGGATTCACCCCAGAACTTCTGCTGCCAGTCACAAATGCGGGCCATGTCTCGTCCCAGCGCCTGCAGATCGGCCTGATGTTCTCCCTGAATCAGCAAGTGGTGAGGCAACCCACCCGCTTCAAAATTCAGCAGGGTCAGCGTACCCATCAACAGCGGATGATCAATGAATGCCCGATAATTTTCTGCCTGAAACTGACCCCATCCCCAAGTTTCACCTGCCACGCGGGGCATGGAAGTCCCTAACTGCCAATGATCCGGGCCGGTAATGCGCAAGGCATGCATTTGCTGCTCCTGACCGACTACCCGCAAAAACAGGGCGGGGCCATTAAAAAACCCGCCCAGTTGATCCAGAAAAGCCGTGCGCACCGATTGATCCAGCGCATAAACACTATAAGAGATCTGGAGAGGCCCTTTCACAGTAGCGCAGACCCAGCGATCGGTAGCGATTTTGCGCAACTGCACCGCTTCGCCGCTTGATTCTGCAGATATCTGGATAATATGGCGGGCGAGATCACGGATGGTGTAACTACCTGGAACCCAGGCCGGCAAAGCCAGTATCTGTCCATCAGCATCTGGCTCCGGGATTTCCAGGGTGATCTGGAACAAATGTGCCTCGGGTTCCAGATGGATGCTGTAGAAGAGAACAGGGGATTGCATGGGGGAATACTCCGTTTCAGCGCCAGGCGGGGGCGAGACTCCGAAATTGGGGATGGGCCGCATCGCCGAGCCATTCATAAAATACCGACTCTGCCACCGCGACGGTAATGCCCGCCTGACGTAGCCGCAATAAAGCCGATTGGGCATGGGCGGCATCGCGGCTGGCGCAGGCATCGGCGACGACAACCGGCTGCCAACCAGCGCTATGCAGATCCAGAGCGGTTTGCAGAACACAAATATGGGTTTCGACTCCGGTCAGGATAATCTGACGACGACCCTGCTCAGTTTCCAGTAAGTCTCGGAGCGGAGCATGCCGCCAGCAGGAAAACACTGTTTTATCCAATGGGAGGGCACAGAATGACTGCAGGTCGGCACGAATCGGTCCCAATCCTTTGGCGTATTGGACAGTAGCCAGACGCGGGATTTCCAGAGCCACCGCAGCGGCCAGCAAGCGCGCAGAGTTTTGAATGGCCTGGTTGCGCTCGGCTTCGGGAATGGCGCCCAGGAGACGATCCTGCATATCGATGGTCAGGATCAGGCTCTGCTGGGCTTCAATGCGCATGGCAACTCAAAAAACGAAACGACCGGGGAGTGGAGCATGCCGCAGGGGAGTGACTTCGGTTTCAAATAGTCCGGTTGTTTCATAAATGTCCTGCTGAGTGCGCGTGATGCGCTGGGCGCGCATGGCTGGACCCTTACCGATAATGGCTACCAGACGCCCACCCACCGCCAGTTGTTCCTTGAATGCCTCGGGCAATACGGGCAAGGAGCCGGTGATACAAATGGCATCATAAGGCGCATGGCCAGCCCAGCCGCAAGAACCATCGCCGACATGGAGCTGGACATTGTGAATGCCTTGTACGCGCAGGTGGCCTTCCGCCAATTGTGATAAATCCGCACGATCCTCGACGCTATGCACCATGCCACTCAGTCTGGCCATAAGTGCGGCCATGTAGCCGGTTCCTGTGCCAATTTCCAGAACCCGGTGATGTTCGCGCAAATCCAGCTCCTGAAGGACACGGGCTTCCATTTTGGGGGTCCACATATATTCGCCGTGGGCAATGGGCATGGCGTAATCGGCAAAGGCCAGATGACGATAGGCGGTCGGCACAAATAACTCCCGCTTGACCTCGGTGACGATGGCCAGCACGCGCGGATCAAGCACATCCCAAGTACGAATCTGGGTATCAATCATGGTACGGCGCAATACGTCAAAGTCCATAGCTTCAAGGGCTCCAGAGATTTTGGCTCATTTAGTCATGGGTTTCTGGGCAAGTCAATCACTTCCTTTGGGCCAGCAGGCAAGAGGCCATGCCATTGAACAGGTCATTCAGAAAGATTGGCTTGCAACGATTCCTGTGCTCCAATAGGGAAATATCTCATTCAGGAGCTACCTTCTTGGAAAGCCGTGCGCACGCGCTGGTCGCGGTGGTTTTTTTGCTGGTACTTGGCGTCGCGGTCGCGATTGTCGGATTGTGGATGCACCACGGCGAAAAACCCGGGGTCAACTTTGATGTGATTTCGCCCTACAGTGTTGCTGGCCTTAGCATTCAGGCGCCCGTGCGATTCAAAGGCGTGAGAGTAGGTGAGGTGACGGCCATCGGTCTGGATCCGACCAATCCGCGCATGATTCGGGTCAGAATCAAGGTCGAGAAAACCACACCCATCACCCAGGCGACTTTCGCGGAACTGGCTCCTCAAGGGGTCACCGGTATCAGCTACTTATCCTTAACCGACAAAGGAACCGATTTTGCCCCCATCACGCACAAGCCGGGTCAGGTTGCTGAAATTCCCATGCATCCCAGCTTTTTTGAGGTGCTGTCCCGCAATGGTGAGTCTCTGGTAAACCGCAGCAATGAGTTGGCGGATCGTCTGAATGACCTGCTCAATGACCAGAACCGTGCCCGTTTCGGGCAAACCCTGACGCATCTCGATCAGGCTACTCAGGACCTGGTGCAAATGGAAGATGCCCTGATGCCGGCGCTCAAGGCGCTTCCCGCCATGGTGGCGGCCACCCAATCCACCATGGTCGCCAGTCATCAACTCATCCAGCATTTAGATACCCTGGCAGTACAGGCGCAAGCCCCCCTGGCGAGTGCTACCCAGGCGGCCAAATCCCTGCAAAAACTGGGCGCATCCAGTGAGCAGGCCATCAATACCCTGAACTACCAGACCCTTCCCCAGGTACAGCAATTAACCAGCAGCCTGCTGCATAGCAGTGAAGCGCTGTCCCGCCTCAGCCAGTCCCTGAAACAATCACCCCAATCCCTGCTTTACGGAACTCAGGGGCCACCCCCAGGCCCGGGTGAATCGGGTTTTTCCGCAGGAGATCACTAAGCTCATGAGAAATGTTCGCATGCCACGTTTATGGGGCGCAGTCCGCCTGGGATTTTTGGAGACCGCTTTTTTGCTTGGCGGTTGTGCCACGGCGACGCCCTGGCAGGTGCCCTACAATATCACTGCGCTGCATTCGTCGGTGCCTGTCGAAGCCCAAAAAGCCCCGCACAATGCTCATGTTGTTTTGCAACTGGCCTCGGTCAGCGCTCCCTCCTGGCTGGATACCGATGCCTACCAATACCATCTGCTTTATCGGAATCCCCAAATGCTCCTGTCTTATCGGGATGCGCGTTGGGTAGGGACTCCGGCGGAAATGCTGGATATGCGTCTGCTGCAGCATCTGCAGCAAAGCCAGCACTGGAAAGCCGTGCTTTCCGAGCAATCCGGGGGCGCAGCACAATACATACTGCACCTGCGCCTGAGTAATTTTGTGGTAAATTTCACAGCACCCCAGGCTGGCCAGGCGCTGATAGCAGGCACAGCCACTTTATTGAATGCGCACAATTATCAGGTCATTGCCCAAGATGCATTTCAGGAAAGCGTGCCACTGAAAACGGCTTCGGCGGCGGGCGGAGCGGCCGCCATGACCCAGGCTGGCAGCCATTTTGTCGAGGCTGTCAGTGCCTGGGTTGACCAGTTTCAGTGAATCAGTTTGATGGCTGCAATGACTATGGCCCCTACAGAAACCGTGGTGCCGAAGCTCCATATCATGAAACGATCTATTCGTAAGGTCATCAGATCCAGACGCTTGTCTATCTGGTCGATTCTCTTTTCTACCTGGTCGATTCTCTTGTCTATTTGGTCAATTCGCTTTTCCATCAACTCAAAGCGCTTCTCGACCTGCTCAAAGCGTCTTTCGATTTGCTCAAAATGTTTGTCAACCTGTTCAAAGCGCTTCTCGACCTGTTCGAAATGTTTATCGACCTGTTCGAAACGTTTATCGACCTG